>DAHVAR010000041.1 GCA_027314515.1 Actinomycetota bacterium
CTCCCGGACCACCGCTGAGAACCGGCGCGCTGCAGCGTCGATCCGCAGCACCCCCGGCAGCAACCGCAAACCCAGGCCCAGCACGCAATACAGAACTATCCGCTACCCTCTGCTCACCCACGGAAGCGGCAGGAGAGCCAAATAAGGACGGTACCGTGGCTCGCCAGGACGAGGTGAAGGCCCGCGTCGCCAAACTGATTGCCGGGTTTGAGGAGTACGTCCAGGCCTACGACGACAACCCTCCCTTTAGCGCTGAGCAACTGCGCGTGCACCGCAAGACAGTGGCGCTCAGGCAGCAGGCGGGCAGTGTTCGGGCGGCCGTCGAAAGCAGCGCGTTCATAGAGAGCCTGTATCTAACCTTGCGCAAGTGGCGCATAGGCCAGCGCCGGTCCAAGCTGGTGCCGCTCGATGACTTCAAGGCAGCACTGCATGCTGTGCTGCCGACGATGGAGCAACTTGAGTGGGTGGCGATTAACGGCACTGGCCTGCCGGCGGGCCTGACCGAGCAGGTGTGGCAGCTTGTCTATTCGCTCGGCGTCGTCGAGAACAACGCGAAGATCGTGGCCGGGACGAAGACGCTCCACCATCTGCTGCCTGACCTGGTTCCGCCGATGGACCGCGACTACACGCGTGCGTTCTTCGGCATCCCGAACCCTGCGCTGGGGGACTACCGTCAACCCGGTGTCTTCCGCGATATGTACGACCATCTTGCCGAGGTCGCCCGTCAGGTACGCCCCGAGCGGTATGTGACCGGCAGCGGCTGGCGGACGAGTCGGACGAAGATCCTTGATAACGCTGTCGTCGCTTTCTGGTGCATTGAGTCAGGCAAGATCGAGGCTGTCCCGGACGACACGGTCGGTGGCGGGTCGGCCAACAAGATCTCCTTCGACGTGCCCGGGCTCCCGCCAGCAAAGGATGGCGGGACCTCGATCTTCAATGTGAGGCACACCCACCTGCCGCGCGTGCGCGCGCTCCTGGAAGCGGCACGGGATGCATGCGCTACACAAGACTTCACACCCGTCGAGTCCGGCCGCGTCGGGCTTGACGTCGTTCTGTACACGCCAGCCGACCTGAATCCTGGCGACAACGCCAACTACGTCGGGGGCATCGCGGACGTCCTGGAGCACAAAGGCAGCCGCGAGATCGACCATCTCGGAGACCTTGGCAGCGTCTGGCTGTACAGGAACGACCAGCAGATCAAGGAGATCACGTTCCGCGAGGTCGAGGCGATGCAGATTCGATACAGCGTGACCGTCAGGGAGTTGAGCTCGTACGGGCCTGGCGGACTTGGCTACCGCCGTCTCCAGCGCCGACGGCGAAGCATCATCGACAGACCCGCAGAGACAGAGGCCATCTCGTAGGCGCGGATGCATGCCCGCATCACCGGCGGTCCTGGCTTGCGCTGCTGGATAGCCGTGTTGATCTTTGCTTCGAGTACCGGCCACAGCGCTTGGGCCAAACCCGGTTTCGTGAGGCCGCTGCCTCGCCAGAAGACTTCCTCGACGTCGGGGGACGCGCTGTTGGTTCGTTGCATGTGGATGCCGCGCACCAGCCGGGCGCGATCGTGCGGGTAGGGCGCCGTGGCCGCAGACAGCATCGCGTCTGCCAGTTCTCGATCCGTGAAGTGGGCGAACTCGAATGGCAGCTTCCCCCAGGTCACGATCTCTACAACCCGGCCGCGCCGCGTGTTGATGTAGTAGTCCGACCGCACGTCCGTGGGCACGTTGACGGTCAGCGAATCAAGCAGCAGCTTGCGCTGGTACCGCCGGTTGGCGGGGGTCGCGTATTTGTGCTCGGCGTCGGTCATGACCAGGAACCTCGTAAGTGGCCGGTCAAGCGCTACTCCGTTGCCGAAGTCTCGGCCCAAGATGGGCTCGACCGCATATCGCGCCAGCAGCGCCAGGTCGCGGTCCGTGCCGCCGAAGTCGACGATGCGGATGCGGTTGTGGTCGCACTGGATGCCAAGCAACTCCATGACGCGGGGCACCAGCAGGTACTCCGTCGCACCTTCGACGCCGATCACTAGCGCCGGGAACGGCGACAGCCGTAGGTCGGTGAGCGCCGCATCGAGGGACTCTGGCCGTGCGCTAAGCCCTTGCTGAGACAGCGGTGCATGCAGTGCGGCCGCGTAGTCCCCGCCAGGCTCCAAGTCCTCTGCAAACCGAGTGAGGACATCGGCGGCCAGCCGGAGGTCCATCGCACCGGCCGCATCTCCACGCAGGCTCTCCCAGGCCTTGGCCTTGGCCCGGCGGATCAGCTCGTACACGTCACCCGTGTCGTCACGAAACGCGGCCGAGGTGAGCAGGCTCGTTATCTCCTTCTCAATCTGGCCAAGCGAGAGGCCCAGCCAGGACTGCATGGCGGCAGGATCAAAGTCCCGCATTACCTGGCGCCAGGTCGGGAAGTCGTGGTGAACCGTGCTCGTGATCTGCGGCCAGTAGTACGTATCCAGGGCCGATAGCGTGATCGCCAAGAACCGCCACGTGGCCAGGGCTCCCACCGTCAGCGCATTCGGCCGAGCGGCGTCCGGCAGCCGCCAGGTCACCGTATGGCCATCCCGCTCGCCGTCGAGTTTCGTGACGAATGACATCGCCACGTCCAGGCCGAGCAGCTGGTGGCGTGAATACAAGTACGCCGCCGCGACGGACGGCCAAAGAGTGCGCTGGCGCTCACGTGGCCACGGCTCGAAGCCGACGACAGCCGGATCGACCGCCCGGCCCTCGGTC
Organism: Actinomycetota bacterium; assembly: GCA_027314515.1. GTDB lineage: Bacteria > Actinomycetota > Actinomycetes > Streptosporangiales > Streptosporangiaceae > JAJYUU01. The sequence goes on from DAHVAR010000041.1 coordinate 2,727, forward strand.
GCGCCGCGGAGCAGTTCGCTGATGACGGTCGTGTGCACCTGCTGAGCCGTCCGACTGGTCGAGATGTCAATGCCCGGCGCACCAGCAACGGGTTCAAGGTCGACCCGGAATAGCGGCACGAGCACGCGACACCGGTGCAACTCCTCCAGGACCTGTTCGTTCACTGGCGGGATGAGGCCACGGGCGGCTCGGCTCCGCCGCTGCTCGCCGAGCTTTACGAACTCACTCACGGTCAGCAGGCCGACCTGGCTGAACGGATACGGCAGCGACAGCAGATCCAGGCTCGACCGTATGGTGGCGGCACTCGCGCTCGCCACGGTCGGGTACTCGCGAGGCGGCGTCCCACTTCCAGAGGCGCTACGGCTAGCGGTCATATAACGGTCCGCCTCTCCGCGGTCCATCGCGGACGTAAGGAAGATCTTCAATGGATGCGGAAATCCGACATAATGCAAGATCATCATATTCAACCTTTTTATTACGGCTCGCCAGACGAACGGCTGAACAGCCACGACTGCTTCAGACGTCGAGGAAGTACGAAGGCGAAGTCGGCCAAGGTACGGCCTTGCCATGCAGCCTGACTCCCAGGCGGCCGTCAGATTCGGCACGCCGAGCGTACGACCGGGCCACCTGCTCCCAGCCGCCGTCCTGGCCCAAACCAGGCAGGAAGACCGTGAATTCACCGATGGTGACGGCGACAGCAGCCAGGTCAGGCGGATCGCTCACGACAAGGATGCCGCGTCGTGTACTCGGAGTGCTCGGATCTCGGAACAAGTACGGCTTGATGATCTGCACGTCGGGAGCTCGCGATTGCTCTCGGACGGGGCTTAGGGCCGGCCGCAAGATGTACGTCCAGCCCAGCCCTGCGAAAGCAGCCAGGTACGCGGCACGGATCAGGGACAGCCTTGCCCGGGCATCGTCGAACGATGTGTGCACCGTTACCGAAAGTCCCGGTCCGGGGTTGCTTGACCCATACGCGCTGACAGCTGCCTCGAACTCGGCGGCTACCGTTGGCGCGTTCTGGTGCGGGATGCCAACGAACAGCAGGCCGCCATTGGTTATTCGCGCCTTCCCGCGCAGCGGGATTCCGTTGGCGTGCGATGTGGCCTTGACCCACTGCTCCGTGTCGATACCGCGCGCCAGAGAGTCGCCAAGCGTCTGCACAGCGGCGTGGGCATCCAGTTCACTGCCGGCAGTGTTGTTGCACTGTCTGCAAGTCAGCAGCATCGGCCGCCCACCAAGTGCCTTCGGCGGGACATCCTCGATCGTCAGCACGCGGCTGGCGACGGCCTCGGGGGCGTACAACCCGAGACAACACGGGCAGGCGTACCAGTCGCCTGGGGTAGGCAGCTCGTCGGCGCGGCCGACCCGCTCCAATGCTCGGCGAAGAGCCGTCGCACCCTCGCCAAACCAGCGCTGGCGCTTGTCCATAAGGAGATGATCACACCCCGCCAGCCCGTTGGGCTCCTCGTTTATTCAGTCGTCCATGCTGGCAAGGCCAAAGGTCGGCGCGTCCCGCCGCGGCCAGCCATCGCATTTGCCGCGAACGACATGCTTTCTCTCCCTCGAGGTGCCGTGACGGAGCAACGGCGGGGCAATCGGTTCGATGACCGGAGCGACTGACAGGACGAATCTTTCGCAGTCCCGTCAGAAGGTGGTCGGCCTGGCGCGAAAAGCGGATCTCTCGGTAGGCGGTTCACGGCGCCGGGATAGACGCCCTGCAGCCCGAATTGACCATCCGCCGATCGAAGGAGCAGATCTACGATTCCTGTGGCAGTCACGCGCTGTCCGATGTGGATGAACCCCGCTATGACTCCGCTCGCGCCAATGAGCACCTTCTGCCCGTTCGTGCCTTGCTTGACATCTACCGGTTCATGCGGTCGGTCCTGCTGTCCCCGGCCGACCATCGTGATCTACGCCAGCGGAATGTCCAGAGCCCAGTAGGCGGCAGCGTGGCCGCTCTCGTGCCAGGCGATGTACGCGGCCGAGTTTCGGGCCCAGGACCAGAGGCTCATCGTTAGTTACAAGCCGTCAGGCGTCCGCTTCCAGGTACCGGGAGCGATCTAAGCGAGTCGAGAGGCAGCTTCTTGTCCCGTACAGCGGGCGTACGGCGGTGGTCAGTCTGCGGCATCATGCTCGTCTGCTATGTCTCCAGGCGGCTGGAACATCGTGACTTCCAGCAGTTCCGGCTCGACGCCCACGGCAGCGGCGGTCTGGCGCATCCAGTGCAGGTAGACGGCATACCGGTAGGGTGTCCATGGCCTGGAACGGCCGGCTGAGTTCACAAGCCCCGGCAACCCGCTGAGGTCATGCACGGCATTGGCCAGGCGGTTGTCGAGTATCAGGGCTTCAGGCACTGCGAAGTACAGCAACTTGGTAAAGAACGCTGGCCCATATCCCCAGAGTCTGGCCCACTCCTGCGTACCTGGCGCAGCGCGCGTATCTGACTCGTTCGACATGTAGCCGCCATACAGGTAGGCATACCCGGCGATGGGATCAGGCGCGTCAGTCTCTTTGAAGGCCGCCGCCAGCGCACGCTGGAGCGAAGGCTCCAGGCTCTCCCCCGCGGCGTCGAGAATCCCGCGCAGCCGACTCGGACCGAAGCCGGTAGTTCCCCAACCCCAGACGAAGCTCGTTACCAGCAACTCTGTAGCTTGGGACGTCTCCTGGCGGACCCGTTCTCCGATGTCGAGCACGTCGCCACGAGAGATCTTGCCTGTACGCGGAACGCTGACCGGCAAGCTGACGACCTTCGCCCAGGCTGACGGCACGAAGTTGATGGTGTGGCCGCGCACGCCTGCGGCGCTGAGCCGGGAAGCCTTGGTGCGGCACAACTCTCGTAGCTGCTCAATCCTTTCTGCCGGATGGCCGGATGCTTCGTCCTGGGCCTGGCCATCGAAGTCGTAGGTCATCGCGTCATCTTCGGGCGCAGAACCGCGGGACACTGGCTGTTCATCAGCTAGTTGGCCTTGTTCTGCTCAACGGCGGCGGCGGCGGCGTCGTTGATCTGACTCAGTGTGGCTAGCGCCTTCGCGCCGCCGGGACTGGCGCCGATCCCGCCGTGAGCGAGGTAGCCAATCGCCAGTCCCAGGTACAGGCTGCCTTCATCGAGGTAATTCATGCCCAGGCGGTTGGAGTGCAGATGGACCCGGCGCTCCAGATGGAGCTTGCGCCCCTCGGCTAGCCGCCCCCGAGCGTCGAGCGTCAAAAGGACCAATGCCAGATCGCTGCCCGCCCGCCAGTCCTCATAGGTGACACGCCACATCTCCGGACCGTCGTAGGCTGCAGCCTCACCTTCGTATTGCTCCCCGCGCACGCCGTGCTTGCCCAGATACCAGCTTGAGAGTCGCCCACTCGCCCCGGCCTCATCCAGGTATCTGGCTAGTACAGCGCTACCTTCGCGTCCCGCACCGGGACGCCATAGCAGCCGCAGCCTGAGATGCACCGTATTTATCGGGTCGTGTTCCCAGACTCGTGTTTCCGAGTATCGCGGTGAGTGAGCGTTCCCGTCGGCGTGGGTGACGGCACGGGCGGCTGCGGCGTGGGTAATTGGCGGTGACGGGGTGATACGGCAGCATCAGCGGTGCTGTGCACACCGCCGATGACCGGTAGTGTCCGCTGATGCTGCCTGAGCAGAGCCTGCCCATGCCGCCGGAATGGCGTGAGCTGCCGGAAGAGCTGGCACCGGTGTTCGCGCGCCGGTCCACGCGCCGGCTGTTCATGGCGCTGGCGTGCGGGCTGATCCTGGCTGACCGGGGAACGGTGACGAGGATGGCGGCCGCGGCGGGGATCGGGCAGCAGTGGCGGCGCGCGTGCTGGTTGTTCGCCGAGGCGAAATGGGATCTTGACGCGCTCGGCCTGGCGGTGGCGCGGCTGATCGTGAAGTACCTGCTCAGCGAGGGTGCGCCGGTCACGGTTGCGGTCGACGGCACCTTCTTCCGCAGGCGGGGCCGGCACGTGTTCGGGGCCCGGTGGGCCTATGACGGTTCCGCGCAGGGAGGGAAGAAGATCGCGTTCGGCAACACGTGGGTCGTGCTGGCGCTGGTCGTGAAGCTGCCGTTCTGCCCCTCGCCCGTCGCGCTGCCGGCGCTGTCCCGGCTGTGGCGCGGCAAGGGCACCGCCTCTCATGTGGAGCTGGCCGCGCAGATGCTGAAAGCGCTGGCGGGTGCGTTCCCCGGCAGGCAGATCCACGGGACCGGGGATGCCGCGTTCCACGGGGAAGTCCCTGGTCATCAAGGGAACGACGCGGACGACGCGGCTGCCAGCCAACGCGGTGCTGTCCGGGCCGCAGCCGCCGCCGGCCGGGAAACCAGGTCGGCCTGCGGCCACGGGCGCCCGGATCGGGACCTGCGCCGATGCCGCGCAGGCCGCAGACTGGACGGACACGGTCATCTCGGCCCTACGGGGAGAACAAGCGCGTGCAGGTCTCCGCGTGCCAGGCGCTGCGGTACGGCAGCCTCAAGTCCGCCCGGCCAGCTCGTCCTGGTCCGCGACCCGGACTCGGTCAGGCCCTATGACCCGGGCATCTTCACCCTCGACACCAAGGCGAGCCCGGAAGCCCTCGCCGAACGCTGCTCCTGGCGGTGGCCCATCGAGCCGTCGAATGCCGCCGGCAAGCAGCTCACCGGCGCCGGCGACGCCTGCAACCGGACGCAGAAGGCCGTCGAGCGCACCGTACCGTTCGCGTTCCTCATCCAGTCCCTGATGATCCTCTGGTACGCCCGCTCCTGCGACCCCGCCGCCAGCATCGGGCACCGCCGCAGCCGCTGCCCCTGGTACCGCACCAAGGCCACGCCCGCGCCCGCCGACATGCACGCCGCCCTGCGCGGTGCGCTCACCACCGCCCGAATAAACGGCATCCGCGCAACTCACAGCAACCCACCACAAAACACCTACGGCGCGTTAACCAGCGACACCCTCGCCGCATAACTCGGAAACACGAGCCCAGAAGTAATGCCAGGATTCAATACACTCCTTGAGCACCTCGTGAATCAGAGAATCGACCACATCGAGCAGCAGGACCTCCTGCAGCTCGAGCGACGCCGGCAGAAGGTTCGCCTCAGCCCAGTCTCAGACCTCCGGGAGGAGGTCCTTGATCATCGTTAAACCGGGGGCGGCGCGAGCTGGTAGGTGATGGGCCTGGGGTCGCCGGGCATGCGTGGCGGTGCGGCGTTGATCTCCTGCAGGAGCAGGGCGAGCGCCCGGCTGAGCCGGGGGGTGGCCGGCCGGTCGAGGGTGACGGTGATCGCGGCTGGCCGCCGGCGATGGTGCCGCCGAGGTGGAGCAGGTTGCGGGTGATGGCGCGGTATTCGTCGTTGTCGCGCAGGTAGTCGTTCAGCCGGGTGGCGGTCCAGTGCTCGGCGGCGTGGGCGAGCAGCCGCAAGGCCATCTGCAGGGACCGGCGGCGGGTGCGCAGAGTCGCCTTCCGGGCGCCGGGGGTGAGCTGGTTCGCGGGCAGTTTCGCGGGGATGTCCTTGAGCGCGGCCCCGGCTTGCGCGACGGCATGCTGCGCGGCGGCGATTTTCTGGCGGGCTGCGGGGATGGTCTTGTTCGCGGCCGCGGCGCCGGCCACGCCGGCGGCGCCGTCGATGATGCGGGCCAGGTGCTGCTCGGCGGCGGCGAGCCGGGCGCGGGCGGCTGACAGCTTCGCCCGGGCGGCGGCGCGGGCGGGATTGGCCGCCAGGTGGTCATCGTCGTGCGGGCCGGCCTGCCTGGTAGTCACACAGCCAGTGGATGCCGTAGAAGTCCGGGTACTTGAACAGGTTCTCGATCCGCCACCGGCAGCGCAGCCAGGCCAGCAGCGCCGCGGCCGGGGCGGCGGTGCCGGAGCTGAGGACCTGTGATGGCGCCGTCCTCGAACAGGGTGATCTGCCGGCACTGGCCGTAATCCTTAAGCGTCACGGTCTCATCAGCCAGGTCCAGTGCCTCGGCGGGCCGGCCGTCGCCGGCCGCCACCCAGTAGCGGCGCGGCGCGGCGGCGCATGCGGCGAGCGGGGCGCGCCGCCAGGTGACCCAGTCCGCGCCGGCTGCCCGGCAGGCGCGGAACACCTGCGGGTAGGCGCCGCCGCGGTCGAAGCCGAGCAGGATCTTGGCCTGCTCGCCGGTGACCTGCCTGAGCTGGGCCAGGGCTGGGGGCAAGGTGGCGGCCAGGCCGGAGGGCTCGCCGTCGGCGAAGCACACCGCCCGGCCGTGGTAGTCGGTGACCACGGTGCCGGCTGTCCGGCCGGGCTGGGCGTGGCGCCGTTTGGTGTTCCAGCCCTTGGGGACCGGCCTGGCGCCCTCGCAGGGGACGAAGTGATCGTCGACGTAGTAGACGTGCAGGGCGGGTGCGCCGGCGTGCAGCATCGCGGCGGCCAGCTGGCGTTGCCGGGCGAGGGGGTCACAGGAATCGGCGATCATCCCCAGGCGGGGCCGCAGGGTCCGCAGCTCCGGCAGCATGCTGATCCCGGCCTGGTGCCTGACCAGGTGCTTGGTGCCCTCGGCGGAGGAGACGCCGAGGGCGAACGCGATCGAGGTGACGGCCAGCAGTGCGGTGTCGTCGTACTTGCGGCGGGCCAGGCCGGGCGGCACCGCGGCGGCCAGGATGCCCCCGGCGCCGATCCGGTCGAAGTAGGCGTGCAGCAGCATCGCCCCGGCATACCGGCTGGCGTGCTCCCCGGAGCGGATCCGGGCCAGCCCGGCCGGCCCCGGGCCCCGGTCGCCAGG
>DAHVAR010000055.1 GCA_027314515.1 Actinomycetota bacterium
CCGCCACTCACGCCGACGAGCTCCTGCTGGCTGGGCTCGGCCGGGCCGCCCGGCTGTTCCCGGCGCTGGAGACCGAGTTGCGTGAGGCGGCACCGGTCGAGGTCACCATGGACACCCCTGGCGCGTTCACATTTCTGCGCCAGACGGCCCCGCTGCTGTCCGGCGCCGGATTCGGGGTGCTGCTGCCGGGATGGGCCCGCCGATCCCGGCTCGGTGTCAAATTGACGACCAGGCACACCCCGAACTCCAGCTCGGCCTCGGGCCCCGCGGGCTTCGGCATGAACGACCTCGTCGAGTTCCGCTGGGATCTCGCGGTCGGCGATGACGTGCTCGACGCCGACGAACTCGAGCGGCTGGCCGCCCTGAAGGTCCCGCTGGTGCGGCTGCGCGGGCAGTGGGTGGAACTCGACGACGCGCACCTGAAAGCGGCGCTGCGCTTCATGGAACGCCAGCGCTCCGGCACGATGAGCGCCGGTGAGGCCCTGCTCGCCACGGTGCGCGGCGATGAGGACGAACTCCCGCTGGTAGAGGTGGACGCCGATGGCTGGCTCGGAGATCTGCTCTCCGGGGAGTCCGACCGGCGGCTCGCGCCGGTCGGTGCGCCGCCGTCCTTCACCGGGACACTTCGCCCGTACCAGGAACGCGGCCTCGCCTGGCTGTCGTTCCTGGGGAGCCTGCGGCTGGGTGGGATCCTGGCCGACGACATGGGCCTGGGCAAGACCGTCCAGGTGCTCGCCCTGCTCGCGCACGAAGGGTCGGGCCCGGCGCTGCTGATCTGCCCCATGTCGCTGGTGGGCAACTGGCAGCGCGAGGCGGAGCGGTTCACGCCGGAGTTGTCGGTGCACGTTCACCACGGATCGCAGCGGCTGCGCGGTGAGGACCTCGCGGCGCAGCTTGGCGGCACGGACCTGGTGATCACGACATACGGCGTCGCTCTGCGCGATGCCGAGCAACTGGCAGGGCTGACCTGGTCCCGGGTGATCTGCGACGAGGCGCAGTACATCAAGAACCATGCCACGCGCGCGGCCCGCGCGGTCAGTTCCCTGCCCGCGCTCTCCAGGCTGGCACTGACCGGCACGCCCGTCGAGAACAGGCTGGCCGATCTGTGGTCGCTCATGGAATTCGTCAGCCCCGGGCTGCTCGGGACGGCCGAGAAGTTCCGCCGCACCTACGCCATCCCCGTCGAGCGAGGTGGCGACGAAGTTGCAGCGGCGGCGCTCAAGCGCACCACCGGCCCGTTCATTCTGCGCAGGCTCAAGACCGACAAAACGATCATCTCCGATCTTCCCGAGAAGCTGGAAATGAAGGTCTGGTGCAACCTGACCGCCGAGCAGGCGTCCCTGTACCAGGCGACGGTGACCGACATGCTGTCCCGTATCGAAGGCGCCCCGGACGAGGTATCCCGCCGTGGCCTGGTGCTGGCCACGATGACCAGGCTCAAGCAGGTCTGCAACCACCCAGCGCACCTGCTGGGCGACGGTTCACGGCTGCCGGGGCGCTCCGGCAAGCTCGCCAGGCTGGAAGAGGTCTGCGACGAGATCGTCGCGGCGGGGGAGAAGGCGCTGTGCTTCTCCCAGTACGCGGAGTTCGCCGGGCTGCTCGCGCCCCACCTGACCGCGCGGCTCGGCTGCCCTGTGCTCTTCCTGCACGGCGGGACCACCAAGAAGCGAAGGGACGCGATGGTGAGCAGGTTCGCGGAACTGGACGGGCCAGCCGTCTTCCTGCTCTCGCTGAAGGCGGGTGGCACGGGGCTGAACCTGACAGCCGCGAATCACGTCATCCACTTCGACCGCTGGTGGAACCCCGCGGTCGAAAACCAGGCGACCGACCGGGCGTTCCGTATCGGCCAGCGCAAGGACGTCCAGGTGCGCACCTTCGTGTGCGTGGGCACGCTGGAGGAGCGGATCGATTCCATGATCGAGGTGAAGAAGGCGCTCGCCGAGCGGATCGTGGGCACCGGTGAGTCCTGGCTGGCGGACCTGTCGGTGGAGCAACTGCGTTCGGTCATCGAACTTGCCCCCGAGGCGGTTTCCCCATGAGCCCGTACTGGCCGCCACCTTCGCGGCCGCGCCGGGTCGAAGGCGGGCTGAAGGCACGGAGCAGTCGTGGCGCGATCGGCGAGCAGTGGTGGTCGAAGCGGTTCCTCGCGGTGCTGGAGTCCTTCGGCATGAGCAGCCGGCTCGCCCGGGGCCGCAATTACGCCCGCGCGGGCCAGGTCCTGGGGTTCGACCTGGCTCCGGGTAAGGTCACCGCTCGGGTCCAGGGTTCCCGCGCGGCGCCGTACCGGGTCGTCATCGAGATCGACCGGCTCACGGCCGGACAGTGGGAGCGGGTCGAGGCGGCACTCGCCGCGCAGGCGCTGTTCCGTGCGAAATTGCTGGCGGGCGAGATGCCGGCCGAGATCGAGGCGGTCTTCGCCGAATGCGGCACGCCGCTGTTCCCTGGCGCGGCTTCAGACCTGCGAATGTCCTGCTCCTGCCCTGACTGGGGAATGCCCTGCAAGCACCTCGCGGCTGTGTGCTACCTGCTCGCGGAGGCGTTCGACACCGATCCGTTCCGGATGCTGGCCTGGCGTGGGCGCGGGCGGGAGGAGTTGCTCGCCAGCCTGCGGGCGCTGTCCGGGGGTGGTGAGATTGCGGCCGGTGACGTCGCCGTGATCGAGGTCTGCGACCGCCCGCTGGCCGACTGCGTGGATGACTTCTGGGCACCGGGACTGCCGGCCGCACGCCTGCGGAGCCTGCCGGTCGCACCAGCGGCGCCGCCCGACCTGCTGTTGCGGGCGTTCCCGCCGCCGGACGTGCTGATCTCGGGGAAAGGTCTCGCGACAGTGCTCGGCCCCCTCTACGAACGCCTGCCGGCGGATCCGGCCGAGACAGCGGGCCCGGCCGAGACAGCGGACCATGATCGTGACTGATTGGGTGGTGTGGTTCCCGATCATGGAACCTGAGTCCGCGCCGGCGCGGACTCATCGATCAGGGCGAGCAGTTCGGCGATCTGATGACGTGGCATGTCGATCAGCCGGGTTGGCCACCATCGGCGCTGGCCAGTCTTGCTGTCGATGATCGCGCGGGCCGCGTTCTTGGTGATCACCTGGCCACGCTCGCTGGCCAGGGCGATGATCGCCTCCCGCCAGGAGTTCATGACGTTCCCGTGCGCGTGCTCGAGCACAGCACACCGCAGGCGGGCCGCCGGGGTGGCGGGCTGGGCGGCGGTGGTCGCTTCCACAACGGCGTAAGCCGCCCCGGCGAAGCTCCGGTGAAAGCGGAGATGGTACTTGCCGGCCAGCAGGTCCGCCAGAGCGCTCTGAGCGGGCGCGGTCGCCGCATCCGGGTGGCTGTTCGCGATCAGCGCGACGACTGCGGGAGCATTCACCGCGAGCAGGCTCCGGGCCAGCCACGGCCCCGGGTCGGCGGAAAGGTCGATCACCACCGCGCCGGTCCGTGACCATGACGAGGGCAGCCCCGCGGTCAGCAGCGTGTGCAGATGCGCGTGGCCAGGATTGCCCGCGTGCTGCTGGCCGGGGTCGGTGTGTTGCTGGCCGGCGCGGTCCTGGCCCGTACCGGACCGGTCCCGGGCCTGGTGGTCGTGATGCTGGTTCTCGCGGTCCCGGCCCTGCGCCTGGTCCGGGCGGGACCGCCGCTGGCCGGTGCGGTCCGCGATCTGCCAGCCCTCGGCCACGATGCCCGCCACGCCGCCCGGCATCCGGGCCGCGAACTCCAGCACCGCGCGCTGGACGTCATCGGGTGCGACCTGCGCGCTGGCTTCCACCGACTGCGGGCCACGCGTGTACACGCGGGCGGGCGACGGCGTGCCCTGCCGGAACTGCTTCCAGGTCCGCGATGTCGGCCGGCAGACGTACAGGTCGCTGCTGCTGCCGATCGCCTGCGCCCCGGAGTACGTGCTGAACGAGGGGATGATCTGCTCGAAGGCCAGGCCCAGGCCGCTGGTCAGGGCCTGCTGCACTTTCCAGGCGAGGCCCGGATGCCGTTCGCCCGCGCCGTAGCAGACCAGCAGATTCCCGAACTCCCGGTTGCGCAGCGCGGCCAGGCCACTGGCGGCGAACAGGGCGATGCCTTCCGGTGTATAGGGAGGGTCGGTGAAGACGATGTCGGCCCAGCCGAGGATGTCCCGGGGGACCCCGAAGCGGAAGTCCGCGAAGCTGCATCTGACGTTCAGATCCAGCGCCCGTGCCCGGCCGTCGATGTATGCGAGCAGGTCTTCGTCGATGTCGGCGACGTGGGCGGTCAGCGCCGGATTGACAAGGCAGGCAGCGAGGGCGGTGAGGTCGTGATCGCCGACACAGAGCAGCCGGCTGAACTCATAGGTCTCGTTGAGCCACCGGGCGCGGCGCAGGGCGGTGGCGGGCGTGACCGTCACATGGTCCAGCCGTTCCTTGGGAGCTGGGGCCTGCGCGAGCAATCCGGCGATCACCGCTTCCGCGTCGGCGGGCGGGTGCGGCGGGGTTGTCACCAGTGCGAGATAGGCGGGAACGACGTGCCGGCGCAGCGAGTACTTCCCATCGCCGGGCTCGAGGTCGGTGGCGGCCGCCGCCAGGACTTCTTCGACGGTGCGGCGGGACAGGCCGGTGGCCTGGATGAGCCCGGCCAGCGAGTGGGCGCCCCCGATGAGCAGTTCGATCACGCGCTGCAGGCTGCGTTGGTAAGGGCCGAAGCTCGCCATCAGATCGGCCACGGCCTGTGGGCCGGTGCCGGGGTGTGGACCGGTGCCGGGGTGTGGGCCGGTGCCGGCCGGGGGATTCAGCTCAGCCATTCGGCGAGCAATCGGTTCAGGTGGTCGGGCGCGTCCAGCGGAATCCAGTGGCTCGCGTCCGCGATCTCCTCATAGCGCCACGGTCCTTCGACGAAAGCGGCCGATTGCTCCATCCTTCCGCCGGCCAGGTAATGGTCGTTTGTGGACCAGATGCCGAGCGTTGGCGCCTTTACCGGGGGCAGTGCCGCCGCTGTCGGCGACGGCGGCCGCCGCGGTGCCCGCGGGGCCAGGTTGGCGCGATACCAGTTGAGCGAGGCGGTGAGGGCGCCCGGCCGGGAAAGGTCGGCCAGGTACTGCTGCTGGTCGCCGTCACCGCGGCTGAGCTCGCGCAGCAGTGCCCAGTCGCCCAGGGCCAGGTGTGCCTCCGCCGCTCCCTCGAACTGGAAGTAGAGCTGATACCAGGCCATTTCGCGCTGGCGGATGGTGGCGGGGACCTGTGGGTGCGGGACCGAAAGGACCACCAGCCGCCGCACCCGCTGCGGGTTCGTCATGGCGGTCAGCCACGCGACTGCGGCTCCCCAGTCATGACCCACCAGGTGCGCGCTCTCGACTCCGAGCGCGTCGAGAATGCCGGTGACATCGCCCACCACGTTTGCGATGTGGTAGGCGGCCACCTCGGCTGGGCGTTCCGACCGGCCCATTCCCCGCAGGTCGGGGGTGATCACGCGGAACCCGTGCGCAGTGAGGAACGGGACCTGGTGGCGCCACAGACGCGCCGAGTCGGGCCAGCCATGCAGCAGGATGACCGGGTCACCGGCGCCATGGTCCTCGACGTACATGCCGAGGCCGTTGACTTCGATCAGCCGTCCGGGGTTTTCGTTCACCTGAGCCTGAGCCTCCGCCTCTTTCCTAGCAGACGCTAGCGCGGACCGTAGGCTGGCGCCGTGACGACCGAACCGGGCGCAGGATTGGCCCCACTCAGCCGGGCGCGCGGCGTCGCGGCCATGCTCGCAGCGGACACGGCCTCGGCCGGGGCGGGCATCACTGTCGAGGTCACCGGGCCCGGGCAGGCCCGCGCCCAGATGACAGTCACCGGGAACATGATCAACGGCCATGGCACCTGTCACGGCGGCTACCTGTTCCTGCTGGCCGATACGGCGTTCGCCTGCGCATGCAATACCCATCAGTACATGACGTTCGCGGCCGCCGCCAGCATCGTCTTCACCGCGCCAGTGCGGGTGGGGGAGACCCTGACCGCCGTGGCGGTGGAGCGGAGCCGCTATGGCAGGAACGGAGTCTACGACGTGACGGTCATCAGGGACACCGATGAGGTGGTCGCCGAATTCCGGGGCCAGAGCCGGATGACGAGTGTCCCACTGCCGGGCGAAGGCGGGGATGGGGCACATGCCTAGCGCATGCCCGTTCACCATCGAACGGCCGGTCATGCGCCAGCGCTGGGAACGGCTGACCTTCCTGCACTGGGCCTTCGACCCCGAGGCCATCCAGCGACTCCTGCCGGCGCACCTGCGGGTCGAGCCCTGCGAGGACAGAGCGTGGGTCGGCCTGGTGCCGTTCTTCATGCGGGTGGCGACAGCGGGCGGTCGGCGGGTGCCCTGGGTGTCGAATTTCTGCGAGACAAACGTGCGCACGTACGTGCGCGACAGCGACGGCCGCAGTGGGATCTGGTTCTTCTCGCTGGACGCCGCGCGGGCCGGTGCCGTGGTCACGGCACGGACGACCTACGGGCTCCCGTACTTCTGGTCCCGGATGCGGATCACCGAGCGCGGCAGCCAGATGACTTACGAGTGCAGCCGTCGGTGGCCCGGACCGCTGCCGGTGACGAGTTTGGTACGGCTGAACGTGGGCGAGCCATTCCGGGATTCGGAGATCACCGAACGCGACGACTTTCTCACCGCCCGGTGGATCTTGTTCAGCGTGTCGGGCAATCGCCGCCGGTTCGCGCGCGCGCGCCACGAACCCTGGCCGTTGCGCCGCGCCGAACTTCTGCTGGCCGACGATGGCCTGATCTTGGCAGCCGGCCTGCCCAAGCCCGAGGGTGCGCCACTTGTGCACTACTGCGATGGTGTCGATGTCACCATCGGCCTGCCCGAGCAGCACCGGCCAGCACCGGTTCGCTGACCTGCCGGGCATAGCGTGGCCCTGGCCGGGCGCCGGGGTGCTCACACCCCCTTGACACGGGGTAACCATGGTGGCAAGCTCTGCAGTACAGAGTAAATCGTAGAGAACTCTGCTACGCAGAGGCTGTACGGGCGGAAGATCACAGTGTAGAGAGCAGGCCATGACCGCTGACCCCGTGAATGACGCCGCCGATTGGAGCGCGCACCTGTCAGCGCTGCGGGCGCAGGTGCGGCGCGACCTGCGGGCCACCTCGCTGCCGCTGCTGATACTCGGGACGGCGACAACCATCGGGATGCTGCCGCAATTCGTGAACGCCCTGGTAGCTAGATCCTCACTACCGCTGGCTCCCGTCCCCCGAGGCGCGGCGAGAGCGGTGGCCATCACGGGCTTCGGCCCCTTCGTCGATCCCCGCATCGACGACTGGTTCGCTGGCCTGCTCATCACGGCGGCCTTCGCCGTGATGTGGTTGGTGTTCCGGCGGCGGGCACTGCGCGGTGGTGTCGGGCGGTCTTCCGGTTTCGGGGTGGCCGCTGTGGTGGGCGTCATCCTGTCCCTGTCGGTTGTCGTCATCGCCCTGCTGCTGACCGGGCCGTTCGTGGTCTTCGGCCTGGGTCTGCTGATCGCCGGCCTATGGCAGCGCAATCGCTTCCTGGTCATCTGGGCCGTGATCGTCGGCGTCATCGGCGTGTCCGAGGCGTTCTACGCGATCACCAACCGGCTGCCGGCCGGGCTCTGGGCGGGGTGGGTACATCCCGCGATCTATGTGCTCCTTGGGGCGGCTACCGTCCTCGCCGGTGTGGTCGCACGCGTCCGGGAAGATCGTGCGCGATGAGCGGCGCAGCCGGTGACCCCGAGGGCGGGGCAGGCGTGGACGATCCGGCGGACCGGCCGGCGGCGAATTCCGGCGCACGGCTCGATGGGATACCCCCGCCGCACCCGGCGCTGACCTTCGATGAGGTCGTACATCAGCGGACGAGGCTGGGCATACTCGCCGTCCTGGCAGAGGCCGGCCAGGCTGACTTCCCCTATCTCCGGCGGGTGCTGGGCCTGACGGACGGGAACCTCGGCCGGCATCTGCAGATACTCGAAGAATCCCGGCTCATCATGACGAGCAAGGGGTATCACCGCCGACGGCCCCGGACCTGGGCGGAGATCACGCCCGAGGGGCGCCGGGCACTGCAGTCGGAGGTCACCCGGATGAAGGACCTGATCAAGCGTCTCGATGCGAGCCCGGAGTTAAGCGGCGGGCCGGGGCCGGGTGGCGGGCCGGGGCCGGGTGGCAGGCCGGGATTGACCAACCGGCCGCGGTGACCCGGCCTCCGCTCTTGCCTACCGCCCGGGCTCCCAGGGAACACTGGCGGGGGGATCTACGGGCGGAGCAGCCAGCGTGGTGACGCAACCGGGCGAGCAGGGCGATCCGATCCACCCCAGCCAGCTTTGGGCCGGGCGGGCCGGTCAGTTACCTGGATCTGAGCGGCCCGGTGGAAGGTCGGGTCGTCGGGCCGCGTCCACGGCCTGGGTGGGTCCTCCCTGAACTGGCTGGCGATCGCGCCCCTGCTGGCGACGCGCCGGCTGTTCGCCCCGGACCTGGCCGGCCACGGCCGCACGGGCCGTGCTGCCGGACGCCGGTCATGTGCCGCAACTTGAGCTTCCGGCGGAGACCGCGCGGATCATCACGACGTGGCTCGGGTCGGCGGGCAAGCCCGCCGCGGACGCGGCGCGGCGGCCCGGCGCGTAGTGCAGCAGGTAACCGGCTTGACGTAGCGTCATCAGTAGCTGCCAGGCGCCGCGGGGGTGGTGAGCCATGGAGTGGATGAGCACGCTCGACGCGGGCTTCTACTTCGTCGAGCACGAGAACGTCCCCATGCACATCGGCTCGCTCGTGGTGCTCGAGGGGCCGGCCCCCGCCTACGAGGAACTGATCGACCTCTACGCCGCCAAGCTGCCCATGGTCCCGCGCTACCGGCAGGTGGTGCGGACGGTGCCGATGCAGGTGTTCCGGCCCTTCTGGGCCGACGATGAGCACTTCGAGATCCGCTACCACGTCCGGTACGCCAGTGTGCCGGCGCCCGGTGGCCAGGCGGAAGTACGCGCGCTGGCTGCCCGTCTGCTGGCCCAGCGCCTGAACCGTGCCAGGCCGCTGTGGGAGGCGTGGCTGCTTGACGGGATCGCGGGGGACCGCTGGGGGTTGCTGTCGAAGGTGCACCACTGTGTGGTGGATGGGATCGCAGGGACGGACCTGCTGACCAAGGTATGCGACCTCAGCCCGGAGTTCGAGCGGCCAGTTCCGCAACCGTGGACTGCGAGGCCGGCGCCGTCGGCCGCCAGCCTCGTCTCCAGCGGCATCCTCGACACCGCCACGTGGCGTTGGCGGCAGCTCGCCGGGGTCCCCGGCTTCGTGCGGCACCGCCTGGCCAGTCCGGCCGAGGCGTTGCGGTTCGGCTGGGGCCTGACGGCTGGCGCCCGCCGCCTGGCATCCCGCGCTCCCTGGTCCCTGAACGGGCCGATTGGCCCGGACCGCAACTGGGCCTGGACGACTGTGGACTTCGGCGATGTGAAGCGCATCCGCCGCGAGCACGGGGGCACCGTGAACGACGTGCTTCTCGCGGCGATCACCCGGGGCTTCCGGGATCTGCTCGCCGAGCGTGGGGAACTCACCCGCGGACTGGTGGTGCGTTCGCTCGTACCGGTCTCCGTCCGGGGGCAGGACGAGCATGCGGAGTTCACCAACCGGGTCTCGGCGGTGCTGGCTAACCTGCCGGTCGGGGAGCCGGGGCCAATGCGGCGGCTAACGCTGCTCCGCGAGCAGATGAGCGACATCAAACGCACCCATCAGGCGGTGGGCCCGGAGTTCCTGACGGAGATGCTCGGGTTCGTCGCGCCGACGGTGCTCGCCCTCGGCAGCCGTGCGGCGTTCGGCATGGGGCAACCACTGGTGCAGACGGTGACCACCAATGTCCCCGGCCCGTCTTTCCCGCTTTACATCCTCGGCCACAAGATGGTCGAGTCCTACCCATATGTGCCGATCGGCGACAACGTCCACATCTCGATCGCGATCTTTTCCTACCTTGGCTGCTTCTATTTCGGGATAACCTCGCAAAAGGGGGAAGCATCCGACGTAGAGGCACTGACCAGGGGGATCACCACCGGCGTCGCGGAACTCATCGACCTCGGCTCAGGAGCCGCGTAAGCGGTTGTTCGCTTTCAGCGATCTTCCGATTCGATGGCGAACGGGATAAATCAGTCATAAGATCCCGTGAACAGCGATCTGCCGGGACCTCGGGGGCGGTGCCGGACGCCGGACCCTGGGAGGTGGACGTTGGATCAGGACAAGATGTCCGCCGGCCCGTTTCCGCGCACCGGGCTCGTCCTGGGTGCGGGGGGCGTGCTGGGTGCCGCGTGGATGACCGGTGCCCTGCCCGCCGTGCAGGAGCGGCTTCAGCGCACGCTCAACGACGTCGAGGTGATCGTCGGCACGAGCGCCGGGAGCGTGGTCGGCGCCGCGCTGCGCTGTGGGATCAGCGTGGCGGAGATGGTCGCGCACCAGCGTGGCACCGCCGGCGGGGCCATCGGGCAGATCAGCCTGGACGATGTCGCGGACGGCCCATGGCCGCCCGTCCCGCGGCCGTACCCGGGATCTCCCCGGCTGGCGCTCACCTCGTTCCTGTCCCCGCTGAGTATGCATCCGTGGGTGACTGCGAGCGCCTGGCTGCCGCGCGGGCGCGGCAATCACCGGGCACTTCACCAGCTGGTCGATGCGCTGCACGGGCAGGCACACGCACATCCGTCAGCACCCCACTGGGTGAGCCGGGGCGACACCTGGATCGTGGCGGTCGACTATGACTCGGGCCGCCGGGTGATCTTTGGCCAGGACGGGTCACCCCCGGCCACCCTGGCCGACGCGGTGGTCGCCTCGTGCTCGATCCCGGGGTGGTACGCGCCGGCCTTGATCCACGGCCGGCGCTACGTCGACGGCGGAGTCCGCTCTCCCCACTCGCTCGCCATCCTCGCCGATGCCGGCCTCGAGGAGGTATGGGTCCTCGCCCCGATGGCGAGCCTGGAGATTGGCTGGACATTCAGGCCGCAGGAACGGCTGGAGCGCCGCGTCCGTGGCCTGATCACCGCAGCGCTGCTACGCGAGGTCCGGGCGCTGCGGGCACGCGGAGTCCGGGTGAACGTCCTCACACCGGGGCCGGAAGATCTGGCGGTCATGGGTGCGAATCTGATGGACCCGCGCCGGCGCCTCACGGTGTTTGAAACGTCGCTGCTCACCTCGGCCGCTGCGCTCGCCCGCGCTGATTCAGCCCTGTCGGCCGCCGCCTGAACGCGCCGGGCGGCGGCCCTGCGAGCGCGGTCGCGACTGGAAGGCCCAGCGCGTGGCTCCCTTATCCTCACTGCGGTAGGTGTGCCATTTTCCCGATTGGCGGGGGTTACCGTTGTCATGGGTGTCGTCGGGCGCTTCGTATAGTCAGGGTGCTGGGTAAGGTTCAATATGCCGCGGTATCGCTTTTCCTGGGATAACCTCCCGCCAGCTTTGCTTACCCGGCTGTGCCGGGATCTGGACCTCGATCCACCTCCCGCTCCCGCGCTGCTGGCCAGGTACGGTCCCAGGCCACGTTCCGAATTCGTCCATGACGCCTGGCGCACGCTGGTTGATACGTGGCTGGAAGCCGACGGGCGATCTCGCGAGCGGATCGTGGCGCAGTTCTGGAAGCACGGGCTCGGTAGTGGTGGCTCACCACCGCTGACCGTGGCAGAGCAGGTGGACTACCTCGACTCGTGCCGGGAGTCAGCGTCCGCCCGCGAGATCGTGGCAGCCGCGTTCCGGGCGCTCGGCGAGCCTTGGCTGGTCGGGACCCCCGCGGGGGAGGATGCTCCGGAATCGTCCGATCAGCCGCCGAGCCTCGACGAGTGGCTCGACGATGTGATGGGGGAGATCCTCGGCCCCGCCGAGGTCCGGCGCGACCGCGATGGGGACATCCCCGTCCGGGCGGGGAGCACCGTGTGCTACGTCCGCTGCGTCGACGATCCCCCATCCGTGCGGCTGTTCTGCCCCATGGTGGTCGGGATCCCGTCCTCAGCGGCGCTGCTGGAAGCAATCAATGAGATCAACATGAACATCACCGTCGGCCGTGTCTTCCATACCCCGGCCGATGAAGTGATCTTCGCCATCGAACTGTACGGGGAGCAACTGACCGCGGAGATCATCAGGGAGAGCCTCGCTGCCGCGACCACCGTCGCCGACCACTTCGACCACCAGCTTCAGTCCCGGTTCGGTGGCAAGACGATGTTCCCCGAGACCAGCGACGATTCGGTGATGCTGTGACAGGCCAGTACATCACCGGCCTGCAGCAGTTCAGCCAGGACATGATCGAGGTCGTCGCACGGTGCCGTCCCGCGGTGGCGACCATCCATCATCACCCTGCCGAGGGGGAGTCCAGCGGGTCGGGATTCCTGCTCGACGGGGCTGGCCACGTGGTGACGAACTACCACGTGGTCGAGGAGAGCGGGCCTGACCTGCGACTCCAGTTCGCCACGGGTCTCGCCGCGCAGGCGGAGGTGGTCGGCGCGGACCCGCTGACCGACCTCGCCGTCGTCCAGGCGCACGGCCCGCTGCCCGAACCGCTGGGGGTGCGCGCCCAGCCGGCGGTGCTCGGAGAGATCTGCCTGGCCATGGGAAGCCCGTTCGGCGACTACACCGAATCGGTCAGCCTGGGCATCGTCTCCGGGCTGACGCGCACCATACCGACCTCCCGGGGCCGCCCGCTGGAGCGGGCCATCCAGACCGACGCCGCGATCAGCCCGGGCAACAGTGGCGGGCCCCTGGTGGACGTGGCGGGCATGGTGCTGGGCGTGAGCACCTGCGTGGACGTCCGGGGGGTGGGCATCGGCTTCGCGGTGCCGGGGGAAACCATCGACTGGGTGGTCCGGCAGATCCTGCGCCACGGCGACGTGCAGCGGGGCGCGCTCGGGGTCGCTGTCGCCACCCGGGTCGAGAACGTGGAGGGCCAGTTCCGCCACGCTCCGGTGATCACCCGCGTCACCGCCGACCTCGCGTGCGACCTGCGGCCCGGTGATGTCATCCTGGCGGTGGCCGGCCGGCCGGTCACCGACCGTGCCGACATCTATTACCTGCTGACCAGGGACATCATCGGGACGCTGGTGGCGGTGGAGGTGCTGCGGGACGGTCAGCGGGTGATCCACGACGTGCCGGTCCGCAAGTATCTCCCGCCGGCGGCTGTCAATTCCCGCTGACAGCCGACATCACGTCCGGGGTGACGCCGGTGGCCAGGCCCGCTCCCGCCGGTGGCCGTCAATTCCCGCTGACAGCCGTCAATTCCCGCTGACAGCCGACGTCAGGCGACCAGCCTGCGCAGCGCCGCCCTGGCCAGGCTCACCGCCGCCGGGCCCGGCGGGGCCGGCCGGCCTCCCTGCCGTTGTTCGGGAATCGCGCCCAGCCGGCGCAGGCACGACCAGGTGTCGCGGGCGGCCTCCAGCGCCTGCCCGTCATCCAGCGGCTGGCCGGTCCGGGTGTCCTTCCAGCCCAGCGCCGCCATCCCCCGGCGCAGATGCTCGTGGGCGACCTGGGTGTCCAGCGGGGTGGCGCTGGCGACGGCGAGCAGCAGCAGCAGCCCGGCGTCCCGCTCGGCCTCCGCCCGGGCCTCCGGAAGGCGGCTGGCGATATGCCACCACAACCGGCCAGGATCGCGGCTCAGGCGGTCACCGAGGGCGGTCCGGAACAGCATCCCCCGGTGGGGGCGCACCAGGGCCATCCGGCGGGCCGATTGGCGAAGTTCCAGCACGGGGGGGGTCAGGTGTTCCTTCGCGCCCTCGCCCAACCAGCCCTGGTCCCAGTTCAGCGTCTCGAACGCGTCGCGCACGATGGCGGGCGGCAGGTAGCCGGCGCGGGTGAGCCGGATGCCGGCGGGGCCGATCCTGTGCAGGAGCCAGGTGTAGGGGCTGATCGCCGCCACGGCGGCCGCGGCGTCCACCATCACCGGCCGGTGCAGTGAGGCTCGGGCGAGCAGGTCCACGGCATACCGGGAGCCAGAACCCCACAGCCGTTCCTGCAACTCCTCCAAGTCGCCGGGCATCACCTCAGTCGGCATGACCGGTCGCTTCCGGCAGTGGGTGTGGTGGGACGCCCGAGGAAAGCCGGTGCCAGCCGGAGGCGTCCGTGACCACCTCGGATCCGTCTCTGCGGGCCTGTGGTTGCATGAGCGTTAGAGATACTCCCTGGTCAGCCATGGTGTCAATGTGCAGGTTCGGCACCTTATCAACGTTTTGTCGTGGAATCCCTGCCGGAGGGGAGTTTTCCCTGCGCTGTCTCCTCGCCAGGCCCGGGCACCGGCGTGCTCCTGCTGAGCGAGTACCGCCAGAGCAGGTGGCGCCGGCATCGCACCCCCGGGAAGTTCCCGGCCGGCCAACCGCTGGGACCTCGGCGTAGGTGCGGGCCGGCGGCCAGCGGGTGGGAGCGTTGACTCGGGCACACCCCCTTCGCGCCTTGAAAGCCAGCTGCACGGGAACGGCTGCCAGGTCCGCGCTCAGGTCAGGTGGCCGCCGGCTGCGCGCCAGCCCAACTACGGCCAGCATGCCACCCGGGCGCAACAGGTCATTCATACGCCGCAATGCCGCCCGTTCCCCCATATGGTGCAAAGCGGCTACGGAGGCGATCAGGTCGAAGGACGCCGGTGGGAAGTCCTGGCTGCGGAAATCGCCGCGCACATACTCGACTCCGGCGCCATTGTCGCCGGCCCGGGCGGTCTCGACGGTGGGGCCGTCGGCGTCGATCGCGGTGACCTCACCGGCCACCTGCCGGAGCATTCGTGCCAGCATGCCGCCCCGGCAGCCGACGCCGGGAGCGCGCCGCGCCCCGGCTGGGACCGCGCCCCGGATGAGCCGGCAGTAGTGGATGCCGTGATTCCAGGGGGCTCGCCCACGGGTCATGCGGTGGCCGTTTCCCTTGGCTGGACCGGGTGCGCCCGGTAAAGGCCGGGCTGGGGGATTGCGGCGGATCTGCCGTGAACATGCCGGCCAATCCCGCGTCACTGACCGCCGGGTTCGCCCGCGGTCCACGCGGCCAGGTCGCCGACCGTGCCGAGGTGGCGGAGTTTGTCCGGGTTGATCTGGTTGTAAAGGGTGACGATGCGGCCGTCACCGATTCCCAGCGACAGTACCCCGAGGATGCTGCCGTCAGGTGCGGAAAATTGGGCGCCGGGCTGGCCGTTCACGGACACGGGCGCCAGCGCGAAGTGCAGGCGGTCCGCCTGCCGGGCGAGCCCGCAGATGAACCGGAGGACCGCCACGCGCCCGGCCACGGGCTGACGGACGGCGGGAGCTTTGCCGCCACCATCGCCGTAGAAGGTCACATCGCGGGCGAGCAGTTCTTCGAGCGCCGCCACATCCCCGTCACGGACGGCGGCGAAGAACCGGCCCGCCAGCCGCTCCCACTCGGCGGCGGATGCCGTGTAGCGGGGGCGGCTGTCCCGGATACGCAGGTGCGCCCGGTGCATCGCCTGTCGGCAGGCGCTCTCGCTCCTGCCGACCACGGTGGCGACCTCGGCGTAGGAGTAGCCGAGCACCTCGCGCAGCAGCAGGACCGCCCGCTCCACCGGCGACAGCGTCTCCAGCAGCACCAGGAAGGCGACCGAGACGGTTTCATCCATCTCCAGCCGGGACGCCGGGTCCTGCTGCGCAGACTCGACCCAGGGCTCGGGCAGCCATGGGCCGACGTACTGGTCGCGGCGGCGTCGGGCCGAGCGCAACGCATCGATCGCGAGGCGGGTGGTGACGGTGACCGCATACGCCTCCGTGGAGCGCACGTCGGCAGGTGCGCTGGTGTGCAGGCGCAGGAACGCCTCCTGCACGATGTCCTCGGCCTCCGTGACGCTGCCCAGCATCCGGTAGGCGATCGAGAACATCAACGGCCGCAGTTCCCGGGTTTCCGCCACGCGGTCAGCCATGTCGTGATGCAACCACGCCGTGATCTCTCAAGGAAGTCCCGCCGTGCTGTCACAGGGAATGCCGGTCTGTCGTCGAAGGGTGGAAGAACGGCCCAGCACGAGAAAGCGAGTGAGGGTGCCATGTCTCAGCCGCCCGTATCCGGCCAGCTACAGCCGTTCGTCACCCAGGCCACGATCATGCTGGAGACCAGGAAGCGTGACGGAACCTGGGTGGGGACACCGGTCAGCATCGCCGTGCGGGGAGATAGGGCGTATGTCCGCACCTATGACAAGGCATGGAAGAGCAAGCGGCTGCGCAACTTTCCCGAGGTGCGGTTCGCCCCCTCTACGATGCGGGGCAAGCCCACCGGACCGGCGGTGCACGCCCAGGCGCGCCTGTTGGACGGCGCGGAAGCCGGCGCCGCGTCGAAGCTGCTCGCCCGCAAGTATCCCGTCCTGCACGGCGTCCTGGTTCCGCTCTCGCACCTGCTCATGCGCACGCAGACGCTTCACTATGAACTGAGCGAGGTGCGGCCCGAGCCGCTGCGCTGACTTGCGCCGGAGCCTGCTCGGCTGCTCGGCGGCCCGCTGACTCGGCTGGGGCCGCTGGATGCCGGAATTCTCACCGTCAAACGATGTAGAGCCCGGTTTCCGTGTCCGGAAACCGGGCTCTCACCTGGGAAAACTGGTGGGCGATACTGGGATTGAACCAGTGACCTCTACCGTGTCAAGGTAGCGCTCTCCCACTGAGCTAACCGCCCTCGAGGCGGAGGCGGGAATCGAACCCGCGTACAGGGCTTTGCAGGCCCTTGCCTAAGCCACTCGGCCACTCCGCCAGCGCCAAGGGGTCCCGTCCCAGGGAATCCGTGGCTTGGATAACAAGCCGAGAGCCGTAGGCGGCCTTAGACCGCGCGGGAACGGCATCCGGCGCCTCCGAGCGGACGACGGGATTCGAACCCGCGACCCTCACCTTGGCAAGGTGATGCTCTACCAACTGAGCCACGTCCGCAGTCCCGGCTTCCGCAGCGGCCGCAGCAGCCGCAACCGGTATGCGTAGAGAACTGTAGCCGATCCTGACTCGCGGGCAAACTCGCATACCCGGATAGCGGCCCGCGTGCTCCGCCGACGCGCTCCGCCGGCCAGCGAAGCCAGGCCGCGGAACCAGGCATGTGCCCCGGCGCGACTGCGCTAGCGTCGGGACCATGGTTGTCTGGATCAACGGGGACCTGCTCCCCGACAACGAGGCCAAGATCTCGGTATTCGACCACGGGCTGGTCACCGGTGACGGGGTCTTCGAGACCGTCAAGGTCACCAACGGAGCACTGTTCGCGCTGAGCCGGCATCTGGTCAGGCTCGGCCGGTCGGCCGCCGGGCTCGGCCTCCCGGAGCCCGACATGGACCAGATCAGGGCGGGTGCACTCGCCGTGGTCGATGCGTCACCCAGGTTGCCACTGGCCCGGCTGCGAATCACGGTGACGGCCGGGATGTCTGCTCTTGGGTCGGAACGAGGCCATTCGCCCTTGACGACCATCGTGGCCCTCGCCGAGCAGAAGCCGCCCGCCGCCGCCATCGACGTGGTCGTGGCGCCCTGGCGGCGCAACGAGGAGGGCGCCCTGGCCGGGCTCAAGACCACGTCGTACGCGGGAAACGTGCGCGCGCTGGCGTACGCCGCCGAGCGTGGCGGCAGCGAGGCTATCTTCGCGAATGTCGCCGGGAACTTGTGTGAGGGAACGGGCACCAACGTGTTCGTCGCCATCGGCGGCAAGCTGATAACGCCGCCGCTGTCGTCCGGTTGCCTGGCAGGCGTGACGAGGGGCCTGGTCCTTGAGTGGTTCGGTGCGGCGGAGGATGAGCTACCGCTAGCGGCTTTGTCAAATGCTGATGAAGCATTCCTGACCGGTACAACCAGGGACGTGCAGCCGATCCGTCACGTTAATGGCCGCAAGCTAGCGGCGGTGCCCGGTCCTATCACCAGAAAGGCGGCGGAGGTATTTGCCATGCGGGCAGCCGAGTCGCCCGATCCGTGATATGGCCATGCCGCGAGCGGCATGGCCATATGTCACGCAGGATTGGCTTTATGCGCGCCAAAGAAGCTCGTCGAGCTCGCCATCCACGTTGATGTAGTCAGTCTCGTGACCCGGCGCGATGACCTCGTAGGTCCGGGTCAGGAACGCGGCAGTGGAACCACGCGGCGCTTCGAAGTGAGCCTCGCCGAAGGGGGAGGACAGCGCGATGTTCAGCAGATCGCGGCCGTGCTCGTCGGCGGGCCAGACCTGGACGTCACCCTCACCTGCCGGGCCTTCGAGTCCGACCGCCAGCAGGTCACGGGCGAAAATCCACTCAACCGGCTCATCGGTGCCGACGTGGAACGCCATGCGGATCGCGTACGGGTCGTCGGCGCTGTAGTACAGGCTCGCCACCAAGGGGACCGATCCGTGGTCAGGGACCACCAGACTGAGGCCGAGTTCTGCAGACACGGTCACGCTGCTGTTCATCATCGGGTCAGACCTTTGCCTTGTCGTGTCCCGGATTGCCGGGCTTCACATATTGGTGCGCGCTTGCCCCATCACTTAGGACATCGCTCGTCCCGCGGAATTGTTATCGCGAATGTTTGATTCCGCGAAAGAAGTCGCTCGTAACCTCGGTCACCGATCAACAAACCGGCTACGACCTGGTCAAACGCTTCTCGCAATAAAACACCGGTTTAGACGCTGGATCATCCCCGTGGGTCACAAGGATCAGATGTGACCTTCGTCTCAGCAGGCCCTGGGAAGGCCCGTTAGCAGCACCGGAGCGCCTGGCCCCTGGTTAATAGTCCGCATTTACCAGGCTTTCGAGTGACATACCAGCAGTGCCGTTGGCGGTAGGTCACAAATTGAGAATAACGAAAGCCGATATTAGCTATGTCGGATTTTTCGCCTTCACCCGGCCAGGCAGCGCCGCGGCCAGGCACGGCAGCCACCGGGGGACGTTGTCGGTGCAGTGATGCCAGGACCGTCCATGCGCTACTCTAAGATCGCTCCGCGGCCCGGAATCCGGCCGCGGGCCAGGGCGATTGGCTCAGCGGGAGAGCGCCTCGTTCACACCGAGGAGGTCACTGGTTCGATCCCAGTATCGCCCACCAACCAACCAAGAATAAGCAGCTCAGAGGCAGCGCCCTCAAGATCAGTAACCAGGCAACCAGTTGGGCGCCAATCTGGGGGGCCAGTAGAGCCACCCGGCGCCAGCCACCAGCCAAGCCAGCGACCGACTTAGCACGCTAAACGCGCCAGCGAAACCCGGCATATACGGTCATAAAGGCGCCGCCGAAAGGCGGTTTCGGATGCCATGTCGGGGTCGGCAGCGTCGGAGCGCCGCTCGCGGCGTCGGAGCGGCCGCTCGCGGCGTCGGCAGCGAGTCTTTTACCCGGTTTGTCCTGCGATGGCAGGCGCCAGGGTGAAGAAGCCGGTCAGGGCGGTCTGACTCGCGGGAAAGCCTGGCTAGCTCACGCCGGAGCGTAGCGCGCCGGTTACCGCTGGCCAGGCATTCTCGTTGCCCATCGTTTACCGGACTGATGGCTTTCCCGCTTCCCGGCGGGGGTACGCAGGTAACGCTGAGTGACGGTAATGGCACGCAATCAGTGCCGCAGCGGAACTCGCGGGCTGATCGTGCTATGGGACGGGGGATTTGGCGTGTTCAGAGCGGGGCGGTCCGGTAAGCAGCCAGATAGCAGCGAACCCGACGCAGGCGGGGTGGCGGGCAGCCCGGCACCTGACAGCGGCGAACCGGGCGATCAGGCTGGCGGGACTGACCTGGCTAGCGCGCCGGCCCGCAAGAGCGGCAGGCCGGGCAGCCGTATCGTCGTCGTCGCGGTCGCCACGGCCGCCGTTGCCGCGGCGGGTACGGCCTACGCGGTGACGCAATCGCCGAGCAGCCGGCATCCGGCGGCTGCCAGGCAGGCCGCCGCCGCGCCGAGTGGCCCCATGCTCGTGACGTCGATTACCCCGGCGACCGCGAGCACCGGGGTGGACGGTGCTTCCCCGATCGCCATCAGCTTCTCCGATCCGGTCGCGGCAAACTCGCCACGCCCGCAGATCCAGCCGAGTGTGCCGGGAACCTGGCGCAGTCAGGGCTATTCGATGGTGTTCACGCCGTCGGTTTCGTTCGGGCAGTCCACCCGGGTGACCGTCGAGATTCCGGGCGGCCGCGCCGGCGTCAGGTCAGCGAGCGGCGTTGTGCTCAGCGCGCCGATGACGGCACATTTCACCACTGGCAGTTACCCGCAGCTGGCGCTTGCCGAGCTGCTCGCCGAGCAGGGCTACCTGCCGATGACCTTCGAGGCGTCATCGACCAGCGCGACACGGACGGCAAGCACACAGTCCAGCGCGGACCCGGCCAGCTCGACCCCGGCCGGCCAGGCCTACTCACCGCCCGCCGGAACTTTCAGCTGGGAGCCCGGCTATCCGTCGATGCTCCAGAGCATGTGGACGCCGTACTCGCCCAACGTGATCCTGCGCGGTGCCGTGATGGCGTTCGAGTCCCAGCACAACATGACCGTGGACGGGAACGTCACGAACAGGCTCTGGAACGCGCTGTTCCGGGCACAGCAGAACGGCGACCGGAACCAGAACGGCTACACCTACGCGGTCGCGGACCAGCGACTTCCGGAGACGCTGACGATCTACCACAACGGGCATGTCGTCCTGCGCAGCCTCACCAACACCGGCATCCCGGTCTCGCCGACGGTGAACGGCACGTTCCCGGTGTATGAGAGGCTCCGATACCAGATCATGTCGGGAACTAACCCGAACGGCAGCCACTATGCCGACCCCGTCTCGTTCGTTTCCTACTTCAACGGCGGTGACGCGGTTCACTACTTCCCCCGTCCCGGCTACGGCTACCAGCAGAGTCTCGGCTGCGTCGAGCTTCCCTACACCGCGGCGGAGCGGGCCTATCCGTACCTGACCTACGGAAGCCTGGTCACCGTACTGGGCTGACGCCCTGCGCCCGGCCAGCGGCTGCTCACGCAGACTGGCTGCGAGCCGCCGGATGAGCTACCGCCCGGCACCGCATCGTCGCGGTGCCGGGCGGTGCGTTGTGCGGCCCAAACCTGTTTCCGTTTCTTTACCTGTCCCGGTCCAGGTAACTCCCGCGTGCATCTAAAGTCGAGCAGAAGGGTTGTCCTGATAAAAGTCAGGTAGCCCTTATCAGCGCCCGCGAACGACTGCCGGGCATGGATGGCGAGCGAGGGAGTCACTGTTGTCCTCATTGACGCACCTGCGCGGGCGGATCGCCGCACTCGGCGGCGTGATTCTCCTCTTGCTGGTGGCCGGCGTCTGGATCACGCTCACGCATGCGTCGGCGCAGTCGACGGGAGGCAACGGCAAGACCGCCGCCGGCGGCAGCAAGCCGAGCACTGGCCCGTCCTCGCCGGGCAGCGCCGGGCCACTGCAGCTGGTGTCGGAGACCCCGGCCAGCAGCGCCACCGGCGTCAGCGGGGCGGCGGACATCAAGATCCAGTTTTCCGTTCCGCTGGCCGCGAACTCCCCGCTGCCGCGGATCAAGCCGCACGTGGCCGGGAGCTGGCGGGGCATCGGGACAGCGACGCTGGAATTCGTGCCAAGGCGAGGCTTCGCCCAGCGGACTCGCGTCCGGGTGATCATTCCCGGCGGGCCGTCCGGAGTCCGGTCCGCGCACGGCAGCCTGCTCGCCAGGTCAGCCAGGCTGGACTTCAGGATCGGCACCTATCAGACCGCCCGGCTGGCGGAGTTGCTGGCCCAGCTCGGCTACCTGCCGCTGACCTGGACCGGGTCACCGGGCGCTACGGTGCCCGCGGCGTCGGACGCGGCCGGCCAGATTGCCGCCGCCTACTCCCCGCCGCAAGGGACGTACAGCTGGCAGCCCGGTTACCCGCGCAGGCTCAGGGCCTTCTGGCAGAACGGCGGCGCGAGCAGCCTCATGCTCAAGGGCGCGGTCATGGCGTTCGAGGCAGACCAGGGACTCGCGGTCGACGGCGTTCCGGGCCGGGCGGTCTGGGGCGCGCTGCTGCGGGCGGTGGCGGCCGGCCAGGACAACACGCATGGTTACACCTACGCGGTGGCCAGCGAGGGGAACCCGGAGCAGCTGACGGTCTGGCACGACGGCAGGGTGATCATGCGGAGCGTGGCCAACACCGGGATCCCGGCCTCGCCGACTGCGATCGGCACGGCACCGGTGTACCTGAAGTACTACTACCAGGTCATGAAGGGGACGAACCCGAACGGCACCAAGTACGCCGACCCGGTCCACTACGTGTCGTACTTCTACGGCGGCGACGCGGTCCACTACTTCAACCGCGCCACCTACGGCTGGCCGCAGAGCCTGGGCTGCGTCGAGTTGCCCTGGAACAGCGCGAAGTTCATCTGGAAGTACCTCACCTACGGCACCCTTGTCACCGTCGTCCGCGGCAGCCAGACTCCGGTGGGCAGCCCGCCGATGAACTAACGCCGGCTTCCGCGCCGGGTCCGGGCCGCCGATAGCATCGTGCCCAGGGCGACATCATTCGCCCTGGGCTGCGGGCTGCCGTGCCCGGGTGCCGCGATCACCACCAGAAGGAGCCAGACGTGCCTGCGGACAAGCTTCACATCACACTCGCCGGGAGCGAGCATGTGGTGGAAGAGGGCACTACCGCTGGCCTGGCGCTAGCCGACCGCGGTTCCGCCGCGGCAGTCATCGCTGCCAGGGTCAACGGTGAGCTCCGCGACCTCACCTGCCGCCTAGCGGACGGCGACCGGGTCGAGCCGGTAGCGATCGACTCCGCCGACGGCCTGAACATCCTCCGGCACTCCACCGCGCACGTGCTGGCACAGGCCGTGCAGGACCTGTTCCCGCAGGCGAAGCTCGGCATCGGGCCGCCGATCGAGAACGGCTTCTACTACGACTTCGACGTGCCGGAGGCGTTCACGCCGGAGGACCTGAAGTCGATCGAGCAGAAGATGCGCCAGCTCGTGAAGGAGGGCCAGCAGTTCAGCCGCCGCGTCGTCACCGACGCCGAAGCGCGCGCTGAGCTGGCGGAAGAGCCGTACAAGCTGGAACTGATCGGCCTGAAGGGCGGCGTCGCCGGACCGCCGGGGGCTGTATTGCCGGGTGGTGGCGGCCAAGGCGACGCGGGGGAGTCCGTCGAGGTCGGCGGGCCCGAGCTGACCATCTACGACAACCTGGACGCCAAGACCGGCGAGCAGCGCTGGAAGGACCTGTGCCGCGGCCCCCATCTGCCCGCGACCAGGAACATCCCGGCCTTCCGGCTGATGCGCACCGGCGGCGCGTACTGGCGCGGCAGCGAGAAGAACCCGCAACTGCAGCGGATCTACGGCACCGCCTGGCCGAGCCGGGAAGCCCAGGACGACTACCTCAGGCTGCTGGCGGAAGCCGAGAAGCGCGACCACCGCAAGCTAGGCGCTGAGCTCGACCTGTTCAGCTTCCCCAGCGACATCGGCAGCGGGCTGCCCATCTTCCACCCCAAGGGCGGCATCGTCCGCAAGACGCTGGAGGACTACTCGCGCCAGCGGCACGAGCAGGCCGGCTACGAGTTCGTTTACACGCCGCACATCACCAAGTCGAACCTGTTCGAGACGTCCGGCCACCTGGAGTGGTACGCCGAAGGCATGTACCCGCCCATGGAGATGGAGGGCGCGAAGTACTACCCCAAGCCGATGAACTGCCCGATGCACATCCTGATCTACGCCTCGCGCGGCCGGTCCTACCGCGAGCTCCCGCTCCGGCTGTTCGAGTTCGGCACCGTGTACCGGTATGAGAAGTCCGGCGTGGTGCACGGACTGACCAGGGCCCGCGGCTTCACGCAGGACGACTCGCACATCTTCTGCACGCCCGATCAGCTCCACGGGGAGCTGGCCAGCCTGCTCGACTTCGTGGTCGGCCTGCTCCGCGATTACGGGCTGACGCAGTTCGAGGCCGAGCTGTCGACCAGGCCGGAAAAGTTCGTCGGCGAGATCTCGGACTGGGACAGGGCCGAGGCCGCGCTGAAGTACGCGCTGGACAAATCGGGCCTGCCTTACGTCATCGCGGAGGGCGAGGGCGCGTTCTACGCGCCGAAGATCGACGTGCACGTCAAGGATGCGATCGGCCGGCGCTGGCAGCTGTCCACCCTGCAGGTGGACTTCCAGGAGCCGGGCCGGTTCGGCATCGAGTACCAGGCCGCCGACGGCAGCCGCCAGCGTCCGTACATGATCCACCGGGCGCTGTTCGGCTCAATCGAGCGCTTCTTCGGCA
Organism: Actinomycetota bacterium; assembly: GCA_027314515.1. Lineage (GTDB taxonomy): Bacteria > Actinomycetota > Actinomycetes > Streptosporangiales > Streptosporangiaceae > JAJYUU01. The sequence continues at coordinate 24,039 of DAHVAR010000055.1, forward strand.
TCCTTACCGAGCATTACGCCGGCGCGTTTCCGCCCTGGCTCGCCCCGGTCCAGGTGGTCGGCATCCCGATCTCCGACGCGCACGCGGGTTACCTGCTCAGCGTCGCGACCCGGCTGCGCGAGCACGGCATCCGGGTCGAAGTGGACACCAGCGACGACCGGATGCAGAAGAAGATCCGCACCGCGCAGCGGCAGAAGGTCCCCTACATGCTGCTTGCCGGGGATGACGACGTGGCTGCCGGGGCTGTGTCGTTCCGCTACCGCAGCGGGGAGCAGAAGAACGGCGTGCCGGTCGTCGACGCGATTGCCGAGATCACCGGCGCGGTCGCCAGCCGGATCCAGGTCTGACGCCGGTGCCCCCTCAGCTGCCGGGGCCAGCGGACCTCGGCCTGGGCGAGGAAGACGTCCCGGTCAGCGAGGAAGACGTCCCGGTCAGCCGGGACGGCGTCCTGGACGAGCCGTACCAGATCGTGCCGGACGGGCTGCAGCGGCTCTGGATGCCGCACCGGCTTGCCTACATCAAGGGCGAGGGCAAGCCGGCCGGGGCCAGCGCGGTCGAGTGCCCGTTCTGCGAGATACCGAAGCTGAGCGATGCGGACGGGCTGATCGTTGCCCGCGGCGCGCAGGTCTACGCGGTGCTGAACCTGTACCCGTACAACAGCGGGCACCTGATGGTCGTGCCGTACCGTCACGTCGCCGACTACACCGACCTCACCGGGCCGGAGACCGCCGAACTGGCGGACTTCACCAAGCGCTCGATGACCGCGTTGCGCGACGCGTCGGCGGCGCAGGGCTTCAACATCGGCATGAACATGGGCGGGGTGGCCGGGGCCGGCATCGCCGCTCACCTGCATCAGCACGTGGTGCCGCGCTGGGGCGGCGACGCCAACTTCATGCCGGTCGTCGGCCGCACCAAGGTTCTGCCGCAACTTCTCGCCGACACCCGCATCGTCGTCGCCGGCGCGTGGCCCGCTGCCTGACCCCGCAACCCGAACCCGAGGTAACGGGGTAGTACGGAGCCAGGCACCATCGAGCCTGAAGGGCGCGAGTTACCGATCGATGCCCCAGTTGGGGCCGCGAGCAGTAACTCACGCCCGTTGGCGAGCCCGGACATCAGGGTTTCTCGGCCGCGGCCACCTTCTCGGCGAGGTGTGACGGCAGCGGCTCATGCCGCAGGTAACTGCGGGTGAACGAGCCAGTGCCGTGCGACATCGAGCGCAGGTCGATGGCGTACCGGGTCACCTCGAGTTCGGGGATCTCTGCCCGCACCAGCGTGCGCCCGCCGGCTACTGGCTCGGTGCCGAGTACGCGGCCGCGGCGCGAGGACAGGTCGGACATGACGGCGCCGACGTAATCGTCGGCGACCAGCACCGAAACCTCGTCGACCGGCTCCAGCAAGAGCACGTGCGCCTTGGCCGCGGCATCCCTGAGTGCAGCGCGCCCCGCTTTCTGGAACGCCATGTCCGAGGAGTCCACCGAGTGCGCCTTGCCATCGAACAGCGTGACCCTGATGTCGACCATCGGGTAACCGGCGACCACGCCCTGTTCCATCTGGGCCCGGACGCCCTTCTCGACCGACGGGATGAACTGGCGCGGGACCACGCCGCCGACGATCTTGTCGACGAACTCGAACCCGCCGCCGGATCCGAGCGGCTCGATCTCGACGCTGCAGATCCCGTACTCGCCGTGACCGCCCGACTGCTTGACGTTGCGGCCGAGGCCCTGGGCCTTGCCCGCCACCGTCTCGCGCAGCGGCACGCGCAGCTCGACCTGCTCGACTGCCACCCCGTAGCGGCTGGACAGCCGGTCCAGCGCCAAGTCGGAATGGGCCTCGCCCATGCACCAGAGGACGAGCTGGTGGGTCTCGGCGTTGTTTTCCAGGCGCAGCGTCGGGTCCTCGGCTACCAGCCGGGCCAGAGCTTGCGACATCTTGTCCTCGTCGGCCTTGGACTTGGCCTGGATCGCGACCGGCAGCAAGGGCTCGGGCATCGCCCACGGCTCCATCAGCAGCGGTTTGTCCTTGTCGGAGAGCGTGTCGCCGGTCTCCGCCGTCGCCAGCTTGGCCACCGCGCAGATGTCGCCGGCCGCGCAGCTCGGCATCGGCCGCTGCTGCTTGCCGAGCGGTGAGGTGATCGCGCCTACGCGCTCGTCCTCGTCGTGGTCCGCGTGCCCGCTGGCCTCCCGGCCGTGGCCGGACACATGCACGACGGCGTCCGGCCGGAGCGTGCCGGAAAACACCCGGACCAGGCTGACCCGGCCCACGTACGGGTCGGATGTGGTCTTGACGACCTCGGCGAGCAGCGGCCCGTCCGGATCGGACTCCAGGTCGCTCACCGGCTTGCCGTCAGCCGTGGTCACGGCCGGCATCGGGTGCTCAGCCGGGGACGGGAACGCCTGGGTGATGACCTCGAGCAACTCTTCCATGCCGATGTGGTGCGGGGCCGCGGTGGCGAGTACCGGGTAGAAGCTGCCCCGCGCCACCGCCTTCTCCAGGTCCTCGATGAGGCCCTTGACGTCGAGGTCGGCGCCGGAGAGGTAGGAGTCCATCAGCGACTCGTCCTCGCTCTCCTGGATGATGGCCTCGATCAGCGAGCCGCGGGCCTCATCCACCCGGTCGGCCTGGCCGCCGGGGATGTCGGCGTCCGACCGCTTGCCGCCCGAGTAGTCGTAGAACCGCTGGGACAGCAGGCCGATCAGGCCCTGCACGGCGCCCTGGTCGTCGGAGACTGGCAGGTAGAGCGGCGCAACCGAGTCGCCGAACGCCGCCCGGCAGGCAGCCAGCGCCTCGTCGAAGTCGCCGCGCTGATGGTCGATCTTGGTGATCACCACGGCTCGCGGCGTGCCGACGGCAGCGCACTCCTCCCACAGCATCCGAGTCAGGCCGTCGATGCCATCGGCGGCCGAGACGGTGAAGAGGGCTGCGTCCGCGGCGCGCAGTCCGGCTCGCAAGTCGCCGGTGAAGTCGGCGTAGCCGGGCGTGTCGAGGAGGTTCACCTTGACGCCCTCGTAAACGAATGGCACCAGCGTCAGGTTGACCGAGCGCCCCTGCCGGATCTCGACCTCATCGAAGTCGCTGGTGGTGGTACCTTCCTCGACCCGGCCCTCGCGCTGGATCGTGCCGGTCGAGACCAGCAGGGCCTCGGCCAGCGTGGTCTTTCCTGCTCCCGAGTGGCCGACCAGCACCACGTTGCGCACGCTTGCGGGCTGGCCGGCCGCTGATGTCCGGCCGGCGGCCCCTGTTGCGTGAGTTTTGTCCGCCATCCGCATCGCCTCCTGAGCGCTGAGTTAGGTTCTTGCCCTGTTCCGCCTTCTGCTATTGCCCGGCTGGTGTCGCCCGGTTCGGTGTCGCCCGGCGCCGGCCGCGTCCGGAGATGACTTCTTGTTGCCCTACGGCCGGGTGCCGCACGCCCAGCCTTTACCTGCTGTGCGGTGTTCACAAGACCCCTACCGCATTGATTAGCACTCGGCCCGGCTCCAGCCGGCGCCGGGGCACCCGCGCTGACCGGAGCCAGGGCCGGGCGGGCATGTGCCAGGGGCCGAGCGGGCGCTCGCGCGGCCGCGCCCGCCAGTAGGATCAAGCCGCCATGCTCAAAGTCCTGCGGCCTGCTCTCGCCCGCGTGCTGACACCGGTCGGCCAGATCCTGGCCAAGACTCCGGTGACGCCGAATGCGCTCACCATCATCGGCACGGTCGGCATGTCAGCCGGCGCGCTGTCGCTGTTTCCCACCGGCCACCTGTTCGCCGGCGTGATGGTCTGCACCGGCTTCGTGCTCACCGACATGCTCGACGGCACGCTGGCCAGGATCAAGGGCACGACAGGAAAGTTCGGCGCGTTCCTGGACTCGACCATGGACCGGGTAGCGGACGCGGCGGTGTTCGCCGGCCTGGCGGCCTGGTTCGTGCTCGGCGGGCACGACAGGCTGCTGGCCGGGGTGGCGGTGTTCTGCCTGGTCACCGGGGCACTGGTGTCCTATGCCAAGGCCCGCGCCGAGAGCCTCGGGCTGCGCTGCGACGTCGGTTTCGCAGAACGGACCGAACGGCTGCTCATCGGTCTAGTTGCCACCGGGCTCGCCGGGCTTGGCGTACCGTATGTCCTCTCCATCGGTCTCTGGCTGCTGGCGGCAGCCAGTACCTTCACCTTCGGCCAGCGAGTCCTGGCGGCGCGACGGTCGGCGGCGGAGATCGCCGCCGACGGGAGCCAGCCAGACTCCGGCTCCGTTGCCGCGGCCGCCGGTGACCGTCGGCCTGCGGACCGAGAGGATTAGGGCATGCCTGGACTGCGGGAACGGTTGATAGCAACCGGCTACGGCCTGGGCTGGAGCGTGGTCTGCAAGCTGCCCGAGCCGTGGGCGCGGCGCGGCTTTCAGTTCTTCGGTGACCTGGCGTGGCGGCGGCAAGGCCGGCTAGTCCGCCAGCTTGAGGCGAACCTGGTGCGGGTCCTTGGCCAGGACGTCGACGGTAAGGTGCTGCGCGCGGTTTCCCGCCAGAGCATGCGCTCCTACGCCCGGTACTGGCTGGAGGTGTTCCGGCTGCCGGTAATGCCGGTCGACCGGCTGATCGAGGGCATGTCCGCCGAAGGCCCGTTCGACCAGGCCTTCGAGTTCCTGGCGCAGGGCCGGGGCGTCGTCTTCGCGCTCCCGCACATGGGGAACTGGGACCAGGCCGGCGCTTGGATCATGGCCAAGGGGGCAGGCTCCATCACAGCCGTCATGGAACGGCTGAAGCCAGAGTCGGTGTACGAGAAGTTCGTCGCCTTCCGCGAGGGCCTGGGCATGGAAGTACTGCCCGCCAGCGGGGGAGCGAGGCCCTTCGGCATCCTCGCGCAGCGCTTGCGCGCGGGCAAGGTCGTGGTCCTGGTGGCGGACCGGGATGTCACCGGCACCGGCATCGAGGTCGATTTCTTTGGTGAGAAGTGCATGATGCAACCAGGGTCAGCGGCCCTGGCCGTGCAGACCGGGGCGGCCCTGATGCCGGCCGTCTTGTGGTTCAACGGCGACGGCTGGGGCGTGCATATCGGCCGGGAGATACCAGTGCCGGCGCTGCCCTCTCGCAAGGAGCAGGTCGCGGCCATGATGCAGCAGGTGGCCAGGTTCTTCGAGGACGGGATCCGCGAGCATCCGCAGGACTGGCACATGCTGCAGCCGGTGTTCGTGTCCGACCTCGATCCCGATCGGCAGGCCGCCGCCCGCGAGCGCGCCATCGGTAACGGGCAGCTGGCAAATCAGGACACGCTATGAGGATCGGCCTGGTGTGCCCCTACACCTGGGAGGTGCCAGGCGGCGTGCGCGAGCATGTCAGCGGGCTGGCCGAGGCGCTCATGGAAATGGGCCACGAGGTCTCGGTGATCGCCCCGGCCGATGACGACGCCGACTTGCCGCCCTACGTGGTGCCAGCCGGCCGGGCCGTGCCGGTTCCCTACAACGGATCGGTGGCGCGACTGGCGTTCGGCTTCCTGTCCGCCAGCCGGGTCCGGCGCTGGCTGAAGGACGGCGACTTCGACGTGCTGCACGTGCACGAGCCTGCCGCGCCGAGCCTTTCCCTGCTGGCTTGCTGGGTAGCCGACGGCCCGATCGTGGCCACCCTGCACGCGGCGCTGCCACGGTCGCGCGCGCTGCACGCCGCCCAGCCGATCCTGGCTTCGGCACTGGAGAAGATCAGCGGCCGGATAGCCGTCGCCGAGGCGGCCAGGAACACCCTGGTCGAGCACCTTGGCGGCGACGCCGTGCTGATACCTAACGGCGTGCATGTCGGCCGGTACGAGAAGGCAGAGCCGCTGCCGGGATTCCCCGGCACTGGCGGCACACTCGGGTTCCTGGGCCGGATGGACGAGCCGCGCAAGGGCCTGGACATACTGCTGGCCGCGTTCACCATGATGGCGCCGGGTCGGCCGGGGCTGCGGCTGCTGATCGCCGGCCGCGGCGACCCCGGCGAGGTGCTGGACCAGGTTCCCCGCCCGCTGCAGGATCGGGTGGTGCTGCTTGGCCAGGTCAGCGACGCCGACCGGATCAAGATGCTGCACTCGGTAGACGTGTTCTGTGCGCCCAACACCGGCGGCGAGAGCTTCGGTTACGTGCTGGTTGAGGCGATGGCCGCAGGCGCCCCCATCGTCGCCAGTGACCTGGAGGCATTCCGCCAGGTGCTGCGTGGCGGCGAAGCTGGCGAGCTGTTCGAGACCGGGAACGCGGCAGGACTGGCAGCGGCGGCCGCGCGACTGCTGGACGACCCAGCCCGCCGGGCTCGGCTCGCGGCCGCTGCCTCCGTCGCGGTCCGCGAGTTCGACTGGTCCGTGGTCGCACGGGACGTGGTCCGCGTCTACCAGGCCGTCGCGCCGGCCGCCGGGCGGGTGGCTGTCGCGCTATGACATTGCTGACCGGCATCATCGTCATCGCCGTGATGGCCATGATCGGCGTTTACATCTCCTGGCGGGCCGGCCGCCTGGACCGGCTGCACGCCCGGCTGGAGGCGGCGCGCTTCGCGCTTGATGCCGCCCTGGTCCGGCGCAGCTCGACAGCGCTGGAATTGGCGTCCTCCGGGCTGCTGGATCCGGCCACCAGCGTGCTGCTGGCTGGCGCGGCGCATGACGCCCGGTCCCCGGAATCCGGCCGCGAGCTGGCTGAAAGTGACCTCACCAGGGCGCTGCGAGCGGTCTTCGGCCAGCCGGACTTCCGCGCTCTGCTCGCTGGCCGGGAGGGCGCTGAGGAACTGCTCACCGAGCTGGAGAGCGCCGCGCATCAGGTGTTCCTGGCCCGCAAGTTCTACAACGACGCGGTGGCCGCTACTCAGGCTGCGCGCTCGCGCTGGCTGGCGCGCATACTCCGGCTGGCGGGCCGGGCGCCGGATCCTGAGTTCTTCGAGATCGACGACTCGCTGGTGCTGGCCGCTGAGGATGGCGGCCGCGGCGCTGACCTGCCGCACCTGACCGGATAGCCGGGCTGGTCTAACCACCGGCGCCGCGGATCCGTTTCCGGCGCCTGGCTATCGTGCTGGCCGGGCACCGTGCCCGGCCAGCGCCGCCCCGCGCCAACACCGTGCCGGGCCTGCGCCGCCCCGCGCCAACACCGTGCCCGGCCTGCGCCGCCCCGCGCCAACAATTGCTATCGTTATTTGTGGGCGAGGATAGAAGCACTTTCCTGTGGTACCGGGAAGTGCTACCAGCGCGAGCCAGGATCTCCGGCATCGCCGCGCGGCTTGCGGGTCGCGCACTGCGCACAGCCTACTATCGCGATCACCGTCAGCAGCTGAAGTGAGGTTTGCCGTGTCCGTCCAGAATGCAGCAGAACGTTCCGAGCGCCCCGGCGGCGGTGCCGCGGCCGTGCCAGCCGGGCAGCCGCAGAAAGGCACGAGCCTGGTCAAGCGCGGCATGGCCGACATGCTCAAGGGCGGCGTGATCATGGACGTCGTCACCCCGGAGCAAGCCAAGATCGCCGAGGACGCTGGCGCCGTCGCGGTGATGGCGCTGGAACGCGTCCCGGCCGATATCCGGGTCCAGGGCGGCGTGGCGCGGATGAGCGACCCGGACATGATCGACGGCATCATCGCCGCCGTGTCCATCCCGGTCATGGCCAAGTGCCGGATCGGCCACTTCGTCGAGGCGCAGGTGCTGCAGGCCATCGGCGTCGACTACATCGACGAGTCGGAGGTGCTGACGCCTGCCGACGAGGCGCATCACGTCAACAAGTGGGACTTCACCGTGCCCTTCGTCTGCGGCGCCACCAACCTGGGCGAAGCGCTGCGCCGCATCACCGAGGGCGCCGCGATGGTCAGGTCCAAGGGCGAGGCCGGCACCGGCAACGTGATCGAGGCCACCACGCACATGCGCGCGATCAGGTCACAGATCCGCAAGCTGACGACGCTGTCGCCGGAAGAGCTGTACTCGGCGGCCAAGGAACTGCAGGCGCCCTACGAGCTGGTCGCTGAGGTCGCCGCAGCCGGCCGCCTCCCGGTCGTGCTCTTCACCGCCGGCGGCCTGGCCACGCCGGCCGACGCGGCCATGATGATGCAGCTCGGAGCCGACGGGGTGTTCGTGGGCTCGGGCATCTTCAAGTCCGGTGACCCGGCTGCGAGGGCGGCGGCGATCGTGAAGGCAACCACCTTCTACGACGACCCGGACGTGATCGCGAAGGTATCCCGCGGTCTCGGCGAGCCGATGGTCGGCATCAACCTGGACACGCTCGCGCCAGAGCAGCGCTACGCCGGCCGCGGATGGTGACTGGACTGACCAGCCCGGCGGGGCAGGCCGAGCCGATGGGGCAGGAGCCGATGGGGCAGGAGCCGATGGGGCTGACCAGGCTGGCCGGCCCGGCCAGCCTGGCGGGGCCGCCGGTCGGGGTGCTCGCGCTGCAGGGTGATGTCGCCGAGCACATGCGTGCACTGCGCGCGTCCGGCGCGACGCCGACGGCAGTGCGCCGGCCAGACGAGCTCGACCGGGTCGACGGCCTGATCATCCCCGGCGGGGAGTCGACGACGATATGGAAGCTGATCGACATCTTCGGCCTCGCCGAGCCGCTGCGGAAGCGCATCGCCGATGGCATGCCCGTGTTCGGTTCCTGCGCTGGCTTGATCATGCTGGCCGCCCGGCTGCCCGATCCCGCTTCCGGTCAGCAGACGCTGGGCGGGATCGACATGACGGTCCGGCGGAACGCCTTCGGCCGCCAGGTGGACTCCTTCGAGCGCGATCTCGACGTCAAGGGCATCGACGGGCCCCCGTACCGTGCCGTCTTCATCCGTGCCCCGTGGGTGGACGAGGTCGGGCCCGCCGTCGAGACTCTCGCCACCGACCCTGGCACGAGTAGGATCGTCGCGGTTCGCCAGGGTCGGGCGCTCGCCACCTCGTTCCATCCCGAGCTCACCCCGGACTGGCGCATTCACAAGATGTTCGTCGACATGGTGAGGGATCCGGCATGAGCGGCCACTCCAAGTGGGCAACCACCAAGCACAAGAAGGCGGTGGTTGACGCCCGTCGCGGCAAGCTGTTCGCCAAGCTGATCAAGAACGTGGAAGTCGCCGCCCGCAGCGGCGGACCCGACCCGACTGGCAACCCGACCCTGTACGACGCCGTGCAGAAGGCCAGGAAGAGCTCGGTGCCGAACGAGAACATCGATCGCGCGATCCGGCGCGGCGGCGGGCTCGAGGCCGGCGGCGCGGCCTACGAGTCGGTTACCTATGAGGGCTACGCGCCGGGTGGCGTGGCAGTCCTGGTCGAGTGCCTGACCGACAACCGGAACCGGGCCGCGTCCGACGTCCGGGTCGCCTTCACCCGCAACGGCGGCTCGATGGCTGACCCAGGCTCGGTTTCCTACCTGTTCAGCCGGCGCGGGGTGGTTATCGTGCCGAAAGCCGGCAGCATCACCGAGGACGACGTGCTGACCGCGGTGCTGGACGCCGGCGCCGAGGAGGTCAACGACCTGGGCGAGTCGTTCGAGGTGATCAGCGAGCCCGGCGACCTGGTGGCGGTGCGCACGGCACTGCAGGAAGCCGGGCTCGACTACGAGTCGGCCGAGCGCCCGTTCCTGCCGTCGGTCGAGGTAGACCTCGACGAGGACAACGCGAGGAAGGTGTTCAGGCTGGTCGAGGCCCTCGAGGACTCCGACGATGTGCAGGACGTCTTCGCGAACTACTCCGTCTCTGACGACATCATGGAGAAGATCGGGTGAGCTGCCGGGCTGGAAAACCACGGCGGGAACGGGCACGGAGGGGCAGCTGAGCGGCATCGACATCCGGCCGTTCGGGCCGGCCGACGAGGCCGGGGCCGAGCTAGATCTGCACGTTCGCGCGTTCGGCCCAATGACTCCAGCTCGCCGGCCTGGCTTCATCGCGAGCACGGAACGGGCCGTCGAGGCCGGCCAGATTCTCGGCGCTTTCGACGGCACGCGACTGGTGGGCAGTGCCCGTTCCCATCCGATGCGGCAGTGGTGGCAAGGCAACGCCATGCCAATGGCCGGCGTGGGCGGCGTCAAGATAGCCCCTGAGGATCGCGGTCGCGGGGTCGGCCGGGCACTTATGACCGAACTAGCGGCGTACATCGCCGGACGCGGCTACCTGGTGTCCGCGCTCTACCCGGCAACAGCGCCGCTCTACCGGTCGCTCGGCTGGGAGATCGCGGGTGCCAGGTACGAGCTGACCGTGCCGATGACCGCGCTGGCCAAGCTGCCCGCTCCGGACGAAGCAGCGGCCGGCCTGGCCGGGGAGAGCTTGGCAGACCCGGCGGACCTGCGGCGGGCCACTCCGGCCGACGCAATGATCGTGACCGAGACCCTTGGCAAGGTGTACTCGTCGGCACGCGACTGCGGCCCGGCCACCTTTGCCCCGGAGGTCATCGCGGACTGGCTGGACGACGACGATCACTTCGCCTACCTGGCCGACGACGGTTTCCTGAGTTACCGGTGGGTGGACGGCCACTCGAATGTCCGGGTCGACGTGCTGGCGGCAGCCTCGGCGTCAACCGCCAGGGCATTCTGGCGGCTGCTCGGCTCGCACGGGAGCATGGCCGACGCGGTGCGGGCCTGCCTTGCGCCCGACGATCCGATCAACTGGCTGACCAGGGAACCCGCCGCGGCCATGCGGCGCACGTGGATCTGGATGCTGCGCCTGATCGACGTTCCGGGCGCAGTCGGGGCTCGCGGTTACCCATCCGCTGCCGACGTGTCAGTTGAGCTCGAGCTCGCCGATGGCCTGCTTCCTGCCAATGCCGGCCGCTGGCGGCTGGAGGTCAGCGGTGGCAGCGGGACGGTCGAGCGCGCCGGCTCATCCGGCCAAGTGCGGACCGCCGGGCACGATCCGGCGCTGCGCCTGGGCTCGCGTGGCCTGGCGGCGCTCTACGCTGGCGTGCCCCTCAGCACATTGCGCCGGGCCGGCCTCGCCAGCGGCGGCGACAGGGCCGCTGACTCCGCACTGGATGGCGCGTTCGGTGGCCGCCCGGCCTTCATGCTGCACGACTTCTAGGCCGGCCTGGGCAGCACGTTTCAGCGGAGCCAGCCGCCAGCGGCGACCCGCCAGTGGCAGCCCGACAGCGGCGGCCCGACAGCGGCAGCCCGACAGTGGCAGCCCGACAGTGGCGGGCATTTTCCGCGCTTGCCAGCTGTCCGCCTGGCTTTTTCCGCGGATATCGCTGAGAAAGCCAGGCGGACAGTTCCGGGCACTGTCAGCGTGCCGCCGCCCGGGCGGGCGGCGAACCGGGTAGTGTGCTGGCCGAACAGATGTTCGCAGCGTTCCCGGTGATCGCGGCGTTCCCGGTGTTCGCGGCGTGTCAGGCAGGATGGTGACGGGATGCGGGTGCTCGGCGTCGATCCCGGCCTGACCCGGTGCGGTCTCGGGGTAATCGAGGGCACGCCGGGCCGTGCGCTGCGCCTGATCGGCACCGGCGTCGTCAGGACGCCGGCCGACGATGACATCGGCTCCCGGCTGCTGGCCCTGGAAGCCGAGTTGTGCCGCTGGCTGGACCAGCATCAGCCGGACGCGGTCGCGGTCGAGCGCGTCTTCAGCCAGCACAATGTCCGGACGGTGATGGGCACCGCGCAGGCCGGGGCGGTGGCGATCGTGTGCGCGGCCCGGCGCGGGGTTCCGGTGGCGCTGCACACCCCGAGCGAGGTCAAGGCCGCGGTCACCGGCAGCGGCCGGGCCGGCAAGCAGCAGGTCACCGAGATGGTGACCAGGCTGCTGCGGCTGCCCGACCCGCCCCGCCCAGCCGACAGCGCGGACGCGCTGGCGCTGGCCATCTGCCACCTGTGGCGGGGCACCGCCCACGCCCGGCTGGCGCAGCAGCAGCAGGTTGTGGCCGACCAGTATCAGTCAGCCGTGCGAGCCGCTGGAGGTCTCCGATGATCGCGCACGTGACCGGACCCGTCGCCGCCATCTCGCCAGACGGAGCGGTGATCGACGTCGGCGGGGTCGGCCTGCTGGTCCAGTGCACCCCTGGCACCCTGGCCGGGCTGCGGACGGGTGAGCAGGCGCAGGTGGCGACCTCACTGGTCGTCCGGGAGGACTCGCTGACGCTGTACGGCTTCGCCAGCGATGACGAGCGGAACACCTTCGAGCTGCTGCAGACCGCGACCGGCGTCGGGCCGCGGCTGGCGCAGGCCATGCTGGCAGTGCTGACGCCGGACGCGCTGCGGCGCGCCGTCGCGAGCGAGGACCTGGCCACCCTGACCTCGGTCCCCGGCATCGGCCGCAAGGGGGCGCAGCGGATCGTGCTCGAGCTTGCCGGGCGGCTCGGCGCACCTGCCGACGCGGGCGGCGGTGGGCAGGCTCGCGGTCCGGCTGCTGCCGCCGCGCCGCAGTGGCGTGACCAGGTTAGGGCGGGCCTGGTCAGCCTCGGCTGGCAGGCGCGGGAGGCCGATCAGGCGATCTCGGCCGTCGAGGCGGAGCTGACGGCGCCAGGCGGCGACACGCCGGCCGAGGTGGAAGTCTCGCAGGCGCTGCGCGCCGCGCTGCGCGTGCTGGGACGGTCATGATCGGGTCGGCTGGCACTAGCGGGCGCTCGAGCCCGCCCAGCGCACCCGCCGGAGCGCGCGCTCGCGGCGGTGCCGCGGATCGTCGCGCGGTTAGCGACGCTGATGTGGTACGTGATGCTGATGTGGTACGTGATGTTGGTGTGGTTAGCGATGTTGGCGCGGTAGGCGATGCTGGTGCGCTTAGCGACGCTGGTGCGGCCGGCCGCGCCGGCGACAGCCGGGACCGGGTCGTGTCCGCCCTGGCTGATGCCGACGACCGGGTGGTCGAGGGAGCACTGCGGCCGAAGCGGCTGAGCGAGGTGATCGGCCAGAACCGCGTTCGTGAGCAGCTGTCCCTTGTCCTGGAAGGTGCGCTGCGGCGCGGCCGGGTGCCAGATCACGTGCTGCTCTCCGGCCCGCCCGGGCTCGGCAAGACCACCCTGGCCATGATTATCGCGGCCGAGCTCAGCGCGCCGCTTCGGATCACCAGCGGTCCGGCGATCGAGCGAGCCGGGGACCTGGCTGCCATCCTGTCCACCCTGACTGAGGGCGAAGTCGTCTTCATCGACGAGATCCACCGCGTGGCCCGGCCGGCCGAGGAGATGCTCTACCTGGCCATGGAAGACTTCCGGGTCGACGTGGTCATCGGCAAGGGCCCCGGCGCGACCGCGATTCCGCTGGATATCGCCCCTTTTACGCTGGTTGGCGCGACGACCAGGGCTGGCCTGCTGCCTGCCGCGCTGCGGGACAGGTTCGGATTCACCGCGCACCTCGACTTCTACGAGCCGGAGGAGCTGGGCATCATCGTGCGCCGCTCGGCGGGCCTGCTCGGGGTGGCCTTGCGGGACGACGGCGCGGACGAGATCGCCGGCCGGTCACGCGGCACGCCGCGGATCGCCAACCGGCTGCTACGCCGGGTGCGGGACTTCGCCGAGGTACGCGGCGACGGGGTGGTGACCAGGGACTGCGCCCGCGCGGCGCTGGAGTTGTACGAGGTCGACGAGAGCGGTCTTGACCGGCTCGATCTCGCCGTGCTTGGCGCGCTGGTGAGCAGATTCGGCGGCGGGCCGGTTGGCTTGTCGACCCTCGCGGTAGCAGTCGGCGAGGAGGCTGAGACCGTCGAGGTCGTCGCCGAGCCGTTCCTGGTCCGTGCCGGACTGATGGTCCGCACCCCGCGCGGCCGGGTGGCGACCCCGGCTGCCTGGCAGCACCTGGGTCTGCAGGTGCCACGGCAGACCGCCTGGATGCGGCAGGCTGGCACTATGATCGAGTGGGCAAGTCAGGAGGATGACGGCGGAGATAGCGCGCCGACACTTTTCGGCTGACTGCAGGCCCGTGACCTGGCCAGGACCGTCGAAGCGGATCGCAAGCTGGTCACGATCACTCGCCGGAGGCCGTAGCCTGTTGGGTGCGCGGCGTGCGCGCCGCTACACTGCGGCAGTTGGTTCAAAACACGCCACTTCGGTGCTGCCACCCGGCCCGCACGACCTGGTGCAGGTCAGCATGCTGGCCGCCCGGGCCAGGACTAGTCGGAAGGATGCCCCTCGATGGGGACACAAATTCTCGCCGCCGCTGCGGCGACCAAGTCAAGTACCGGCAGCAACAGCTCGCTGCTGATCATCATCGTGATCTTCGCGGTCATGATGTACTTCATGTTCCGGTCGCAGCGCAGGCGCCAGCGCGCCGCGCAGGACACCCAGCGCCAGGTAATGGACGGCTCCCGAGTTCGTACCACGTTCGGGGTATTCGGAACCGTGGTCGAGAGCGACGACCGCAACGTTATGCTCGAGATCGCGCCGGGCATCCGGATCAAGATGCTGCGGCAGGCCATCGCGGCCGTCGTGCCCGACGACGAGCCCGACGGCGTAGCGCAGACGATGCCGTCCTTCGGCGAGACCGAGCCTGAATCCGGTCCCGACCAGAGCGGTCCCGACTTGAATGGCGATGGCACGTCAGGCAAGTCGGACAGCCGTAGCGACCTGGCCTTTTAGGCGCAGCGCTAGCATAGAGCCGCGCCGCTTGAGTGCGCCATATTGGCGTGCAATACCGGCCTAACGAGAGACAAAGGCATCCGTGGCACCCCGAAGCGCCTCAACCTCCCATCCAGGGCGGTACCTGACCGCCCTTGTTGTGCTGCTTATCGTGATGCTGGCCAGCGTGCTCGGCGGCAACATCATCAAGCCGGCCGACTGGCGCAAGAGCTTTAAGGTCGGCCTTGGGCTCGACTTGTCCAGTGGCACGTCGGTCACGCTGAAGGCCGTCCCGCCGCATGGCGGGACGCCCAACCAGGGTGAGATGGCCAAGGCTATTCAGATCATGACGAACCGGGTCGAAGCCACCGGCCTGACCGGCTCGACCGTGGTCCAGCAGGGGACGAACGAGATCGTCGTGTCGGTGCCCGGCGCCGGCGCGCAGAAGGTCGCCACGCTGGTCGGCGAGACTGCTCTGCTGCGGCTGCGGCAGGTGCTGCTCATGGCGCCGAACACCACCACTGGCGCGGCCGCTACTACTCCGGCGCCGTCGGCTTCCTCAGCGCCCAAGACGGGTTCGGGGTCATCGAGCCCGTCGCCGTCCTCATCGGCCAGTGCTTCCTCGTCGGCCAGTGCTTCCTCATCGCCGAGCCCTTCCTCGTCGGGCGGCTCGAGCAAGGCAGCCGGCGCTAGCAAGACCGGAGCGAACTCCACGCCGTCGCCGGGCACCTCAGCGTCGACTTCACCGGCAGTGTCAGCCAGCCCTGGCGCTCCAGCCAGCGGTAAGGCCACGCTGTCCACGACCGCGGACGGAAGCGGCGACCCTGCTCTGCTCAAACCGGCCACGGTGAAGCTGTTCGACGAGCTCAACTGCACCGCCAGGCAGGGCTGGAAGCAGCAGATCTACCGCGGCGTCCCGAACGCCTGGGACAACCCGAAGGTTCAGACGGTCACCTGCTTCAAGGCGCCCGGTGTCGGGTGGGAGAAGTACGCCCTGAGCCCGGCCGTCGTGCAGGGCAGCGACCTGACCGGTGTGCAGGCGGTCGACCAGCAGACCGGCTGGGTGGTCACCTTCGGCGTCAAGGGCCCGGCAGCCAACGCTCTCGGCGCGCTGACGACCACGATGTCGACTGCCTACTACAACAAGAGCACAGGGTCGGCGACGTCACCCCTGGATTACCTGGCTATCGTGCTCGACGGCGTGTTGCAGGGCTCGCCGCCCCAGGTACAAAGCCCCATCTCCACCAGCGGGCAGATAAACGGCGGGGCCGGCGGATTCAGCCAGGCGCAGGCGACCACGCTCGCCGACGTGCTCAAGTACGGCAGCCTGCCGCTCTCGTTCCACAACCTGTACACCTCGTCGGTGTCCGCGTCGCTAGGTGCCGATCAGCTGTCGGCCGGGCTGTTCGCGGCGATGGTCGGCCTGCTGCTCGTGGTGATCTACTCGTTCCTGTACTACCGCGGTCTCGGTGTGGTCTCGGTGCTCAGCCTGGCGATCGCGGCGTCGGTCTCCTACCTGTCGGTCATCCTGCTGTCGAAATATGAGGCTTTCACCCTGAGCCTGGCCGGCATCGCCGGACTGATTGTCGCGATCGGAATCACGGCCGACTCGTTCATCGTCTACTTCGAGCGACTGCGCGACGAGGTGCGCGAGGGCAAGTCGCTGCGAGCCGCGGTGGAGCGCGGCTGGGTACGGGCCAGGCGGACGATCCTGGTGTCGGACACCGTGTCGTTCCTGGCTGCGCTGCTGCTGTACATCCTGTCCGCGTCGGACGTCCGGAGCTTCGCGTTCACGCTGGGCCTGACCACGCTCGTCGATGTGCTGGTGGTATTCCTGTTCACTAAGCCGATGATCACGCTGCTGGCGAGGACAGAGTTCTACGGCCAGGGGCACCGGCTGTCCGGCCTTGATCCGGCCAGGCTCGGCGCGCGGGCGCCATGGCGCGGCGGTCGGCGGCCTGCCGTCGGCACCGCGTCCGCGACCACCGCGTCCTCGACCACCCGGACCTCGACCACCACCAGGGAGGCGTGATGTCGCGGCTGGGCAACCTGACCGGGCGGCTGTACCGCGGCGAGGTCTCCGTCGACTTCGTCGGCCGGAAGAAACTCTGGTACATCATTTCCGGCTGCATCCTGGTCGTCAGCCTGCTCGGACTGGGATTCCGCGGGCTGAACTACAGCCTCGAGTTCAAGGGCGGCTCCGAGTGGACGGTCCCGGCGGCGGCAGGCGTGACCCAGGCCAGGCTGGAGCAGATCGTCACCAGCGGCGGCGGCCTCAATGCAAGCGCGACCGAGGTAAAGCCGTTTAACGGCAACGCGGCGTTCTGGCAGGTCCAGGCTGGCCAGCTGCCGACGAGCACGGCTATCAAGATCGAAGGCGCGCTGGAGAAGACATTCGGCTTCCCCGCCAAGAAGGTCTCGGTAACGACAGTCGGTGCTAGCTGGGGATCGCAGGTCACCCAGAAGGCGGTCGAGGCGCTGATCGCGTTCCTGATCGTGATCGTCATCTACCTGTCGATCGCGTTCGAGTGGCGGATGGCAGCTTCGGCCTTCATCGCGCTGGCGCACGACATCATGATCACCGTCGGGGTTTACGCGCTGACCGGTTTCCAGGTCAGCCCGGCCACCGTCATCGGCTTGCTGACTATTCTCGGATACTCGCTCTATGACACCGTCGTCGTGTTCGACAAGGTCAGGGAGAACACGGCGCCGATTCTCGGCACCCGGAAGAGCACCTACAGCGAGGCAGCCAACCTGGCGCTGAACCAGACCCTGGTCCGGTCCATCAACACCTCGCTCA
Organism: Actinomycetota bacterium; assembly: GCA_027314515.1. GTDB lineage: Bacteria > Actinomycetota > Actinomycetes > Streptosporangiales > Streptosporangiaceae > JAJYUU01. The sequence continues at coordinate 41,236 of DAHVAR010000055.1, forward strand.
CCGCTCTGCTGCCGGTGACCGCGATCCTGATCGTCGGCACCCTGCTGCTCGGCAACGGCGAGCTCAAGGATCTGTCGCTCGTGCTGTTCGTCGGGATGCTATCCGGCACTTACTCCTCGATCTGCATCGCGACGCCAGTGCTGGCGGACCTGAAGGAGCGGGAGCCGCAGTACAAGCAGCTTGCTAAGCAGGTAGCGCTGCGCGCGGCCGGCGGCCGCGGCGCGTTGCGCCGCGCGGCCAAGTCGGGCGCAGCGGTCGGCGGCAGCAGTGCGTCGAATGCCGGTGCAGCTAACGGCAGCGCGGCAAACGGCAGCGCGGCAAACGGCGGTGCTACCGCAGGGTTCACCGCTGAGGGCCGCCGGACCGGTGTGCCGGAATCTCGCGCCGTCAGATCTGGTGGGCTCGCCGACGATCTGGTCGACGAGGATGTCGATCCGGACGAGGCGATAGCCGACGAAGAGGCCGTGGCAGCCGCTCAGCCAGCAGCCAGCGGCCAGGCACGAGGCACGAGCATGCCCCGAGCGCCGGGATCACGTCAGCAGCCGGTGCGCCGGACGGCGGCCAAGCGGCGGCCAGGCGGCAAGAAGAAGCGGCGGTAGTGCCTCAGCAGGCAACCGGGGACGGACCCGGCGCGGACGTGACCGGATTGCTCAAGTCAAGCATCCGGGACATCTTCGACTACCCGCAGCCGGGCATTGTCTTCAAGGACATCACACCGCTGCTGGCCGACGGTGAGGCGTTCGCGTCGGTGGTCACAGCGCTCGCGGCCGGATACGAGGGTGTGACGAAAGTCGCTGGGATCGAGGCGCGCGGTTTCATCCTGGCCGCCCCGGTGGCCCTGGCGCTGCAGGCCGGCTTCGTGCCGGTGCGAAAGCACGGCAAACTGCCAGGGGAGACGTACACGCAGTCCTACGATCTCGAGTACGGCACGGCCACGCTCGAGGTGCATACCGATGCGTTTGACGCATCTGATCGGGTTCTGATCGTCGACGACGTGCTGGCCACCGGCGGGACCGCAGCGGCTACCGCCGAACTTGTCCGGCTCACAGGGGCCGAAGTGGCCGGCGTGGTCGTCTTGCTCGAACTCGAATTCCTTGCGGGCCGGGCGAAGCTGCCCGGGCTCACGGTCCGGTCGCTGCTTCCGGTGTGACGCAACCTACCGAGGCGGGCAGTTCCCGATTGGTCCACCGATAGACTTGTTGACACGGCGGACTTGAGGAGCGCATGTGGCCGGTGACGTGGCGACGGCCGGAACGGCCGGACCCGATGTCACCCAGGAGCTGCCCACAGTGGATGGCGGGGTGACATCGCCCGCTATTATGCCCGCAGCACCGCCCGCCGGATCGGCACAGGACGCCGCAGACCAGGACTTTACGGACTCCAGCGCCGCGAATTACGGCGGGCTGGCTCACCTGTCGGCCGACGGGCATGGCGCGGACTACGACGAGTCGGCGCACGGGTTTGGCGATAGTCACGGCGCCGATAACGACGACGCTCGTCCGGTTCGGCCCTACTCGGCCGGTTCCGGTGGTTCGGGCGGTTCCGGTGGTTCCGGCCCGTCCGGCTGGAAGGCAGTGGCCCGGAGCTCCGCCGGCAAGAAGTCCGCGGCGCGAGCGGCCGCCGGCCGGGTATCCCGCCGGTCGGCAGCAGCAGCCGCCGCCGAGCCAGCGCGGAGCGCGGAGCCCCAGGCTGACGGAAGTTCCGGCGCGGCGGCAATGCGGCGCCGCCTGGCCCGTCTTGGCTCGCCACGCGGGGGCTCGGTCAACCCCGTACTTGAGCCGCTCATCCGGACCGTGCGCGCGACCCACCCGAAAGCCGACATCCGGAAGATCGAGCGTGCCTATGAGGCAGCGGCCCAGCTGCATGCGGGCCAGTCCCGGCGCAGCGGGGACCCGTATATCACGCATCCGCTCGCGGTGGCCACGATCCTCGCCGAGCTCGGCATGCCGCACGACACGATCTGCGCGGCGCTCCTGCATGACACCGTGGAGGATACCCAGTACACGATTGCCCAGCTCAGCCAGGACTTCGGCGAAGAAGTGGCTGCCCTCGTCGATGGCGTGACGAAGCTGGACAAGGTGAAGTACGGCGACGCCGCGCAGGCCGAGACCGTCCGCAAGATGGTCGTGGCCATGTCGCGCGACATCCGCGTACTCGTCATCAAGCTGGCCGATCGCCTGCACAACATGCGCACGCTCCGCTATCTGCCGCGGGAGAAGCAGGAGCAGAAGTCGCGCGAGGTGCTGGAGATCTTCGCGCCGCTGGCGCACCGGCTTGGCATGAACACGGTCAAGTGGGAGCTGGAAGACCTCGCCTTCGCGACCTTGTATCCGAAGCGGTACGACGAGATCGCCCGGTTGGTCTCTGAGCGAGCTCCGCGGCGGGAGATGTTCCTGCAGGAAGTGATCGAGGACGTCGAGGAGGACCTGAAGGACGCGAAGATCAAGGCGTATGTCACCGGCCGCCCGAAGCATTACTACTCTGTGTACCAGAAGATGATCGCGCGTAATGTCGGCTTTGATGACATTTACGATCTAGTCGGCATCCGCATCCTTGTCGAATCGCTGCGTGACTGTTATGCGGTGCTCGGCACCGTGCATGCGCGGTGGAATCCGGTTCCCGGCCGGTTCAAGGACTACATCGCGATGCCCAAGTTCAACCTGTACCAGTCGCTTCACACCACGGTGATCGGCCCGGAGGGCAAGCCGGTCGAACTCCAGATCCGGACCTGGGGCATGCACAAGCGGGCGGAGTATGGCGTCGCCGCGCACTGGAAGTACAAGGAGGACATGGTCGGCGGCGGTGGCACCGGCGACATGGCCTGGCTGCGGCAACTCGTCGACTGGCAGCGGGAGACCGAGGATCCGGCCGAGTTCCTCGACTCCCTGCGCTTCGACCTTGGCGGTGCTGAAGTCTACGTCTTCACCCCTCGCGGCGAGGTGATAGCGCTGCCGCAGGGCTCGACTCCCGTTGACTTCGCCTATGCGATCCACACAGAGGTGGGCCACCGCACTATCGGTGCCCGGGTGAACGGGCGCCTCGTGGCGCTGGAAAGCACGTTGAGTAACGGCGACACCGTCGAGATCTTCACCTCCAAGGCCCCGGAGGCGGGCCCGAGCCAGGACTGGCTCGGGTTCGTGAAGAGCGCGCGCGCCAAGAACAAGATCCGGCACTGGTTCTCCAAGGAGCGGCGGGAGGCCGCGGCGGAGACCGGCAAGACCGCGATCGCTCGGATGATGCGCAAGCAGAACCTGCCACTGCAGCGCCTGGCCACCGCGGACGCACTGAACGCGATCGCCACTGAACTGCACTACACCGACCTGTCTGCGCTCTACGCGGCGGTGGGCGAAGGACACGTCAGCGCGCAGTCAGTGGTAGCCAAGCTGGTCAAGTCGGCTGGCGGCGTCGAAGGCGCGCAGGAGGACCTTGCCGAGGCGACTCTGGTGACCCGCCAGGCGCGCCCGGCCACCCCGGTCGGTGACTCGGGCGTCGTCGTGGAGGGCGCGAACGACGTCTGGGCGCGGCTGTCGAAATGCTGCACCCCGGTTCCCGGCGACCAGATTACTGGCTTCGTCACCAGGGGGAACGGCGTCTCGGTCCACCGCGCCGACTGCATGAATCTCGGGCACCTGCTGGAGTCGCAACCAGAGCGCATGGTCAGCGTCCGCTGGTCGCCCAGGGAAGGCTCGCAGTTCCTGGTGGCGATCCAGGTCGAGGCGCTCGATCGGACCGGACTGCTCTCTGACGTGACCCGGACCCTGTCCGATCAGCACGTGAATATCCTGTCGGCTACCGTCAGCACGACTCGTGACCGAGTCGCGTTCAGCCGGTTCACGTTCGAGATGGGCGACCCCAAGCACCTCGGTGCCGTCCTGCGCGCTGTCCGCTCGATCGACGGCGTCTACGACGTCTACCGCGTCACCAGCTTAGCCAGCTAGCAGGGTCGTCAGCCCGCGTCGGCATTGGGCCGCTGCTTCGCGAGCACTCATGGATGTGAGGTTTTCGTTGCCAGGGCAACAGCGGACTCACTTTCACCTGCGGCGAACAGCGCCACAGCATCGGGCAAACAGTACAAAATGGCATCCAACGTCGCTGGGGCCGACGGCAGCGGGCCTAAGGATCGCTCACGGCAGCTGGCGTTGGTGGCCTGCGGCAGTGCCCACACCAGGCTTCCGGGTGCGCCTCGCCGGTAAGTGGCTGGCGGGGGAGGCGCCGGGGTTCGCGCACCGCGGCAGCGGGCGTCACGTTGCTCACGGAAGTCGGTGACGAGCGCGTCTCGGGCCAGATAAGGCACGCACAACGCGAGCCTATGCCGGCCCGCAGAGCGGGGCGCGAACCCCGGCGCCGAAACGACTAGCCTGACAATTCGGCGAGCGTGCGCTCGGCCTCGGCCAGCCAGGACTGCCGTGCATCCAGGGCTTCCCTGGCTTGCTGCTGTGCCTTTTGGTCGCCACTGGCCTCGGCCTTGGCGAGCTGGCGCTCAAGATGGGTGATAGCCGCGCGGATCTGGTCCACGGTGCCGCGGGCCCGCGACAGCGCCTCGGGGTTGGTGCGGCGCCAGTGCGAGTCCTCTGCCTTGCGCAGCGTCTCCTCGATCTTGCGGAGGCCGCCCTCCAGCCGATCCTGCGAGTCGCGCGGGACGGCACCAGCCCGCTCCCAGTGCTCCAGGATGCCGCGCAACGCCGCCCTGGCCGCCCGCGCGTCGGTGACCGGCAGCAGCTTCTCAGCCTCGGCGAGCAACTGCTCCTTGACCACGACGTGCTCGCGTAGCTCCCGGTCCTTGGCGTCCAGGATGTTGGAGCGCCCCTTGAAGAAAGCATCCTGCGCAGTCCTGAACCGGTTCCACAGGTCATCCTCGGCCGCCCGGTCCGCCCGGCCCGCCTGCTTCCAGGCGCGCATGAGTTCCCGGTATGCCGTCGCCGTGGCGCTCCAGTCCGTCGAGGTTGACAGCTCCTCAGCGCGGGCGACGAGCTCTTCCTTCCGGGCGCGGATTGCCTCGCGCTCCTCCTCCAGGGTGGCGAAGTAGGCCTTGCGCCGCTTCGCGAAGGCGTTCCGGGCTGCGGAGAGCCGCTTCCAGAGTGCCGCCTCGGCGGCCCGGTCGCCGCGCGGCGCGTCCTTCCACTCCTCGAGTAGCTGGCGCATCCGCTCGCCGCTGGCCTTCCAGTGGGTGGCCTCGGCGGCGAGCCGTTCTGCCTCGCTGACGATGCGCTCCTTGACCTCATGCGCACTAGCCCTGGCCTGCTCGCGAGCGGCCCGGTGCTCCTCACGCCGATGCTCGATTGTTCCGGCGAGAGCCTCCAGGCGGGACTGCAGGCCATCGAGGTCCCCGATCGCGTGCGCTCCGGTGACCGCGGCCGTCAGCCTCGTTATCGTCGCCCTCGCCTGGCCGGCCGACAGGTCGGTACTGGACATGCGCTGCTCGAGCAGGCTGATCTCGGTCTCCAGCGCATCGAACTTGCGCTTGAAGAAGGCCAGCGCCTCGTCTGGACTGCCCGCCTGCCACGAGCCGATCTCGCGCTCGCCGTCAGCTGTGCGGACGTAGACAGTCCCGTCTTCGGCTACCCGGCCCCACGGGTCGCTTGCGGTGCTCACCGCGTACCTCCTGCTCGGTACCTGACCGGCTCAGCCAATCAGGTCTTGGTGATCGTCACGCTCTCGATCTGGACCTTCTCCTTTGGGTGCCCGTCGCCGGTACCGTTGGAGTTGTCGCTGCCTGCTTTGGCCACCTGCTGGATGATGCTGAGCCCGCTCGCGACGGTGCCGAACGGCGTATAACTGGCTGGCAGGTCGGTGGCCTTGTACACGAAGAAGAACTGACTGCCATTGCTGTCCGGCTGTCCCGTGTTGGCCATCGCGACCGTGCCGGCCGGATACAGGGCCTCTGCGCTGCCGTTCACCGTGACCTGCTTGAGCGAAGCAAGGTTCTCGCTGTTGAAGACGTAGCCGGGGCCGCCCGTGCCGGTCCCCGTCGGGTCGCCGCACTGCAGCACATAGATGCCGACGGTTACCAGCCGGTGGCATTGCGTGTTGTTGAAGTAGCTCTGATCTGCCAGCGAGACGAACGAGTTCACCGTGCAGGGGGCCGCACTGCCGGCCAGGTCAACCACGATAGTGCCGCGGTTCGTGGTGAACGTCGCGGTGTACGTCGCCCGCTTGCCGGGCCGGGCCGGCGGCAGGGACACCGGCCGGGCGGCGGCACCGCTCTTGGTGTAGACGCACTTGCCGTCAACCATGGCCGCGGTGGAGGTCGGCGAGGGGGTAGCGGAGGCGGCGGGGCCGGGGGAGACCGGGGTGGCGGCGCTCGAAGCTGCTGGCGTGCTCGAACTGGCCGCGGCGTTCGACTTGGGGGTGTTAAAGGTGCCCAGGATCGCTGGAATGATCAGGCCTACCCCGACAACCAGGACGGCCGCGATGATCGCCACCGACCACTGCCGCGCTCGCCTGGTCCGATCAGCCTGCCGCATCATACGGCGCTGATGAGCTTGCCTGGCAAGCTGGCGCTGGCGTTGCTTTTTGCTGGCCACCCGCGTGATCCTCCTGCTCACCCGCAGTTTCCTGCGGTCTGCGTGGTCTGGCAAACGGCCCGCCGACGAAGGCATCGGCCCCTGGGCGGTGTGTTGCGAAACTTCGCGAATCGTACCGTTGCACCAGCAATTTTAATGCCGTCGTTACTTTTCGAGTCCCAACCGCTCCCAACTCGTGTCCTGACGGGACTGGGCTGGGCTGACGGCACGCTGGCCTGCAGTTCTCGGTAGCCTTGAGGCAGGCACCGCGAGCGTCCGGTTCGGTCCGCCCAACCGCAGGCGACCGGGTACCAGCTTGGCGCGGAGGGACCGGAGGAGCGCGAGGAGGCACAGTGCTGATAGCAGGGTTTCCCGCTGGCTCCTTCGCGGCGAACTGCTACCTGCTCGCACCAGGGCCAGGCACGGAATGCCTCATCATCGACCCTGGTCAGGATGCCGAGCAGGGAATCAACGAGCTGATCGAGCGGTACCGGCTCCGGCCGGTGGCGGTGCTCGCGACCCACGGGCACATCGACCACATCTGGTCGGTGGCGCCGGTATGCGGCGCGAAGGGCATCCCCGCCTACATTCACCCAGCTGACCGGGCGCTGCTGTCCGACCCTGGCCGCGGCCTGGGTCTGGGTCCTGGCCAGCAGCTGTTCGGGGGGCTGACGTTCACCGAGCCGGACGACGTACTCGAGCTCTCGGACGGGATGACGCTGCGGCTGTGCGGCCTTGAGATCGTGGTCGACCACGCGCCGGGGCACACGCCGGGCTCGGTGGCGTTCCGGCTGGCCGGCGGCGCGGAGGCGGGCACGCTGTTCAGCGGCGACCTGCTGTTCGCCGGGTCGATCGGCCGGACCGACCTGCCGGGCGGCGACTACGACACGATCCTGGCCAGCCTGGCACGGGTCTGCCTGCCGTTGCCGGACGAGACTGTGGTGCTCTCCGGCCACGGGCCGCAGACGACGATCGGGGCGGAGCGGGCGCATAATCCGTTCCTGGCCGGGCTGACCCCGGCTAGCGGCCCGGCTACCGGGCTGTGAGTCCCGGCCAAGCGGGCCTCGCTGACTGGCCAGGGCCGAGCGGCACTGACTGACCGGCCGGCCGGCCGGCAAGGAGGCTGGCAACTGACCGGACGTGCCGGAGTGACTGGCGCGGGTGAGCCCGTTCCCGGTGGTAAGGCTTTGTTGTGAATGACCTGACGAGAGAGAGGCTGAGCGAGCGATGATCCGCAGCCACGAGGCGGGCAGCCTGCGGGCGTCCAGCGCGGGCGAGCAGGTGCGGCTGGCCGGGTGGGTAGCGCGGCGGCGCGATCACGGCGGCGTTGTCTTCATCGACCTGCGCGACGGCAGCGGGATCGTGCAGGTCGTGCTGCGTCAGGAGGACGTGGCGCACGACCTGCGGGCCGAGTTCTGCGTGCTGGTTGACGGCACGGTGCAGCGTCGGCCGGCCGGCAACGAGAATCCCGAGCTGGCCACCGGCGGGATCGAGGTGGCGGCAACGGGGCTCGAGGTGCTGTCGCGGGCCGATCCGCTGCCGTTCCAGATCGAGGGCGGTGCCGCCCACGGCGGCGGCGAGCTGAACGAGGAAGTCCGGCTGAAGTACCGCTTCCTAGACATCCGCCGGGCCGACATGGCGGCTGCGCTGCGGGCCAGGTCGAAGGCCGGGTACCTGGTCAACGAGGTGATGAACGCCCGCGGATTCGTCAACGTGGAGACCCCGTTCCTGACCCGCTCTACGCCCGAGGGCGCCAGGGACTTCCTGGTCCCGGTGCGGCTGCGGCCTGGCCACTGGTATGCGCTGCCGCAGTCACCCCAGCTGTTCAAGCAGCTGCTGATGATCGGCGGGATGGAGCGCTACTTTCAGCTCGTGCGGTGCTTCCGGGACGAGGATTTCCGCGCTGACCGGCAGCCCGAGTTCACCCAGATCGACCTCGAGATGTCGTTCGTGACCAGGGAAGATGTCATCGAAGTCGCCGAGGATCTGGTGTCCAGGCTGTGGTCGGAGATCGCCGGCTTCGAAGTCAGGCTGCCGATAGCGCGGATGACCTATGCCGATGCGATGAGCCGCTACGGATCGGACAAGCCAGACCTGAGGTTCGGTAACGAGCTAGCTGACCTGACCGCATTCTTCGCGCAGACCGCGTTCAGGGTGTTCCAGGCGCCGTACGTGGGCGCCGTGGTGATGCCGGGCGGCGCCTCGCAGACGCGCAAGGAGCTTGACGGCTGGCAGGAGTGGGCGCGTTCGCGAGGTGCGCGCGGGCTTGGCTACGTGCTGATCGGCGCGGACGGCGAGGTCTCCGATTCCGGGCCGGTGGCAAGGCACCTGTCCGCGGCCGAGCGGTCCGGCCTGCCCGCCGCCGCCGGCTCCAGGGCCGGTGACGCGGTGTTCTTCGCGGCCGGCCCGGCGAGCGAGGCGCGGGCACTGCTCGGCGCGGCCCGGCTCGAGGTCGGTAACCGGTGCGGGCTGATCGACCCTTCGGCGTGGGCCTTTACCTGGGTGGTAGACGCGCCGATGTTCGAGGACGACGGCGAGGGCGGCTGGACGGCCGTCCATCACCCGTTCACCGCGCCCCTGCCGGACTGGACGTCGAAGTTCGCGTCCGAGCCGGGCGAGGCACTGGCTGACGCTTACGACATTGTCTGCAATGGCACCGAGATCGGCGGCGGCTCGATCCGCATCCACCGCAGCGAGGTCCAGCAGCAGGTGTTCGACGTGATCGGGCTGTCGCGCGAGGAGGCAACATCGCAGTTCGGCTTCCTGCTGGAGGCCCTGAGGTTCGGGCCGCCGCCCCATGGCGGCATCGCGTTCGGCTGGGACCGGCTGCTCATGCTGCTAACCGGGCGCGAGTCGATCAGGGACGTCATCGCCTTCCCCAAGGCCGCGTCCGGCCACGACCCGCTGACCGGCGCGCCCACGGCGATCACGCCGCAGCAGCGGAAGGAAGCCGGGATCGACGTGGTTCCGGCTGAGCCGCCTTCTGGTACTGGCGGGCAACCGCCCGGCGGCACTGGCTGGGAAGCTCACGGCGGCGCGGGCTGGGAAGCTCACGGCGGCGCGGGCTGGGAAGCTCACGGCGGCGCGGGCGCGCAGTAGCGCTAGCCGGGGATGGCCCCGCGTGGCCGGATGGCCTCCGCGCGGCGGGATGGGATGGCCGGATGGCCCCGCGCGGCGGGATGGCCCCGCGACGACAGCATCATCGAGATCATCCGGTGGGAAATGCCCTGAATGCGCGGAATGCGGCGCGGACCTCGTCGACGAAGATGGCCGGCTGCTCGAACGCGGCGAAGTGGCCGCCCTTGGCCGGCTCGTTCCAGTAGCGCAGGTCCGGGAACTGCTTCTCCGCCCAGCGCCGGGACGCGCGGAAGATCTCCTTCGGGAAGACAGAGCAGCCAACCGGAACCTGCACCGTGCCGCCCAGTGGCTTGCCGAAGCTCTCCCAGTACAGCCGCGCCGAGGACGCGCCAGTGCCGGGCAGCCAGTACAGCATGACGTCGTCCAGCATCTCGTCCCTGGTCAGCACGTTCGCCGGGTCGCCGTCGCAATCGGTCCAGGACCAGAACTTCTCCACGATCCAGGCGCACAGCCCGGCAGGCGAGTCGACCAGGCCGTAGCCGACGGTTTGCGGGCGGGTGGATTGCTGCTTGGAGTAGCCCGAATCGAAGTCCCGGTAGTGCCGCATGGCAGCCAGCGCGCCCTGTTCCTGCTCGGTCAGATCGTCCATGGTGGCAGGATCCGGCGGGACGGTGACCATGTTGAGGTGGATGCCCGCGACATGGCCGGCGTGGCGGACGCCCAGCCGGGTGGTCACGCCGGCACCCCAGTCGCCGCCCTGGGCGCCGTAGCGGGCGTAGCCGAGGCGGGTCATCAGCTGGTCCCATGCGTCGGCGATCTGGTCGGTGCCCCAGCCAGGCCTGGCCGGCTTGTCGCTGAAGCCGAAGCCTGGCAGCGACGGGCACACCAGATGGAACGCGTCCGCGGCGTCGCCGCCATGCGCGAGCGGGTCGGTGAGCGGTCCGACGACCTTGCCGAACTCGACGATCGAGCCGGGCCAGCCGTGTGTCATGATCAGCGGCAGCGCGTTCTGCTGCGGGGAGCGCACGTGCAGGAAGTGGATGCCGAGGCCGTCGACATTGGTCCGGAACTGCGGGAAGCCGTTGAGGCTCGCCTCGCATGCGCGCCAGTCGTAGCGCTCGAGCCAGTAGTCGCACAGGGCGCGGGTGTAGGCAAGCGGGACGCCCTGCGACCAGTCGTCCACCGTCTCCGCGTCCGGCCAGCGGGTCCGGCGCAGCCGCTGCCGCAAGTCCTCGAGATCAGCTTCGGGAATCTCAATGCGAAACGGGGTGACGTCCGAGTTCATCGCGGTGCCTCGGCTTACGTAGTAGCGATCCGGGTGATGCCGACCCTAATCCGACCCTCGTCCGGCACGCGATCCCTGGCTAGGCTCGCGCGTCCGGCGGGGTCCGCGCGTCCGATGGCAGGATCTGACGGGGGATGACCGGCGGCGCTGCCCGCCGTTTCCACTCCCTCGGGTAGCCGAGCGACACCTCCTCGTGCCGGATGCCATCGTGCCAGGTCGTCCGCGGAATGTGCAGGTGGCCGTAGACGACTGCGACCGCGCCGAACCGAGTCGGCCAGCCTGCGGTCGCGGTGGTCCCGCACCACTGCGCGAACGCCGGGTATTTCATCACCCTGGTTGGCTCCCGGATCAGCGGAAAGTGATTGACCAGGATGGTCGGCATGCCCGGCGGCAGGGCAGCGAGCCGCTTCTCGGTCTTGGCGATGCGGTCGGCGCACCAGGCTTCACGGCTCGGGTACGGGTCGGGATGCAGCAGCCGCTCGTCGGTGCTCACGACGCCGGCCGCGCGGGCTCTCGCAAGTCCCTCGGTGGTCGTGGCAGCCCCGTCGGGACGAAACGAGTAGTCGTAGAGGACGAAGAGCGGCACCACGAGCGCCGGCCCGCCGTCCCCGGCCCAGACCGGGTAGGGGTCCTCAGGCGTGACGACGCCAAGGCGCCTGCAGGCGGCCACCAGCGCCAGGTACCGTTCCTCGCCGCGCAGCCGTACCGGGTCCCGGCCATGGGTCCAGAGCTCGTGGTTGCCCGGCACCCAGATGACCTTGGCGAACCGCTGGCTGAGCAACGCCAGCACCCGCTCGACGTCCCCGGCCCGCTCACCGACGTCGCCGGCCACGATCAGCCAGTCCGAATCCGTCCGAGGCCGCAATCGCTCGGTGATCGCGCGGTTCACGCCGAATCCGACATGCAGGTCGCTCACGGCAAGCAGCCGCGGCCCGCCCGCAGGGCTAGCCGTACCGGGCAATAGCGTCATATCGGCGTCCTCGGGATCACGGGGTACTGGCGTGCACCATGATCGATGTTGATCTGCGGTGGCTATAGCAGCAATTTCTTCACATCGATCTTGGAGGCGGCTGCGCTGCGCTGGGCTGGGCTGGGCTGGGCTACTGGCGGGCGCCTCCGAGCCTATGGCTCGCGGCCGTGCGGCTCACATCACCGCGGCAGCCCGGCCCGGCCCGGTAGATTCGCATCGTGCCCCGCGTCAATCACGGATCGACCGGCAGCCTGTTCGACTCGCCGGCCGAAGCGGCCGAGCGAGCGACTGCGCCGCTGGCCGTCCGGATGCGGCCGCGCTCGCTCGCCGAGGTGATCGGCCAGGCGCACCTGACCAGAGACGGTTCGCCGCTTCGCAAGCTAGCCGACACCGACTCGCCGATGTCGGTGCTCCTGTGGGGGCCGCCGGGCACTGGCAAGACAACGCTGGCCTACGTGGTCGCGAGCGTGACCAAACGCCGGTTCGTCGAGCTGTCCGCGGTATCGGCCGGGGTCAAGGACGTGCGCACGGCAATCGAGGCCGCGCGCGGCGCGCTGGGCATGTCCGGCCAGCAGACCGTCTTGTTCATCGACGAAGTGCACCGGTTCAACAAGGCGCAGCAAGACGCGCTGCTGCCTGCCGTGGAGAACCGCTGGGTCTCGTTCATCGGCGCGACCACCGAGAACCCGTCGTTCTCCGTCGTCGGGCCGTTGCTGTCCCGGTCGCTGCTGCTGACGCTGCGGCCGCTGGAGGACACGGACATTCAGCAGGTGATCAGCCGGGCGGTGGCTGACGAGCGCGGGTTGTCCGGCCGGATCACGCTGGGGGCCGGTGTCACCGACCAGCTCGTCCGGCTGGCCGGGGGCGACGCGCGGCGGGTGCTGACGTACCTGGAGGCGGCGGCGCTCGGCCTGCCCGACGGCGGCGAGCTGACGATCGGGCTGCTTGAGCAGGCGGTCGACCGGGCCATGGTGCGTTACGACCGGGCCGGTGACCAGCACTACGACGTGATCAGCGCCTTCATCAAGAGCATGCGCGGCAGCGACGCGGACGCGGCGCTGCACTACCTGGCCCGGATGATCGAGGCGGGGGAGGACCCGCGGTTCATCGCGCGACGGCTGATCGTCCATGCCAGCGAGGACGTCGGGATGGCGGACCCGACAGCGCTGCAGGCGGCGGTCGCCGCGGCGCAGGCCGTCCAGTTCGTCGGGCTGCCCGAGGCGCAGCTGAACCTGGCGCAGGCCGTCATCCACATCGCGCTGGCGCCGAAGTCGAACGCTGTTGCCAAGGCCATCTGGGCCGCCCGTGCTGACGTGGCGCAGGGCCTGGCCGGACCGGTGCCCGGGCACCTGCGGGACGCAAGCTACCCGGGCGCGGCCCGGCTGGGCCACGGCAAGGGCTACCTGTACGCGCACGACGATCCGGCCGGCGTGGTGCGCCAGCAGTACGCGCCTGACGGCCTGGTCGGCAAGCGCTACTACCTGCCGTCGGGTCACGGGTCCGAAGCGCGTTACGCGGACAGGTCGGAGCGCATCAGGGAGATCCTGCACGGCAGCCCGCAGCCAGCCGTGGAAGCGGGTACCGGATCAGGGCGGGAACGGGCCGGGGAACACTCCGGCGGTGGTCCCGAACAGCCCGGCTGACGCCGGGTTAGCCGCGATAGGGTCGGGGCCGAGGGTCGATGGCCCGAGGCGCAGTCGATGCGCGGATGGGAGTCAGGGGGAAATGAACGCCGGTCAGCTGGCAGCGCTGATAGCCGCGGGGTTCTTCGCGGTGCTGGCGTGCGCGGGCATCGTCGTGCTGATCAAGCTCTCGCGCCTGATGTCGGCGGTGACCGGCATGGTCACCGAGTACCGGGAGCGCGCGGACCTGCTCATCCAGCAGGCCCAGGAAGCCGTTGACCGGACCAACGAGCAGCTAGCCAGGACCGACGCGATCACCGCGAGCATGGACCAGGTAACGGCCAACATGGCCGAACTGACCGGCCAGGTGTCGGCGCTGGCGGGGCTGGCCAGAAGCTTGTCCGGGGCTGCTGCCGTGCCTCTGCACGGCGCTTCGGCCTTCGTCTTCGGGTTGCGGCGGGCGGTCGCCGTCCGGCGATCCCTGCAGGTTGCGGCGATGGCGGAGACGCTGCCGGTGACCCTGGCGGCCTCGGCACTGACGCGCACCGGTTCCGCGGCCCAATCGGCGGCACGGGCCGCCATCGCGGCCTCGGCCGGGGAAGCAACCAGGGAGAATGAGACAACTGAGGCAGGTTGCAGATGATCCGCCGCGGATTCTGGCTGCTCGCGGGCGCCGCGCTGGGCGTGACCGGGTACCGGAAGGCGAGTCGGCTGGCGCGAACGCTGACCGGCCAGGGCCTGGCAGGCGGGCCGGCGGGGGCGCGGAACCGAGGGGGCTCGGTGCGAGGAGTGACCACGGGGACGGCCGGCCGCATCGGGACAGCCGGCCGCACCGGGAGGGCCGGCCGCATCGGGACAGTCGACCGCACCGGGACAGCCGACCGCACCGGGAGGGCCGGCCGGCGGCTGGCCCGGCCAGCCCAGCCCGAGGCCAAGCCGGCGGCCAGGATCGCGGCGGCCGCCGCGCACGCCTCGGCCGCCGCGGGGTTCGTCCGGGATGTGCGCGATGGCATGGCAGAGTATTGGGATCTGCATCGCGGCGAATCGGGCCTTACCCTCGAAAGCCGGCGCGATGCCCTGTGGTCCGGCGACGGTCAGCGCGGCAGTCGCGACCACTGATCAGTCAAAGTCCCGCGCCGTAAGCAGCGCGGGCGCCCCTATGTGAAGGATGGCCGTGATGGAGTCGGCAGAGATAGTCCGCCGTTTCCTTAGCTTTTTCTCGGAGCGCGGGCACACCGGCGTCCCGTCGGCCAGCCTGGTCGCCGACGATCCGACGCTGCTGCTGGTCAACGCCGGGATGCAGCCATTCAAGCCGTTCTTCCTCGGTCAGCAGACGCCGCCATTCCGGCGGGCCACCACCTGCCAGAAGTGCGTCCGGACGCCGGACATCGAGGAAGTCGGCAAGACCACCAGGCATGGCACGTTCTTCCAGATGCTTGGCAACTTCTCCTTCGGCGACTATTTCAAGGAACTGGCCATCCCGTACGCCTGGGAGCTACTGACCCGGCCGGAATCTGACGGCGGGTTCGGCTTCCCTGAGAGCAGGCTCTGGGTGACGGTGCTGCACGACGACGACGAGGCGGCCAAGCTCTGGCACGACGTCGTGGGCATTCCCGAGCACCGGATCCAGCGCCGCGGCCTGGCCGACAACTACTGGCACATGGGCGTGCCCGGACCGGGCGGTCCCTGTTCGGAGATCTACTACGATCGCGGCCCGGAATATGGCCGGGAGGGCGGGCCGGAAGCAGACGAGGATCGCTACCTGGAGGTCTGGAACCTGGTTTTCATGCAGTACCAGCTTGGCCAGGTGCGATCCAAGGTGGACTTCGACGTCGTGGGCGACCTGCCGTCCCGCAACATCGACACCGGCATGGGCATGGAGCGGATGGCCGCGCTGCTGCAGGGCGTGGACAACATCTATGAAATCGACACGATGTGGAAGGTCCTTGAGCGCGCGGCCGAGCTGACCGAGCAGCGCTACGGCGTCGACGAGCGGTCTGACGTGGCGCTGCGGGTGGTGACCGACCATGTTCGCACCGCGGTCATGCTTGTCGCTGACGGCGTGATCCCGTCCAACGAGGGTCGTGGCTACGTACTGCGCCGGATCCTGCGCCGCAGCGTGCAGAAGCTGCGCCTGCTCTCCGGCGCTCAGCGCGGCGGCACCGGCAGCCACAGCCGGGGCGGCCAGGATGAGCGCTTCCTGCATGAGCTGTCCTCGGTCGCGATCGGCGCGCTCGGCGAGCAGTATCCCGAGTTGATCCGCGACGCGCCGAACATCCACACGGTGATCGATGCCGAAGAGGCAGCATTCATGGCCACGCTGCGCACCGGCAGCGCCATCTTCGACGCGGCGGTGGAAGAGACCAGGCGCCGGGGCAGTGGCACCATCCGCGGCGACCAGGCATTCCAGCTGCATGACACCTACGGCTTCCCGATCGACCTGACCCTGGAGATGGCCGGCGAGCAGGGCCTGGCAGTGGATGAGGGCGAGTTCCGGCGGCTGATGACGGAGCAGCGGCAACGGGCGAAGGCGGACGCGGCCGGCAAGAAGACCGGCAATGCCGACATCTCGGTGTTCGCCCGGATGCTGGAGCGGGCTGGACTGGTCACCTTTACCGGTTACGACGAAGTGGCGGGCGAGGCGACAGTCGTTGGCCTGATCGTCGACGGCTCATCGGCCCCCTCGGCCGGGGCCGGCACCGCCGTCGAGGTAGTCCTGGACCGCACGCCGTTCTATGCCGAAGGTGGCGGTCAGCTTGCCGACAACGGCGTGATCACCGCGGTCGGCAGCGGTGCCGGCGACGGCGCCCGGATCGAAGTGACCGATGTGCAGGCGCCCGTTCCCGGCCTGATCGTGCACCGCGGCACTGTCACGGCCGGTGAAATCGTCGTGGGGGCGCCCGTTCTCGCCCAGATCGATATCGAGCGCAGGCGCGCTATCTCGCGCTCGCACACCGCCACGCACCTGGTACACCGGGCTTTCCGCGGCTCGCTCGGTGAGTCTGCGGCGCAGGCCGGCTCGGAGAATGCGCCGGGCCGCTTCAGGTTCGACTTCACCGCGATGGGCGCGGTGCCCGCGTCGGTGCTGGCCACCGCGGAGGAAGAGGTCAACCAGGTCCTGATCAGTGACCTGGAAGTGCGTGCTTTCCACACCTCGATCGGCGAGGCGCGGGCGATGGGCGCGCTGGCCCTGTTCGGCGAGAAATACGGCGACCAGGTCCGGGTTGTGGAGGTCGGTGACTACTCACGGGAACTGTGCGGCGGCACCCACGTGGCACGGTCCGGCAATCTCGGGCTGGTCAAGATCCTTGGAGAGTCGTCCATCGGATCCGGTGTCCGCCGGGTGGAGGCTCTGGTCGGGATCGACGCGTTCAAGTACCTGGCCCGCGAAAGCGTCCTTGTCAGCATGCTGTCCGAGCAGTTCAGGGCCCGCCCGGAGGAGTTGCCGGAGCGGATCGCGAGCGTGCTGACGCGCCTTCGGGAGGCAGAACGTGACCTGGAACGGCTCAGGTCCGCTCAGTTGCTGAGCAGCGTCGCGGAACTCGCGGACAAGGCCGAGGACCTGCACGGCGCGGCGTACGTCGCATACCAGGCGCCGGACGGTACGCTGGCCGACGGAATCAGGAAGGTGGCGCTGGACATCCGGGGACGGATTTCGGCTGGCCGGCCTGGCGTGGTCGTGGCGGTCGGGCTGACCGATGGCCGGCCGACGGTCGTGGTGGCGGTTAACGACGCCGGGCGGGCGCACGGCCTCCGGGCGGGTGCCCTGGTACTCGCGGCGGCCGGTGCGCTCGGCGGCCGGGGCGGCGGCCGGGATGACGTCGCTCAGGGCGGCGGCGCTCCGCTCGGCGACCGGGCCGAGGAGGCGGTCTCTGGGGCCTTTGCAGCAGTTCGTGCCCTTATCCACGACATAGTAGGAGTAGGTGCCGTAGGGTGAGCCCGTGCCTACACCAGTTCGTGTCCAGGCTGAGACCTGGCGCGCCCCAGCCGTCGCCGGGAGCGACCCTGCCTGGCGCGCATCTGGAGGCGTTCGCGCCGCAAGGCGAGCTGCTCAGAGCGCTGATGTGAGGGCCGGGGTGCGGCTTGGCATCGACGTCGGCTCAGCGCGGATCGGTGTTGCCAGGTCCGATCCGGGCGGCGTGCTTGCCTCGCCGCTCGCCACGGTCCGGCGCGGCGGCGGCGACGTGGCGGAACTGGCCAGGCTCGCGGCTGAGAACAACGCCATGGAGATCATCGTCGGCCTGGCCGTCGGCCTGCGCGGAGCGGAGGGCAGGGCTGCCGCCGATGGCCGCGAGTTCGCCGTCCGGCTGGCCGGCAGGACGGCGCCACTGCCGGTCCGGCTCGCCGACGAGCGTTTCACTACCGTGCTGGCGCACGCCGCGCTGCAGAGCAGCGGCCATGACGCGAAAGCCAGGCGGCCGGCGGTGGACAAGGCCGCGGCCGCGGTACTGCTGCAGGGGGCGCTGGACGCTGAGCGCTCGACCGGCGAGCCGGCTGGTCAGCTGGTAGCCAGGGGAGATCCGACGTCATGAGCCGGGACGGGTACGAGGACTGGGACGACCAGCTTGACGCGGAAGACGGTCGCTACGGCCGGTCAGCGGGCCGCAGGTCACGCCGGTCCGCGGCGCCCGAGGACTCCTGGCCGGCCGGATCCAGGGCAGGGCAAGGTTCCGGGGAGTGGCCGGGGCAACCGGGCGGCACCAGCGCACCGTGGGAATCCCCCCGCTACGAGTCGGCCGGATACAACGATCCCGGCGGGTCCTACCGTGGCACCGACAGCTACGCCGGCGCCGACAGTTACGCCGGCACCGGCAGTTACGCCGGGCCCGATGGCAATCCGCGTTTCGATCCCGGTGCCGGCCGGTACGAATCGGGCGGGCAGCTCAGCCCGAGAACCGGGCCGGGCAGCTACGACGGCTATTCCGACCGTGGCTATTCCGACCGTGGCTATGCAGGCGGAAGTGGCTACGAGAACCCCGGCGGCAGTACTTATCCGGCTTATCCGGAGACCGGCTACCAGGGCGGGACCGACAGCGCCTACGGTGACCGCCGTTCCCGTGATGGCAGCCGTCGTGACGGCGGGTACGGCGACCGCGGGTACGCGGCTCCCGATTACCCTGAGGCCCGCTACTCGGGCAGTGAGCATTCACGCGGCGGGCCGGATCCGTATGCCGGCCCCGACCCGTATCGCACCGATTCCGGCTGGCACGCCGACCCCGGCCCGCGCGCTGACCCTGGCCGGCGCGCTGACCCCGGCCGCAGTTCCGATCCCGGCCGCAGTTCCGATCCCGGCCGCGCGGCTCGACGCGGCGAACCCGACTACGGCAGTGCGGACCGCTACGGCAGTGCCGACCGCTACGGCACGCAGGATCGGTACAGCGTGCACGATCAGTACGGCGGGCAGGACCGGTACGGCGGGCCGGATCAGTACGAGGAGCACGCAGGTTACGCCGACGAAGGCTACGCTGCCCTGGACAGGTATGACCAGCCTGGCGCTAGCCGCCGCGGGGAGGGCTACGGCGCTTCGGCGGGATACGAGCGCGACGGGGGATATGACGACCATAAGTACGGCTCTGCGGCGGGGGATCGCGAGCTGGACGGCCCGGCCGATCCGGACGATGACGGCTTCGCCTGGCAGGGACAGGTGGACGACAGCGGACTAAGCCGCCGTCGTGGCCGTGGCGGTGAAGACGAGATCGATGCCGACAGTGCTCGGCACAACGGCTTCTTCCGCGGTTTCGGCGGTGGAGAGGACGACTACGGGCACCGTCCGCCGAGGCGAGGCCGTAGCCGCGCGCCGATGATCGCGCTGACGGTGGTAGTCCTTTTCCTCGCGACAATCGTCGGCGGCGGGATCTACGCCTACAACTGGTATGCCAAGCGGCACGCCGACTGGACCGGTTCGAAGGGTTACGGCTCGGTCGTCGTGCAGGTCAAGCCCGGCGAGTACGCCTGCACGCTGGTACTGGAAGACGAGTTGGTCAACGCCGGAGTAGTCGCCTCCGGAACGGCATTCTGTGACGCCGCCACGAGCGCGGGCAACTCCAACGCCCTGCAGCCCGGTTCCTTCAAGCTGCACAAGCACATGGGCGCGGCACTGGCGTGGGCCATGCTGACTAATCCGAAATCGCGGGTTCAGCAGGGTGTGGCCGTGCCGGACGGCCTGCGCGCGAGCAAAGTCATCGCGCTGCTGGCCAAGGGCACGGGCATCCCGTTGAGCCAGTTCCAGGCGGCGCTCAAGGACCCCGCCGCGCTCGGCCTGCCGTCTTGGGCGCATGGCAACCCGGAGGGCTTCCTGTACCCGGCCACCTACGAGATCCCGCCCGGTGCCACGGGGCTTAGCGTCATCAAGACGCTGGTGGCACAGTTCAATACCGAGGCAGCGAGCCTGAACCTGGCAACCGACGCGAAACGCGCGCATTTCACCGAGTATCAGGTCCTCATCGAGGCCAGCCTGCTCGAAGGCGAGGTTCCGCCGAGGTACTACGCGGATGTCGCGCGTGTCGTCGACAACCGGCTGAACCAGAACCCGCCGATGGACCTCGGGCTGGACAGCACGGTCGCCTACGCCACCGATCACTACGTCTACAACCTCACGCAGAGCGACCTGAACGTGAACTCGCCGTACAACACGTTCAAGCACGCTGGCCTGCCGCCCGGTCCGATCGACTCGCCGGACGCCGCGGCGATCGAGGCCGTGCTGCACCCGGCACAGGGCGCGGCGGCGGGCCAATGGCTCTACTTCATCACCGTGAACAAGTCGGGCAAGACCGACTTCACCTCGAGCTACTCGCAGTTCCAGGCATGGACGTACCTGGCCAGGCAGAACGGAGTCTGACCCGGTGGCCGGGGACCCGGCGGCCCGCCGCCGGGCAGCCGTTCTCGGCTTGCCGATCGCCCACTCGCTATCGCCCGCGCTGCATCGCGCTGCTTACCGCGAGCTAGGGCTGGCGGGCTGGACCTATTCCGCGATTGAGTGCGACGAGCAGGGCCTGCCGTTGCTGCTCGACTCGCTCGGGCCGGACTGGGCGGGCCTCTCGCTGACGATGCCGCTCAAGCGCGCGGTGCTGCCGCTGCTCGATGATGCCGAGCCGCTGGTCGGCGAGGTCGGCGCGGCGAATACGGTGGTGCTCGAAGGCGGCCGGCGTCGCGGCTTCAACACCGACGTGGCCGGGATCGTGGCTGTGCTGCACCAGGCTGGCATCACCACAGCAGGGAACGCGCTGGTACTCGGCGGCGGCGCCACCGCATGCTCGGCACTTGCGGCACTCCGGAGGCTGGGCAGTGACGCTGTCTGCATGGCCGTCCGCTCGCTGGACCGAGCGCGGCCGGTGCTCACCGTCGCCGGACGGCTCGGCATGCAGGTCACGCTGGTCGAGTTCGGCCCGGAACTGGCCAGCCGCCGCTGGCAGCTGCTGATCTCGACGATCCCCGCCGCGGGAACCGAGGCCGTCGCCGCCCAGCTCCGGGCCGGAGTGCTGGCAGCGGATGGTGTGCTTGACGTCGTATACGATCCCTGGCCGACGCCGCTGGCGGCTGCCGCCGAGAGCGTCGGCTCGACGGTTATGTCAGGCTTCGACATGCTCGTGCACCAGGCGGCCGGCCAGGTGGAGCTGATGACCGGCCAGCCGGCGCCCGTCAGCGTCATGCGCGCGGCAGGCCTGGCAGAATTGGCCCGGCGGCGGAATAACCGGTAGCGACCGGACGCTTACCCGCCGGGGAATTCCAGTGGTCGTCGCCATGGGCTAGGCTTAGTGGCGACGACAATGCTCGGCAGTCGCTAGCATCGCCCGGTACAGGGCGCCGCTAGCCATGCTGAGCGTGCAAGCGGAGGACCACCTCGGCCGCCTCCCACCTGGCCAGCTGACGCTGGCGGGTACCGTGCCGGGACGCCTGAGCAGTCAAGATGAGCAGGCGGCCCGGCGGCCGCCAGCCATGAGGCTGGCTGCTCAGGCCGGGCGCCATGCCGCGGGCACTCGGATACCGGGTGGACGGGAAGGCAGGCGTCGCGGGTATGCCGTGCCCAGGAGCATCCTGGGGCGAGGCTCCCGCAATGGTGGCCCCGCGGCACGATAACGCGGGGCCGTTTGGCTTTCTGCGCCCG
This sequence comes from Actinomycetota bacterium, assembly GCA_027314515.1. GTDB lineage: Bacteria > Actinomycetota > Actinomycetes > Streptosporangiales > Streptosporangiaceae > JAJYUU01. The sequence goes on from DAHVAR010000055.1 coordinate 62,798, forward strand.
GCAGCTTGCGGCGACCGGGTCATCAGGGCCAAAGTCCCGTCGCTGCGCCCGGGGATGGTCCCCGGGCGGAAGCACTGGTGACACAAGGAGGTCACATCAGCACCGAACCTCGTATCAACGAGCGCATCAGGGTACCCGAAGTGCGGCTTGTCGGCCCGGCAGGCGAGCAGGTCGGGATCGTTGCCATTAATGACGCGCTCCGGCTGGCCCAGGAGGCAGATCTCGACCTCGTCGAGGTTGCGCCCATGGCCCGGCCCCCTGTTGCCAAGCTCATGGACTACGGCAAGTTCAAGTACGAGTCCGCCTTGAAGGCCAGGGAGTCGCGCAAGAACCAGGCCCAGACGGTCATCAAGGAGATCAAGCTGCGGCCGAAGATCGACCCGCACGACTACGGCACCAAGAAGGGCCACGTCGAGCGCTTCCTGAAGCAGGGCGACAAGGTCAAGGTAACGATCATGTTCAGGGGGCGTGAGCAGTCCAGGCCAGAGCTTGGCTTCAAGTTGCTCCAGCGGCTAGCTGGCGACATCGAAGAACTGGGTTTCGTAGAGTCCTCGCCTAAGCAGGACGGCCGGAACATGATCATGGTGATCGGGCCGCACAAGCGGAAGACGGACGCGATGGCAGCCGCGAAGGCCGACCGGGCTGAGCGAGCGAGTCGCCCCAGCGGCCGGGCCGGCGAGTCGGCTGGCGCGCAGGCGCAGCCGCCCGCTTCGTCCGGCGCTGACGACCCCAGCGGTCCTGATCAGTCGTCCGCCTCAGCACGGCTGTCGTCGGCAGAGCCGTCTGCCGAGCTGTCGTCAGCAGAACCGTCGGCAGAGCTGTCGCCAGCACGGCCGCTGTTTGCACAGTCGCTGTCAGCACAGTCGCTGTCAGGCACTCAGTCGGCCGGGTCACCGTCGGCAGGGCAGTCGTCAGCAGGACAGTCGTCAGCAGATGCGCAGCCGGCCGCGCCGCGGGCTGCGGCCGCCAGCCCGGGCCAGGGCGCTGCGGGACGGGGCGCTGCGGGACAGGGCGGGTTGCGGGAGACCGCGACGGGCGGGCCGGACGCTCCGCCCAGGCCCGCCGGACCCAGGCCCGCCATGCCCAGGCCGAACGCGCCGCGGCCGACACCAGCGTCTGCGCGGCCAGCGGCACCTAAGCCGTCCGCACCGCGCGCGACGCCCGGGTCGTCAGCGCGGCCAAGCCCAGCCGGCACCCCGGCACCGAAGCCGACGGCACCACGCGGAACTGCCGCTGCGCCGAGGCCGGCCGCCGGCCCGTCGGGCGCTCCCAAGCCTGGCCCAGCCCGGCGGTCCGGAGATGGCTCAGTGCCATCGCCGCGCCCGATCGCGGCTGACAGGGCCGCCACGGCAAAGGAGCCGGGCGAAGCCGATAAGTAGACCTCAAGCAGAGCCGGGCGGGCTGGATGAACGGCCAGCCCGCCCGCGCGACAGCTAGGGCCCCACAGTATTTCGGGCCTGAACGTGGTGCCGGACAGCTGACGCTGCCCGGCGGAAAGAACAATGCCAGGCCGCACGGTAGGTGTGCGCCGGCAGCTAGATCGGGCCAAAAGCACGGATTCGTGCGGACGGCAGGCCAGCGTCGTGCCAATGGCACGCGAGAATGGAGACACGGCGAGATGCCGAAGATGAAGACGCACACCGGCGCCGGTAAGCGGTTCCGGCTTACGGGCACCGGTAAGGTCATCCGCCGCCGTGCCAACCGTGCTCACTACAACGAGTGGAAGCCGAGCACGATGACCCGCCGACTGGCTGGGTACGTCGAGCTCGCGCCGGCCGACGGCAAGAAGATCAAGAAGTTGCTGGGTAAGTGACCCGGCCCGCGTAGGGAGAGTGTGACGAAATGGCACGCGTGAAGCGGGCGGTCAATGCCCATAAGAAACGCCGGGTTGTACTCGAGCGCGCCAGCGGATACCGGGGCCAGCGGTCCCGGCTCTACCGCAAGGCCAAGGAGCAGCAGCTCCACTCGATGACCTATGCCTACCGGGACCGCAAGGACCGCAAGGGCGCATTCCGGCGACTGTGGATCCAGCGCATCAACGCCGCCGTCCGGGCGGAGGGCCTGACCTACAACAGGTTCATTCAGGGCCTGCGACTGGCCGAGGTGGAGGTTGACCGCAAGATGCTGGCGGAGCTTGCCGTCATTGACTCGCAGGCGTTCGCGGCGCTGGTCGAGGTTGCGAAGACCGCGCTGCCCGCAGACGTCAACGCGCCCGCGGCCTGAGCTCCGCTGGCGAGTGCACGATGGCGCCGGCGCGGGCACGACAGCGGAGACACGACCGTGGGACTCCGCTGTGGCTAGAGCGACGGCGGCGGCACTTGTCAGGTGGGTAGGTCCTGCCAGCTGCGCACAACCGGCTGCGCCCGGCCGGGGGCCGGGCCATGCCGGACGCCTGCCGCGGGAAGTCAGCTGACCGCGGTGCGGCGGTGCCAGTGCCCGGGCTAGCTAGGCCCGCCGCACCCATGCGGGCAAGCGGCATGGGCAACCGCTCGCCGCGCGTCAAGGCTGCCCGGCAACTCGGCAAGCGAGCGTTCCGGGAGCGGGCCAGACTGTTCCTCGCCGAGGGCCCGCAGGCTGTCCGGGAGGCGCTGCGAAGGCCTGGCGTGCTGGCTGAGCTGTTCGTCACCAGCCAGGGCGCAGGTCGCCACCCCGAGCTCACCGCGCAGGCGGCACGGAGCGGCGTCGCGGTGCACGAGGTCAGTGGCGAGGTCATGGCCGAGCTGGCGCAGACCGTCACGCCGCAGGGCATGCTCGGCGTCTGCCGGTTCGTGGACGTGCCGCTCTCGGCCCTGCTGGCAGACCGCCAGCGAGCAAGCCTGCAGCTAGTTACCGTGTTGGCCAATGTCCGCGATCCCGGCAATGCCGGCACCGTCATGCGCACGTCGGACGCGGCCGGTGCCGACGGCGTGATCTTCGCGGCGGCGTCGGTTGACCCGTACAACAGTAAGTGCGTCCGTTCCTCGGCTGGCAGTCTCTTCCATGTCCCGGTGGTTGCCGGAGCGCCGCTGGCCGAGTCGATCAGCGGACTGCGGGAAGCAGGCCTGCAGGTGCTCGCCGCCGACGGCGGCGCCAGCCGCTTTCTCGACGCGCCGGACGGGCCCGATCTCACCCTGCCGACCGCATGGCTCTTCGGCAACGAGGCGTGGGGACTGCCCGAGGACCTGCTCGCGCTGGCCGACGACGTCGTAGCGGTGCCGATTTACGGCCAAGCCGAGAGCCTGAACTTGGCGGCGGCGGCCGCGGTCTGCCTGTACGCCTCGGCCCGGCAGTTGCATGCCGGGCGGACCTGGTGACCAGGTCGCCGCTAGCGGTGTTCAGGGCCCACCGTCGGCAGCGTATTTTACATAAGGTGCAAACCACCGATAGTCGAGGTCAACCGGGCCGCCGCGAGGCATTTGCCCGCTACTGCGAGCTAACTCACCGCAGCCGGCAGTGCCGTCCGGCAGGGCTAATCCGCTAGAGTCTGATCACGTTGCGTCATGAAGTGACCAGGCTGGTCACTGAGTGGTAGGCAATGACGGAACTGCGCTACCAACGCGGATTGTCCCCGAGCCCGCTGCAGTAGCTGTGGCTGACCTGCGAAGGCCCGGGCGGCCTGAGCAGGTCTCCGCGGAGCGCCAACATCTTTGCCCGGGGTGGCTCCTCAGCCTTGGCCCTCCGGAGGCGGCGCGCAGGTGGACGGCATCGTGGCAGGCCATGCGAGGGCCTGCGCCTTGCCCGGGCCAACAGGTGCGGAGTCAGCCGGTCCCTGGCCAGCTAGTACCGGGCCAGCCGGTCCCGGGCCAGCTAGTACCGGGCCAGCTAGTACCGGGCAGCCTGGTGGCATACCGATAGCCGAGCCGGGCGACGCCAGCTGCGATCTGGTATCTGCCGACGACCTGCCGGACGGCCTGGTGATCGCTGACCACAAGGGCAAGATCACCGTCTTCAACCGTGCGGCCGCGCGGCTGACCGGGATCAGCCAGGCGCTGGCGATCGGCCGGGACGTACGCCAGGTACTGCCGTTCCGTGACAACCAGGACCGCTCCTGGTGGACGCTGTGCGAGCCGTACGGCGGGCTGTTGACCCGGACGCGGCATCCGGAACTCCCGCTGTACCTGCCGGACGGCACCGAATTGCTGGTCACCGTCGGCTACGTGCGGACGCCGCGCTGGCGTGGCCCGCGGGAGGGCTGGTCCCGTGCGCCGGGCGAGGTGCAGCGGCTGGCGATCTCGCTGCGCAGCGCGGAGCAGCGCTCGCGGCTCGAGCGGAGCCGGGCCGACCTGGTGTCGACGGTCGCGCACGAACTGCGCTCGCCGCTGACCAGCGTTAAGGGCTTCACCGCGACCCTGCTGGCCAAGTGGCCCCGCTTCACCGACGATCAGAAGCGGGTCATGCTGGAAACCGTCAATGCCGACGCCGACCGGGTTACCCGCCTGATCACCGAACTGCTGGACGTATCGAGGATCGAGGCCGGCCGGATCGAGATCCACCGGGAGATCGTCGACATTCCGAGTCGAGCCCTCAAGATCATAAGCGGCCGGATCGCGGCCGGCGATCCTCCGGAGCGATACCAGGTCGAGGTCGCGCCTGGGCTGCCCGAGGTCTGGCTCGACGGCGACAAGGTAGACCAGATCCTGGCAAACCTTATTGAGAACGCCGTCCGGCACGGGGCTGGTACCGTTACTACCGTGGTGGAGCCAGCGGTGGTAGCGGGGGTTCCTGGCGTGGCCGTAGCGGTCCGCGACCAGGGTCCTGGCATCGCGCCCGAGGTAGCGCCCCGTGTCTTCGCCCGGTTCTGGCGGGCGAAGCGCCGCGGCGGCGCGGGTCTTGGCCTGTTCATCGTCAAGGGCCTGGTTGAGGCGCACGGCGGGGAGATCGTCGTGCAGCAGGCACCAGGGGGCGGGGCTGAGTTCCGATTTACCATGCCCGCCGGGACGCCTGAGTTCGGCTAGCCGGCGGGCCTGTTGAGGCTGCCTGTCTTCCTGGCGCCCTGCCGCGTAGCCGGACAATGACTGCTGGCGGCTGGAGCACGCGTACCCGGCCGGTCGCGCCGGGCCCGCGTAACCGGGGCTGATCGGCCGGATTACCGCGCTGACAGCCCTTCCCGATGCCACTGACCGCAGGAGATGTCACACCGATGTCTGCACCGAATAAGGCTTATGACCCAGTGGAGGCGGCGACGCTGTCTGCCGGGGAACTGCAGCGCATGCAGGCCGATGCGCTGGCGGCTATCGCGGCCGCCGCCAATCTCGATGAGCTCAAGACCGCCAGGCTCGCGCACGCCGGCGACCGGGCGCCGCTCACGCTGGCGAATGCGGAGATCGGAGCGCTTCCCCCGGCGGCACGGGCCGACGCCGGCAAGCGGGTCGGCACGGCCCGCGCCGCGGTGCGGGCGGCACTGGTGCAGCGCCAGGCCGATCTCGAAGCCGAGCGGGACCGGCGGGTGCTCGTCGACGAAGCCGTGGACGTCACCTTGCCCTGGGACCGGCCGATGTCGCTGGACGGTGCGCGGCATCCGGTCACCACCGTCGGCGAGCGCCTGGCCGACGTGTTCGTCAGCATGGGCTATGAGATCGCCGAGGGTCCCGAGGTCGAGGCCGAGTGGTACAACTTCGACGCGCTGAACTTCCCGCCGGACCACCCGGCGCGGGAAATGCAGGACACGATCTTCGTCGCCGGCGCCGAGCCGGGCGAGCGGTCCGGGATGGTGCTGCGCACGCACACCTCGCCGGTCCAGATCCGGGCGATGCTGACCAGGCCGCTGCCGCTGTACGTGGTGAGCCCCGGCAAGTGCTACCGCAGCGACGCGCTCGACGCGACGCACAGCCCGGTCTTCCACCAGATCGAGTGCCTGGCCGTGGATGAGGGCCTGACGATGGCGGACCTGCGCGGCGCGATCAACGCGTTCGTCGAGGCCATGTTCGGCGAGGGGCTGCAGACCAGGCTACGGCCGGACTTCTTCCCTTTCACCGAGCCGTCGGCGGACGTGTCCATGCAGTGCCATGTCTGCCGCGGCGCGTCCGCCCAGCCTGGCGGGCAGCCATGCCGGGTATGCCGGTCGCAGGGCTGGATCGAGCTCGCCGGGTGCGGGATGGTCAATCCGCGGGTGCTGGTCGCGTGCGGCATCGATCCGGACCGTTACAGCGGGTTCGCGTTCGGGCTGGGCATCGAACGGTCGGTCCTGGTGAGGCACGGCGTGGCCGACATCCGGGACACGCTCGAGGGCGACGTGCGGTTCAGCCGCGCCTTCGGAATGGAGGCGTGATGCGGCTACCGCTGTCCTGGCTGCTGGAGTATGCGGCCATCGACGTATCGCCGGACGACGCCGACGGCGTCGCTGACCTGTCCCGGCGGCTGACGGCGTGCGGGCTGGAGGTCGAGTCGGTCGAGCCCGTCGGCCACGACATCTCGGGGGTCGTTGTCGCCGAGGTGCTCGACGTGGCGGAGCTGACTGGCTTCAGCAAGCCGATCAGGTACTGCCGGGTGTCCATCGCTGACGGGCAGCAGCGGCACGTGATCTGCGGGGCGCGGAACTTTGCGGCCGGCGACCGGGTCGCGCTGGCACTGCCGGGAGCCATGCTGCCGGGCGGATTCGAGATCGGCGCGCGCAAGACCTACGGCCGGGTATCGGAAGGGATGATCTGCTCGGCACTGGAGCTGGCCGTCGGCGAGGACCATTCCGGGATCATGGTGCTGCCGGCGGACGCGCCGCTTGGTGCCGACTTCGTGACCTATGCCGGGCTGCGCGACGTGGTCTTCGACATCAACGTCACCCCGGACAAGGGCTTCGCCCTGTCGGTCCGGGGCGTGGCGCGGGAGCTGGCGATCTCCTGCCAGGTCCCGTTCACCGACCCGGCTGACGTGGGCTTGCCTGCCGATGCCACTGCGACGTCGCCGGAAGTGCATCCGGTCAGCATCGAGGACACGACGGCCTGCGACCGGATCGTGCTGCGCGAGGTGCGCGGGATCGACCCGGCCACGCCGACGCCGCTGGCCATGAAGATAAGGCTGGCCAGGGCAGGGCAACGGTCGGTGTCGCTCGCGGTCGACGTCACTAATTACCTGATGCTCGAGCTCGGGCAACCGCTGCATGCCTTCGACCGGGCGCGGTTGCACGGGCCGGTCGTGGTCCGGCGCGCCCAGCCGGGGGAGAAGCTCGAGACACTCGATCACGTGGTCAGGACGCTGGATCCCGAGGACATCCTGATTACCGACGAGTCAGGCCCGATCTCGCTGGCAGGCACCATGGGCGGCGTCGCCACCGAGGTGTCGGACTCCTCGCATGACGTGGTCATCGAGGCTGCGCACTTCTCCGCCCGCGGCATCGCGAGGATGAGCCGGCGGCACAAGCTCGGCTCCGAGGCCTCGGCCAGGTTCGAGCGCGGCGTGGACCCGCAGTTGCCGCATCGCGCGTCGGCCAGGGCGACCACAATGCTGGCAGCGCTCGGCGGCGGTACCGTCGTGCCCGGCTGCTCCTTCGCCGGCGCGGAGATCGAGCCGGTCAGGATCGCGATGGCCGCGGACTACCCGGACCGGCTGGCGGGCCTGGTGTACGGGCTGGAGACCGTGCAGAAGCGGTTGCGCGAGGTTGGCTGCGCGGTCGCGCACATGCCCGGCTCGGCTGCGGACCGGTCGGATGGTGCCGGAGCCGGAAGCGGCGCAGCCGCCGGCGGGGGCGAGGGCGCGGCGAGGCCTGACCACGGACGGCACGACAGGCCGGACCTGACGCTGCTGGTCACGGCGCCCTCCTGGCGGCCTGACCTGACCGACCCCGCTGACCTGGCAGAGGAGGTGATCCGGCTCGAGGGCTACCAGAACATCCCGGCCCGAGCCGTCCGGGCTGTGGGCGGCCGGGGCCTCACCGGACGGCAGCGGCTACGCCGTTCTCTCAGCAGGGCACTGGCCGCTGACGGTTACGTCGAGGTGATCTGCTCACCGTTCACCTCGGTACTTGACTTCGACCGGCTGCAACTGCCGGCCGGCGACCAGCGCCGGCAGGCAGTGCGGCTGGCCAACCCGCTCAGCGATGACGAGCCGCTGATGCGGACCACGCTGTTGCCGGGCATCTTCCGCACCCTTGCCCGGAACCTGGGCCGCGGCTTCACCGACGTGTCGCTCTACGAGCTCGGCATGGTTTTCCGCCCGAAGTCCGGTGCCCCGCCGCTCGCGCCCATCCTGCCGGTAGACCGTGCTCCGACGGAGCAGGAGGTCGCCCGGCTCGGCGCCGCGCTGCCGGACCAGCCGTTGCACGTCGCCGCAGTGATGACCGGCAATGCCGAGCCGGCCGGCTACTGGGGCGCGGGGCGCCCGGCTGGCTGGCAGGACGCGATCGAGGCGGCCCGGCTGGTACTGCGCTCGAGCCGGCTGACCTTCAGCGTGCGGGCTGATCAGCATCAGCCCTGGCATCCGGGCCGGTGCGCGGCGATAGTGATCGGTACCGAGCAGGGTCAGGAGTGGCTGGCCGGCCACGCTGGCGAACTGCATCCGCGAGTCATTGCGGCGTTCGGCCTGCCGGCCCGGACATCGGCGATGGAGCTCGACCTGTCGGTAATCACGGCTGCCGCGGACGCGGCCGGGCCCGTTCAGCCACCGTCGCTGTGGAGTTACCCGCTGGCCGTCCAGGACGTGGCGCTCGTGGTGCCGCAAGCGGTTCCGGCGGCGGATGTGGAGCGGGCGCTGGCCGCCGGCGCGGCCGCAGCCGGCGACGTGCGGCTGGAATCGCTGAGCCTGTTCGACCTCTACACCGGCGGTCAGGTCGGCGAGGGGTTCAAGTCGCTGGCCTACACGCTGCGGTTCCGTGCACCGGACCGGACGCTGACCGCGGAAGAGGTCAGGGGAGCCAGGGACGCCGCAGTCGCTGAGGCGGCCAGGCAGACCGGAGCAGTGCAGCGCGGCGGGTAGGCCGCGGCACTGGCGATGATCTGGGAGACTTGCGCAGGCCAGCGCGTGCGCACGTCTCCCGGCTCAGCCAACCGCCGCCGGACCGTGGGCGAGCAGCGCGGGCAAGCTGCCGTCAGCTCGGCGAGGCCTTCAGGACCGCCAGGATCTCGGTGCCCTTCCTGGCGCACTTGGAGGTATCGCCGGTCTTCAGCAGTTCGGGCGTCGAGTAGCCCTGGCAGGTCCAGCCGCTGACGGTCACCGGGCCGCCGCCGCCGTTGCCGGGCGCGTCGCCGTTCTCGATTGCCCTGGCATAGCTCCGCTCCACCGCCATGGCGGCGGAGCACGAGACGGTGCCGCGGTAGATCTCAACCTCGACCGGCACATTGGCCGCGGTACGGCTGGTGCCGCAGTTCTGGACCGTGGCTGCGCTCGACTTCGGCCCGCCGCAGCCCGCCAGCACCAGCGTGCCCCCGATAAGCGCGGCAGCCAGGCTGAGCGAGAAGGCTAGCCGCTGGCCAGCGGCCCGGCTCCGGCGGACGTGCATGGGCCGAATCTCCCTTCTCTGGCAATCACGCCGTCTGGCAGCGAAAGCCCGCCCGCGCGATGCCGCGATACCCACGGCACACCCTAGCCGTTACCTGGCTTCTCAGAACCCTTTCGGCGCCTTTGTTCTAGCCAACTGCCGATGCGGACGCCTCGGGGTTGCATATTCAACCAGACACCTGCATAATGATGCAAGATAGCTGTCACTAAGACTGCCTGACCGGTGACAGCACCCACGTCCGCTGAAGCGCTGGAGGGCCGAGCATGGGTGCGCGGGTAGCCGTCGCCGGCGCGAGCGGGTACGCAGGCGGCGAGCTGCTGAGACTGCTGGCCGGGCATCCAGGGCTTGACATCGCGGCGGTGACGGCGGGCGCGAGCGCCGGAAAGACCGTCGGGGAGTTGCACCCGCACCTGGCGGGGCTGCCCGCCGTCGGCGAGCTGACCCTGCAGACGCCCGATCGGGCCGAGTTCGCCGCGTGCGACCTGGTCTTCCTCGCACTTCCGGCCGGCCAGTCCGCTGCGGTCGCGAGCGCGATCCCCGGCAGCGTGAAGATCGTGGACCTCGGCCCCGACTTCCGGCTGGCCGATCCGTGCGCGTGGGATCGCCACTACCCGGGCACGCACGCCGGCCGCTGGGTCACCGGACTGCCGGAGCTGCCCGGCGCCCGTCCGGCGATCCGGACCGCCAGCCGGGTCGCCGCTCCCGGCTGTTACGCGACCGCGGCGATGCTCGCGCTCGTGCCGCTGGCGGCAGCCGGCCTGACCGACCCGGCCGACGTGGTGGTCGTGGCCGCGTCCGGGACATCGGGCGCGGGCCGGTCGCTGCGGACTGACCTGCTCGGCAGCGAGGTGATGGGATCGGCGTCGGCCTACGCGGCCGGCGGCGTGCACCGGCACACCCCGGAGATCGAGCAGGCGCTGGCTGAGGCGACCGCGCGCGGGCAGGCTGCTGATGCCGACGTCCAGCCCGTTCCCGCCGTGCGGGTGAGCTTTACCCCCGTGCTCGCGCCGATGTCCCGCGGCATCCTGGCGACCTGCACCGCGAAGCTCACCGCGCCCGCGGTCACGACCGGTGAGCTGCGCCAGGCGATCGCCGACAGCTACCGGGGCGAGCCCTTCATCACCCTGCTCCCGGTCGGCAGCTGGCCGGCCACCGCATCGGTATCCGGGTCGAACGGCGTGCACATCCAGGCCGCCGCGGATGAGCGGGCCGGCCGCGCAGTCATCGTTGCCGCGATCGACAACCTCGGCAAGGGTGCCGCCGGGCAGGCCATCCAGGATGCGAACCTCATGCTCGGCTTGCCCGAGACAGCAGGCCTGACCGCGATCGGAGTCGCACCATGAGCGTCACCACCCCGCTCGGCTTCCGGGCCGCTGGCGTCGCGGCCGGCCTTAAGAAGTCCGGACTGCCCGACGTGGCCGTTGTCATCAACGACGGCCCGAGCGCGGCGGCGGCCGGCGTCTTCACTGCCAACCGCGTCAAAGCTGCGCCAGTGCTGTGGAGCCAGCAGGTGCTGGCGGGCGGCGCCGTCCGGGCGGTCGTGCTGAACTCCGGCGGCGCGAACGCGTGTACCGGGCCGGCCGGGTTCGCCGACACCCACCGCACCGCCGAGCACCTGGCCGCCTTGCTCGGCATCGGCGCCGGTGAGGTCGCGGTGTGCTCGACCGGGCTGATCGGGGAGCGGCTGCCGCTGGAAGGGCTGCTGGCCGGCGTGACGGCGGCCACGGGGCGGGCAGCAGCGGACGGCGGCCTTGCCGCAGCCGATGCGATCCGGACCACTGACACCGTCGCCAAGACCGTGACGGTGACCGGCGCCGGCTACCAGATCGGCGGCATGGCCAAGGGAGCTGGCATGCTCGCGCCGTCCCTCGCCACCATGCTCGCGGTGCTGACGACCGACGCCGACCTGCGGCCGGCTGTCCTGGACGCTGCGCTTCGGGCGGCCACCACCACGACTTTCGACCGGCTCGATACCGACGGCTGCATGTCCACCAACGACACAGTGCTGTTGCTGGCCAGCGGCGCGAGCGGCACGACGCCGGACCCAGCCGAGTTCACCGCCCTGCTGGCCACGGCGTGCGCGGACCTCGCCAGCCAGTTGCAAGCGGACGCCGAGGGCGCAACCAAGGCGATCACGATCGAGGTGACCGGGGCGGCCAGCGAGCCGGATGCGGTCGAGGCGGGCCGCGCGGTCGCGCGCAGCGACCTGCTCAAGTGCGCGATCCACGGTGAGGATCCGAACTGGGGCCGGGTGCTTGCGGCCGTCGGGACCACCAGCGCGGTGTTCGAGCCGGACCAGCTGAGCGTCGCCATCAACGGCGTCTGGGTGTGCAAGTCCGGCGCGGCGGGCGAGGACCGGTCGGCGGTGGACCTGCGGCCACGTCAGGTGACAATCACCGTCGACCTCGCGGCCGGCTCGCACACGGCGGCGATCAAGACGACCGACCTGACGGCCGCGTACGTGCACGAGAATTCGGCGTACTCGACATGACGGCGGGAACGGGCGGTACCGAGGCTGCCCGCAAGGCAGCCACCCTGATCGAGGCGCTGCCGTGGCTCGAGCGGTTCCATGGCGCGACAGTCGTGCTGAAGTACGGCGGCAACGCGATGACCGATCACTCGCTACGGCGCTCGTTCGCGCGGGACGTGGTGTTCCTGCGGTATGCCGGGCTGCGGCCGGTGGTCGTGCACGGCGGCGGTCCGCAGATCAACGCTCACCTGGAGCGGCTGGGGATGCGCTCCACATTCCGGGCAGGGCTCCGGGTGACGACGCCGGAGACCATGGACGTCGTCCGCATGGTGCTCACCGGGCAGGTCAACCGGGAGATAGTCGGGCTGATCAACGAGCACGGGCCGTTCGCGGTGGGGCTCTCCGGGGAGGACGCGCACCTGCTGACCGCGCGGCGAGTGCAGGCCGAGGTGGCCGGCGAGCTCGTCGACATCGGCGAGGTCGGCGAGGTCGAGTCGGTGAACCCGGGGGCGGTGACCGCGCTGCTGGCAGACGGCCGGATCCCGGTCATCTCGAGCGTCGCCCGCAGCGCCGACAACGGCGTGCTGAACGTGAACGCCGACACCGCGGCCGCCGCCCTCGCGGTCGAGTTGCGCGCCGCCAAGCTTGTGCTGCTGACGGACGTGGCCGGGTTGTACCCGAAGTGGTCAGGCGCCGACGCCGCCAGCGCAATGCAGGCCAGGCCGTTCAGCCGGCTGACCGCAGCCGAGCTCGCGGAGCTGATGCCGGGCCTGTCAGACGGCATGTTGCCGAAGATGGCCGCCTGTCTGGCGGCTGTGCGCGGCGGCGTGCCGCAAGCCCACGTACTGGACGGCCGGCTGCCGCACGCGATCCTGCTGGAGATCTTCACCGACTCCGGGATCGGAACCATGATCGTCCCGAATTCAAGTCCTGGAGCAAGCGATGTCAGCCACTGAGCTACTGCAAGACCGGTACGGCGCCGTCATGATGCTCACCTACGGGATGCCGCCGGTGGCGCTGGCCAGCGGCACCGGCTGCACCGTGCTGGACGTCGACGGCAACAGCTATCTCGACCTGATCGGCGGCATCGCCGTCAGCACGCTCGGGCATGCGCATCCGGCCATCATCGAGGCAGTCAGCAGGCAAGTCGCCACGCTCGCGCACACCTCCAACCTGTTCCTGCACCAGCGCCAGGTGGAACTGGCCGAGCGGCTGATCGGCCTGCTCGGTGCCGACGGCCGGGTGTTCCTGGCCAACTCCGGGACGGAGGCGAACGAGGCGGCGCTCAAGCTGGTGCGCAAGGCCGCCGGGCCCGGCCGGCCGGTGATCGTGGCCGCCGAGCACAGCTTCCATGGCCGGACGATGGGCGCGCTCAGCCTGACCGGCAAGAGCTCGATCAGGGAGCCGTTCCAGCCGTTCGGGGTGGAGGTCAGGTTCGTGCCCTATGGCGACGCGGCCGCGCTCGCGGCGGCTGTCGGCGCGGACTGCGCCGCGGTGTTCCTGGAGCCGGCGCTCGGCGAGGGCGGGGTGGTGCCAGCCCCGGCCGGGTACCTGAAGGCCGCGCGGACCGCCTGCGACGAGGCCGGCGCGCTGCTGGTTCTCGATGAGATCCAGAGCGGCATCGGGCGTACCGGCGAGTGGTTCGCGCATCAGCGAGACGGCATCGTCCCGGACGTGCTCACGCTGGCGAAGGGCCTGGGCGGCGGGTTGCCGATCGGCGCCTGCATCGGCCTCGGCCGGTATGGCTCGGTGCTGGAGAAAGGTGATCACGGCAGCACCTTCGGCGGTAATCCGGTCGCCTGTGCCGCAGCGCTGGCCGTGCTGGACACCATCGAGCGCGATGGGTTGCTGGCCCACGTGCGCACGGTGGGGGCGCAGCTAGCCGCCGGGATAGAGGGCATCAGCCATCCGCTCGTGGCCGGGGTCCGCGGCAGCGGGCTGTGGCTCGCGATCGCGCTGACCGGCGTGGCCGCCACCGCGGTCGCCGCGACCGCGCAGCGGCACGGTTTCCTGGTCAACGCCGTTCAGCCGGATGCTGTGCGGATCGCGCCACCGCTGATCCTCTCGGCGGCGGAAGCCCGCGCTTTCATCGCGGCGCTGCCCGGCATCCTGGACGCGGCCAGCGTCGTGCTGGCCGGGCAGGAGACGTCATGACCGCCGGGCCGGCCAGTCCGATCGCCGGCGCGGGCGCCGGCACCGTGCGTCACTTCACCCGCGACGACGACCTGTCCCCGGCCGAGCAGGCTGCCGTGCTGAGCCTTGCCGCCGAGCTCAAGGCAGACCGGTTCGCCCGGCAGCCACTCGCCGGCCCGCGCGCGGTCGCGGTCCTGTTCGACAAGCCGTCGCTGCGCACCAGGGTCTCGTTCGCGGTCGGCATCGCCGAACTCGGCGGCTTCCCGCTGGTGATCGACATGCAGGGAACGCATGCCGGGCGCGGCGAGCCGGTGCCGGACATTGCCAGGGTCCTGGCCGGCCAGGTCGCGGCGATCGCGTGGCGGACCTTCGGCCAGGCCGCCATCGAGGAGATGGCGGCCGCGAGCAGCGTCCCGGTGATCAACGCGCTGACCGACCGCTTCCACCCGTGCCAGGTCCTCGCTGACCTGCAGACCATCAGGGCCGCCTACGGCAGGCTCGCCGGGCTCGTGCTGACGTTCCTCGGCGACGGATCGTCCAACATGGCGCATTCCTACCTGCTTGGCGGCGCGACCGCCGGCCTGCAGGTGCGGATCTGCGCACCAGAGGCGTACTGGCCGGCCGCGGACGTGCTCGCCGCGGCGGCGGCACTGGCTGAGCGCACTGGCGGCTCGGTAGCTGTCGGCTCCGATCCGCCGGACGCCTGCAAGGGCGCCGACGTGCTGGCAACCGACGTCTGGACCTCGATGGGCCAAGAGGGGCAGGAGCGCACCCGCTCCGGCGCCATGGCCGGCTACCAGGTGGACGCCGCGAAGCTGGCGCTGGCGAGCCCCGCCTGCCGGGTGCTGCACTGCCTGCCGGCGCACCGCGGCGAGGAGATTGCCGCCGAGGTGATCGACGGGCCGGCCAGCCTGGTCTTCGAGCAGGCCGAGAACCGGCTGCACGCGCAGAAGGCGTTGCTGTGCTTCCTGCTGGACGCCTCGTCCGGCGAGCGGCGAGAGGCCCGGCGGTGAACTCCAGCCCGCTGACGAAGGCGGCCCGGCAGAGTCAGATCGCCGCGATCCTCGGCCAGAAGTCGGTCCCGGTCCACTCCCAGGAGCAACTGGCCGACTTGCTCAACGAGCGCGGAGTGCGGGTCACGCAGGCAACCCTGTCTCGCGATCTCGACGAGCTCGGCGCCGTCAGGCTGCGGGGCGCGGACGGGGCACTTGTCTACGCGCTGCCCGGTGAGCCTGGACCGGGCGGCCTTTCCGCGGGCCCGGGCAGCGTGCTGGCCGGCGGCCCGTTCGCGCCCTCGGCCGCTGATCCCGCTGCCCGGCTAGCCAGGCTGGCCGCCGAACTGCTGATGTCGGCCGAAGCCAGCGCCAACCTGGTAGTGCTGCGAACTCCGGCCGGGGCGGCTCAGTTGCTCGCCTCGGCCATCGACCACGCGCGCTGGCCGACCGTTCTCGGCACCGTGGGCGGCGATGACACGGTGCTTGTCATCGCCCGCGACCCCGACGGCGGGGCGGAGCTTGCCCAGTCGTTGCTGCGGCTGGCCGAGCGCGGCGGCCTGGCGGCGGGCCGCCGGTGACGGGCCGCCGGCGACATCGAGGCATCAGTCAGCCAGATGACAGTGACAGCAGATGACAGTGACAACAGATAGGCAGGTACTCCGGTGACAGAGAAAGTCGTCCTCGCGTACTCCGGCGGGCTGGATACATCGGTGGCCATCGGCTGGATCGCCGAGCAGACCGGCGCAGAGGTGATTGCGCTCGCGGTCGACGTCGGCCAGGGCGGGGAGGACCTGGAGACCATCCGGATGCGAGCGCTCGCCTGCGGCGCGGCGGCAGCCGAGGTCGTCGACGCGCGCGACGAGTTCGCCGCCGGCTACTGCATGCCAGCCCTGCTGGCCAACGCCCGCTACATGGAGCGTTACCCGCTGGTGTCCGCGCTGTCGCGGCCGCTCATCGTCAGGCACCTGGCCAGGGTCGCGCTCGAGACCGGCGCGGGCATGGTCGCGCACGGCTGCACCGGCAAGGGCAACGACCAGGTCAGGTTCGAGGCCGGCCTGGCCGCCCTGGCGCCGGACGTCCGGGTCACCGCGCCCGTCCGGGATTCCGGCATGACCAGGGACAAGGCCATCGCGTTCGCGGCGGAGAAGGGCTTGCCGATCAGCGTGACCTCGCGCTCGCCGTACTCGATCGACCAGAACGTCTGGGGCCGCAGCTGTGAGACCGGCCACCTGGAGGACATCTGGAACGCGCCGCAGCCGGACGTCTACGGTTACACCAGCGACCCGGCCGCCGGGCTGCCCGCTGAGGAGATCACCATCAGCTTCGCCAGCGGCCTGCCGGTAGCGCTGAACGGAGAGCCGCGGACGCCGCTGGAAATGATCACCGACCTGAACCGGATCGCCGGGGCGCACGGGATCGGCCGCATCGACATGGTCGAGGACCGGCTGGTCGGCATCAAGAGCCGGGAGATCTACGAGGCGCCCGGCGCGATCGTCCTGATCATCGCGCACTCGGAGCTGGAGAGCGTGTGCGTGGAGCGGGACCTGGCCAGGTTCAAGCGGCTGGCCGAGCAGCGCTGGACCGAGCTGGTGTACGACGGTCTGTGGTTCTCTCCGCTGAAGCAGGCGCTGGACGCGTTCATGTCGCAGGCGTCCCGCCACGTCACCGGCGACATCCGGCTGACCCTGCAAGGCGGCCGGGCGGTGGTCACCGGGCGGCGCAGTCCGGCCGCGCTCTACGACTACTCACTGGCCACCTACGACAGCGGCGACTCCTTCGACCAGCAGCTGGCCAAGGGGTTCATCGAGCTGTTCGGGCTGCCTGCCAAGATCTCGGCCGACCGGGACCGCAAACTTGCCGGCTGACCAGCGCTACAGCCGCGACGGCTGGTCAGTCGCTGGCGGCGCCGCGGGGCTGCGCTGGCGGCGCCAGCCGATCTCGCACCCTCCTCGCCAGCAGTTCGAAGGCGGTGACCTGCTCGGGCACGGCTCTGGTGAGCATGACGGGTCTGCCCTGGTCGGCGTCGGCGGCGGCCCGCGGGCTGAACGGCACGCTGACAATGCGCTCGAGGAAGGTCCACACGCTCTCCTCGGATGCGGCGGCGGGATACATCGGCGTGACCTCGCCGCAGTGCGCGCAAATCAGGCCGCTGTAGTTCTCGACCCCGCCGAGAATCTGCGGGCTGGCCGGAGCGCCGGCCCGCCGCTGCAGATAGGCGAGCAAGCGCCGGACATCCTGGTGCGCGATCGCCTGCGGGGTCACTACCGCCAGTACGTGCACGGGCCGGCCGCGCAGCGCGAAGACGAACTGCTGAATGTCGGCCGTCCCCGGCGGCAGGTCGACCACCAGGCAATCCGGGCTGTCCCAGTCGGTGTCGCTGATCAGCCGCCGGACGAGCAGCTCGGCAAGGCCCGCGGTCACGCCCAGGCCCTGCCCCTCGCCGATGAGCAAGGCCGCCGAAGCCAGCTGGATGCCGTGCCGTTCGACCGCTTGCAGGCGGGCCGCAGCCGTGCCCGCAGCGCCGAATACTGTGAGCTGGGCGGCATCCTGCCGCCGGCGCAGTCCCAGCATCCGGGGCACGTCGGGCCCGTACAAGTCGGCGTCGACCAGGCCAGTGCGCAGGCCGCTGGCCGCCAGCGCAAGGGCCAGGTTCACCGCGACGGTGGTCTTGCCGACACCGCCCTTACCGCTGGCGACAGCGACGACGGGAATCTCGTCGGGACTCACTGGCACCTGGCTTCCTCCGGCCCGTGGCAGGATCGCCAGCCCGGAAAGCGGGCGTTTCAGCGGCTCCATTTGGATTGTCCGGTTAACTCAAGCAGACTCAGTTCCCAGCCGAGTGCCGAGCCTGGAGACTGAACCGTGATATCTGAGGCAGAAACGCCGGATCCGCCCGCCGAGCCGGCGCCAGCGACGGCCGGGGGTGCCGCAGCGGCAGCCGGGCCGGTCCGGCTGTGGGGCGGTCGCTTCGAGTCCGGCCCGGCCGAAGCACTGGCCCGGCTGTCGGTGAGCGTTCAGTTCGACTGGCGGCTGGCCCGGTACGACCTGCTGGCATCGGCGGCCCACGCGCGGGTGCTGCACAAGGCGCAGCTGCTCGCCGATGCCGAGCTGGCGCGGCTGCTGGCAGCGCTTGACGACCTCGGGAGGGCTTGCCAGGCGGGTACGTTCCGGCCGTCCGCGCAGGATGAGGACGTGCACACCGCGCTCGAGCGCGGCCTGCTGGAGCGAGTCGGCCAGCTCGGCGGCAAGCTGCGCGCCGGACGCAGCCGCAACGACCAGATCGCTACCGACTTGCGGCTCTACCTGCGCGACCACGTCCGCATGATCATGGCCAGGCTCACCGAGCTGGAGCTTGCCCTCATCGGCCAGGCCGAGCTGCACCGGGACACGCCGGTGCCGGGCATGACGCATCTGCAGCATGCCCAGCCGGTGCTGCTCGCCCACCAGCTACTCGCGCACGTGCACGCGTTCGCCAGGGACGCCAGCCGGATGCGTGACTGGGACGCGCGGGCCGCGGTCAGCCCGCTCGGCTCGGGAGCGCTGGCGGGATCGTCGCTGCCGCTCGACCCGGACGCTGTCGCGGCCGAGCTCGGGTTCGCCCGCGCGGCGGACAACTCCATGGACGCGGTGAGCGACCGGGACTTCGCGGCCGAGTTCTGCTTCGTCGCGGCCCTGCTGGGCGTCCACCTGTCCCGGCTGGGGGAGGAGGTCGCGCTGTGGGCGTCGCATGAGTTCGGCTGGATAGAGATCGACGATGCGTATGCGACCGGCTCGTCGATCATGCCGCAGAAGAAGAACCCGGATGTGGCCGAGCTGGCTCGCGGCAAGGCAGGCCGGCTCATCGGCAACGTCACCGGGCTGCTCGCCACCCTGAAGGGCCTGCCGCTGTCCTACAACCGGGACCTGCAAGAAGACAAGGAGCCGGTGTTCGATGCCGTGGACACGCTGCTGACGGTGCTGCCCGCGATGGCCGGGCTGATCGGCACGCTCCGGTTCCACACCGAGCGGCTCAAGGCCACCGCGGCCGCCGGTCATGCCCTCGCCACTGACCTGGCCGAGCTGCTGGTCAGGCGGGGCACCGCCTTCCGTGAGGCACACGAGGTCGTCGGGCACCTGGTCATCTGGTGCCAGGTCCATGACTGCGAGCTAGCCGATGTCAGCGACGAGGACCTGGAGAAGGTCTCGCCGCTGCTCACGCCGGACGTCCGGGACGTGCTGACGGTGCCGGGCGCGATCGCGGCCAGGGCAAGCCGGGGCGGCACCGCTCCGGCTCGGGTAGCGGAGCAGCTCACCCGGCTGCGCGCGGACGTGCAGGACCAGGCCGCCTGGGCCGCCAGCTGACCGTGGCCCACCACGTCAGCTTCATGCTCACCGGTCGCCGGGCTTCCCCGGGCAAGCGGCCGGGATCCCCGGCTCCGGAAGCGCCTAGGCCGTCGGCGGCAGTGGCAGTCTAATCGTGAGCGTGCCTAGCAGGGACCGGCGCAACGAACTGCGAAACCCGCCACGCGGCGGCACCTGGTCATAGCCGGGATGGCGCCTGCCCGCGGCCTCACTCCTGAAACGGACATAAAGGCCACAGGGCGGCTGACGCGGGCATCCGGAGGCCTGTTTTCGCTGCGCGGGCATGGCTGTGAGCCCGCCTGCGACGGGCTACGGGACGGGATGTCCACTGCCCTGCGCAAGCGGCGGCTGCCGTATAGCTGGCCACCACCCTTCGCTAACGGGCCTACGCGCCGGTCACGAACGTGCCCCAGCCGCTCTTGGACTCGACCAGCCCTTCGCGCTGCAACTGGACAATCGCCTTCCGGACGGTGACCTGGGCCAGGCCGTGCTCCTGGGACAGGGAGACGATGGACGGCAGCCGGTCACCCGGAGCCCGCTCCCCGCCGATGATCTGGGCGCGCAGCAGGCCGGCAAGCTGCTGCCACGGCGGCGTCGCGGAATCCCGGCTGATCATGCTGCCGACGATAGGTCACTGCTGGCCGCCATAGCGAGAAGCGATTGCCTACAGCGTGCTGTAGCGTACTGCACAGTCAATTCGTGACCTGCCGGAACTGCGAGCTTGCCGACCTGCGATGGCACTGGGGCAGCGTGTACGAGATCATTTTCGCGGGCCGCACGTTCAGCGCGTTACGGCGTGACGGGCTCGGTAGCGTAACAGCGCTGACCGTAGGCGAGTTGCGCCCGCCGGCTGATACAGGCCGATTACTTGGCACGGCCTGTAGATCGCTCCCTCAACCCCGGTTAGGCTCAGCACCATCGGTAGCCACGCCCGACCGTGTTACGTTGTAAGCGACACGCCGCAACGTGTCGTTGACGAGGCTCACTATGTCTGGTAAAGGATGGCGCCCCGTGGAGTCGGCCGCGACAGGATTGCAGCGTCTGCTGGCGGCAATCCGCCGCCTGTTCATGCGGTTTGAGAGCGAGCGCACCGATGAGCACTCGTCATGGATACTGACTGTCCGCGTAAGGGAAGATCCGCTGGACGGCGGCTGGGTGGCCGAGTGCCCCGACTTGCCGGGCTGCTTCTCGCAAGGCGAGACGCGGGACGAAGCGCTATACAATCTGTCCGATGCGATTGCTGGCATTGTCAGCTTGCGCATGGAACAGCAGTTGTCCGCCTCCTCCCACGACAGCGACGGTGCAGAAGAACTGAAGGTGGCCGTCGCGTCCTAAGCCACATGAGGCCACATGGGGCTGTCGAACCTCCCGCTTGCAAGCGGATCGGAGCACGCTAAGGCGTTCCAGCGTCTCGGCTGGACCTTGACCACAAGCGACGGGGACGGGGGAAGCACTTCCTCCTGACTAGGACAGGTAGGCGGGCCACGCTTTCGATCCCCGACCATCACGAAGTCAAGCGCGCAATCATCGCCGCACTGATCGCGCTAGCAGGCGTGACAGAAGCTGACTACGTGAAAGCATTCGCCGGGACCTACGAAGCTCCGGCGGAACCTCCCGCCGAGGCGCCCAAGTCTCCTGACGCAAGCCCGGCAAAGGCAGCCAGGACCTCACGCCAGAAGCCGCGCCGCTGAGGGGTCACGATCAAGAAATTCCGGGCCGCGGTCCGGCCTCAGCGCCCGGCCGCCGTTCGCGCAGGCTGGCGAGATTCGCCGGGCCATGCTTGCCGCCCTCGCGTCATCGCGGTCAACGGGCCGCTGCATGGTGAGGTGCATCGTTGACTGACTCGCCTGGACAGGGTTAGCGTGACGGGACCTTGATCACGACCGGCGCGGTCGCCGGCGTGGCGGCTGTTGGCGGGTTGGCAATGCCTGATGCGGTTACGTTCGGCGAGTCGATGGCGGTGTTCCGAACCGACCAGGCTGAGTCGCTGCGCACCGCGCACCGGTTCAGCAGGTCGATCGCCGGAGCCGAATCGAACGTCGCGATCGGCTTGTGCCGGCTCGGCTGCGAGGTCGGCTGGTTTGGCCGGGTTGGCGATGATCCCCTGGGGCTGGGCATCCTCGACACACTGCGGGGCGAGGGCGTCGACGTGAGCCGTGCAATCGTCGACGATGCTGCGCCAACCGGCGTGCTGGTCAGGGACACGCATGCCGAGCGGCGCATCGACGTCGTCTATGCCAGAGCTGGCTCGGCCGGAAGCAGGCTAAGTCTCTCCGACCTCGACGAGAAGTTCCTGACGTCGGCCCGGGTGCTGCATGTCACCGGGATCACGCCGGCCCTGAGCCAGTGGGCACGCGAGGCGACGGCGGCCGCCGTAGGGCTCGCCGCGGACGCGGGCGTGACCGTGTGTTTCGACCCGAACTTGCGCCGGCGCCTGTGGCCCGACATGGACGAAGCCCGGCGCACCCTGCTTCCGCTCATTGAACGATCCCGGATAGTCCTGCTCGGGCACGCGGAAGGACGTCTGCTGACCGGTCAGGAGGATCCGGCCGCGGCAGCGCGGTGGCTGACCCGGCGCGGCGTGACGACCGTAGCCGTGAAACTGGGCGCGGACGGCGCTCTGGGCCTGCACGACGGCGTGAGCTACCACGGCGCAGCGCTCAAGGTTCATCCAGCGGACCCGATTGGCGCTGGCGACGCCTTTGACGCTGGGTTCCTGTCGGCGTGGTTGCGCGGACTTGCTATGGCTGACTGCGTCGATGAGGGCAACCTGGCCGCCGGCCTCAGCGTCCAGGTTTGCGGTGACATCGAGGGCTTGCCGTACCGGCGCGAGCTCGATGAGCGCCGCGCCAACAACCTTGAGGCAAATCGCTA
>DAHVAR010000062.1 GCA_027314515.1 Actinomycetota bacterium
GAAGCCCAGCCTGACATCCCCGGCTTCGAGGACGTCGCCCTCGAACCGTTCGAGGACTGGATGGCGCACACTATGCAGCGGCCTACCGACTCTCCGGAGGCGACGTTCATCGCGCTCGCCGGCGAACAGGTCGTCGGCTTCGCAAAGCTCTCGCTGACCGCGCCGACGGCCGCAGGCCACTCCATGACCGCCGTCAAGAGGGCCTGGCGCGGACGCGGCATCGCGGGTGCCCTGAAGGCTGCAGAAATCAACTGGGCGCTCGCCAACGGCTACACCGAACTCCACACCAGCAACGAGGAGCGGAACGCGCCGATCAACCGCCTGAACGCCCGCCTCGGCTACCGACCCGGAATCGCGCGGATCCACCTAGTCGGCCCTGTCATCGGTTGACTCTCCCGATAAATATCGGTAGCACTGCCTTGCCCGACCCCAAAACCACCACGTCCATCGCGATCCCCGCCGGGAGTTTCATGATCAAAGATCGGGTGACGTTCTCAGCGGACTAGGAACGGCCGATAGCGGCGGTGATGGCCTCGATCGCGGCCATCCAGGCTCCCGCAGCCGGCCCGGGATCGGCGCCCGCCCGGCCGCCGACACTGCCCGCTGCCCGTACACGTGATACCAGTACGGCGCGGTACTGGCCGCGGACAGCACCGGCAGGACATGCGGCCTGAAGTCGATGATCGCCACCACCCGCTCACCGTCGAGCAGCACGTTGTCCGGGCCGATGTCGCCGTGCACGAGCTGGCGCGGCAGCAGGCACGTTCCGGCCGGGGTCGTCACCTTGCGCACAGCCGGGTGGCCAGCTGCCAGCCGGTCCAGCGACAGCACCGCGCCGATGTCGTAGCAGGCCAGCGCGCAACGTGCCGCGCCATCGCCGCGGTCAGCATCCGCCGCAAGGGTCACGGCGGCTCCCATCCTCGCCGGGCTGCGTGGCCGGTGCCAGCCCGCAGAGCGCCCGGCGGTCACCGGGCGCCTCGCGCGGGCTGCTGAGGGAGCGGGCTGCTGGCTAGTCCAGCGAGGACATCACGTGCTTGATGCGGGTGTAGTCCTCGAACCCGTACATCGACAGGTCCTTGCCGTAGCCGGAGTGCTTGAAGCCGCCGTGCGGCATCTCGGCGACCAGCGGGATGTGGGTGTTGATCCAGACGCAGCCGAAGTCCAGCGCGCGGGCCATCCGCATCGCCCTGCCGTGGTCGGTTGTCCAGACCGAGGACGCCAGGCCGTACTCGGTCCCGTTGGCCCAGCGCAGCGCCTCGGCCTCGGCGGTGAACTTCTGCACGGTGATGACGGGGCCGAAGACCTCGTTCTGGATGATCTCGTCGTCCTGCCGGAGGCCATCGACGACGCTCGCGGCGTAGAAGTAGCCCTTCTCGCCGACCCGGTTGCCGCCCGCCAGGACGCGGGCGTGGTCGGGCAGCCGGGAGATGAAACCGGAGACGCGGTCCAGCTGGGTGGCGTTGTTCAGCGGGCCATAGCTGGCGTCGGTGTTGTCCGGGCCTGCCGTTACCTGCGCCCTGGCTTGCTCGGCCAGCGCGGCGGTGAAGTCGTCGTGGATGCGCGAGCCGGCCAGCACCCTGGTCGCGGCCGTGCAGTCCTGGCCGGCGTTGAAGTAGCCGGCCATCGCGATAGCCGCCGCCGCCTTTTCCGGGTCGGCGTCATCGAAGACGATGACCGGCGCTTTGCCGCCGAGTTCCAGGTGCACGCGCTTCAGGTCGGCTGCAGCCGCCTGTGCCACCTCCCGGCCGGCCCGGACGGAGCCGGTTATCGATACCATCTGCGGCACCTTGTGTGAGATCAGCGCACGGCCGGTATCGCGGTCCCCGCAGATGACGTTGAACACTCCGGCCGGCAGGAACTCGCTCATCAGCTCAGCCATCAGCAAGGTGGAGTAGGGCGTGGTGTCCGACGGCTTGAGCACCATAGTGTTGCCGGCTGCCAGCGCGGGCGCCCACTTCCACACTGCCATCATCATCGGGTAGTTCCACGGTGTCACCGCGGCGCAGACTCCCACCGGCTCTCGCCGGATGAACGAGGTGAAGCCCGCCATGTACTCGCCGGCCGACCGGCCCTCCAGCATCCGGGCCGCGCCGGCGAAGAACCGGATCTGGTCGACCATCGGCGGGATTTCCTCCGAGGCGGTGAGACCGAGTGGCTTGCCGGTGTTCTGCGACTCGGCCTTGACGAACTCATCCGCTCGGGCTTCGATCGCATCGGCAATCCGCAGCAGTGCCAGGCTGCGCTCGGCTGGCGTCGCATCACGCCAGCCGGGGAAGGCATCGGCGGCTGACGCAACCGCGGCATCCACCTCGGCTTCGCCGGATATCGGGGCGGTCGCGAATACCTCGCCAGTGCTCGGGTCAATCAGGTCAGCACGCTTGTCGTAAGACAAGTCGGTCCACTGGCCACCGACAAAGTTCTGCAGTTCATTAGCCACGGTCGGCTCCATTTCCGGTGATTAAGGGCCATCGATTACTCGCGCGGTCAGGCGCGCGTCGGCGTGCGTTCTTCGCACGCCCACGGTGAGCCGTACTCGGTCAGCAAGTCAAGGAACGGCTGCGGTGGCAGGGCTTCCGGCCCGAGCACTCCGGCGCCCGACCAGGCGCCGGAGTCGATGAGCTCAAGCGCCACGACCGGATTGACCGCAGTCTGCCAGACCACCGCCTGCGAGCCGTATTCAGCCATTGTCTGCGCGTTGTCGGCCACGTGGTAGAGATATACCTCGCGCGGCGCTCCGTCTTTCCCGGTGCCGGTCACCCAGGTCCCGGCGCAGGTGAGGCCGGACATCTTGGCGCCGAGGGTGGCCGGGTCAGGCAGGCAGGCGGCAACCACGTCGCGTGGTGACACCTTGCTGCCACCGACGCTGACCGGATCGGCGCGGTCCAGGCCGAGCTTGTGCAGCGTCTCCAGGACGCCGATGAACTCGGCGCCGAGGCCGTACTTGAAGGTGACCCGGTTCGCCCTGACCCAGCGGGGAATCAGCAGAACTTCCTCGTGCTCCACGTTCACGCATTCGACCGCGCCGATGCCGGCCGGGAAGCTAAAGGTCTTCGGTTCGCTGAATGGCGGCGTGGTGAACCAGCCTCGGTCCGCCTCCCAGATCACCGGCGGGTTGAGGCACTCCTCGATAGTGGTCCAGATGGAGAAGGTCGGCGCGAAGTCGTAGCCGGTCACGGTCAGGTTCGCCCCGTCGCGGACGCCGATCTCGCCGATCTCGCTGAACAGCTCGTCAGCGGCATACCGGGCGAACACGTCGGACAGGCCGGGTTCGACGCCGATCCCGGCCAGGGCAAGCTTGCCTGCTTCCTCCCACTGCCCTGCCATGGCGAATTGCTCATCGCCGAGCTTCACGCCCGTCCTGGCGTACGGCTCGGCCGGATCTGGACGAGACAGCGACATCGCCATGTCCAGGTAGTTCACCCTGGCGGCCAGCGCGGCGCGGAACAGCGGCATGACGAAGCGCGGGTCGGTGGCGTTCATCAGCGCGTCGCAGTGGTACTCGGCGAGCAGTGCGGCGGTGGCCGCCTCGTCCCTGGCATCAAGCTGAACGGCGGTGTAGCTGTCCTTGGCGGCGGCAGCGTGCTGCGCCCTGGTCAGGTCGTAGTCGGCGATGACCAGGTTGGCGAACCGGCGTCGGGCGGCGATCCGGGCAAAGGCCGTGCCGACTCCGCCGGCTCCAACGAGCAGTATGCGCATGCAGCGATCCTAGCCTCGTGCTCCACGATGCTGCGACGGTACTAGTCGCAATTTGGTCAGAGTACAACTGAAATCGTTGCTACGGCGTGGAATGTGCGCTGGAACCGTTGCCCGCTTGGCAGTAATCTGTAACTCTCGGTTACTCTCAGTGGTCAGGCGTAGTGCGCGTCCGGCCCGGCCTGATGCGGTGCGATCCGTCTGGGAGGGGACGATTCGGGTTCATGGCCACCACTACCGCTGAGTTGGAGCCGGTCGAGGAATACCGGGACAAGGGGCTCAAGACAGGCGCACTGGGCCTCGTCTCCAGCGTTGTCATGGGCGTCGCATCCACCGCGCCGGCCTACAGCCTGGCTGCGACCCTCTTTTACGTCGTTGTCTTCGTCGGGCTGAAGGCGCCATCGGTCGCGCTGCTGGCCTTCATCCCGATGCTGTTGTGCTCGATCGGCTACAGCGAGTTGAACAAGGCAGACCCAGACTGCGGTACCACCTTCACCTGGGCTACCAGGGCATTCGGGCCGAAGACCGGCTGGGCGGGCGGCTGGGCCATCGTGGCCGCGGACATCCTGGTCATGGCGAGCCTCGCCCAGGTCGCCGGGCAGTACATGTTCTTCCTGTTCCAGGGGCCCACCAGCGCCATCGGTCAGGACGCGACCAGCGTCTGGGTGCTGCTGGTGGGCATCGGCTGGATCGTGGCGATGACGGCCATCTGCTATACCGGCATCGAGGTATCGGTCTGGTTGCAGCGCATACTGCTGACCGTCGAGATCATCATGCTGTTCGTCCTTGCCATCACCGCACTGGTCAAGGCGACCGGGAGCCACCCGCCACCGACGGCCGTCACTCCGCACCTGTCCTGGCTGCTGCCGACGGGCCTGCCGTTCTCGGCGTTTGTCAGTGGCATCATCCTCATGCTGTTCATCTACTGGGGCTGGGACACCGCCGTCTCGGTCAACGAGGAGACCGCGGACAAGGCGCGGACGCCGGGGCGGGCCGCGATCATCTCGACCGTGATCCTGCTGCTCTGCTACGTGATAGTCATCTTCGGCGTCCAGGCCTTCGCCGGGGTGGGATCCAAGGGCATCGGGCTGCTGAACACAGGCCACCAGTTTGACGTGCTTTCTATCCTCGGCAACGCCATCTTCGGGGCGACTGGTTTCGCTGCCGTCCTGGCGCGCCTGCTGATCCTGATGATCTTGACGTCGGCGTCGGCGTCCACGCAGACCACGATCCTGCCGACGGCCAGGACCACCCTGTCGATGGCCGCTTATGCCGCCATCCCGAAGTCGTTCGCGAAGATTCACCCGCGCTTCCTTACGCCGACGACCTCGACGATCTGGATGGGGCTTGCATCGATCGCGCTGTATATCCCGCTGAACTACATCTCCGGCGGCAACCCGATCGCGGATGCGGTGACCGCCATCGGCCTCTACATCGCCTTCTACTACGGCCTTACCGCATTCTCCTGCGTCTGGTACTACCGCAAGACGCTGACGAGCAGCGTCCGGAACCTGTTCATGCAGGGCATCCTGCCGTTCCTCGGTGGCGGGATCATGTATGCGGCCGGCCTCGTCAGCCTGCAAAGCGACTGGGTGTGGACAACCGGCTATACCCACTGGACTGTGCCCGGACTGCACTGGAAGGTCGGCGGGATATTCATCATCGCGTTCGCGTCGGCGCTGGCCGGCGTTATCGGCTTTATCTACATGCGGGCTACCGCGCCGGCGTTCTTCCGCAAGCAGACTCTGACCAGGTCAACCCCGACGACTGCGCCGGACGAATAACGGCTTGCGCGGATCGGTGAGCTAAGCGGCCCGCGGGCGGAGGGGTATCCCGGCCCGGGCGGCCGGGCGGCCGGGCGGCGTGGAGCGGCCCGGATGTCGGTGCTACCGCCTAGGCTTAGGCAGGTGACCGCGTTGGTTGTCGACTCCCTCCTGGACGGGCTGAACCCGCAGCAGCGCGCTGCCGTCACGCACGAGGGCAGCCCCCTGCTGATCGTGGCCGGCGCCGGCTCGGGCAAGACGCGGGTGCTCACCCACCGCATCGCTTACCTGCTGGCCGAGCGGGACGTGGCGCCGGG
This sequence comes from Actinomycetota bacterium, assembly GCA_027314515.1. Classification (GTDB taxonomy): domain Bacteria; phylum Actinomycetota; class Actinomycetes; order Streptosporangiales; family Streptosporangiaceae; genus JAJYUU01. Next base: position 5,774 of record DAHVAR010000062.1, read on the forward strand.
CCAGATACTCGCCATCACGTTCACCAACAAGGCAGCCGGGGAAATGGCTGCCAGGGCCGCCTTGCTCACTGGTCACCGCGCCCGGTCGATGTGGCTGCTGACCTTCCATTCGGCCTGCGTGCGCATCCTTCGCCGCGAAGCGCGGCGGTTCGGCTACCCGTCCAGCTTCTCCATCTACGACCAGGCCGACTCGCAACGGCTGATGGCCATGGTCTGCCGTGAACTTGAGCTGGACACGAAGTTCTTCCCCCCGAAGGGGATACTCGGCCAGGTATCGAACCTGAAGAACGAGCTGGTCGATTATGAAACGGTGCTGGCGAGGGCCAGCGGCTACCGGGAGAAGACCCTCGGCGAGGCGTATGCGGAGTACCAGCGGCGGCTGGTCGCGGCCGGGGCGATGGACTTCGATGACCTGATCATGGTCACCGTCAACTTGCTGCAGGCCTTCCCCGACGTGGCTGCCGAGTACCGGGAGAGGTTCCGGCACGTCCTGGTCGATGAGTACCAGGACACCAACCACGCACAGTACGTGCTGGTCCGGGAACTGGCCGGGGCGGGCGGCGAGTCGCCGGCCGAACTGGTCGTGGTCGGCGATGCCGACCAGTCCATCTACGCCTTCCGCGGCGCCACCATCAGGAACATCGAGGAGTTCGAGCGCGACTTTGCCGGGGCGCGAGTCATCCTGCTGGAGCAGAACTACCGCTCGACGCAGAACATCCTTGCTGCGGCGAACGCGGTGGTCTCCCGCAATCCGGGCCGGATCCCGAAGAATCTCTGGTCGCAGGCCGGCGACGGGCCGCCGATCATCGGGTACGTGGCCGACAGCGAGCACGACGAGGCCGCGTTCGTGGCCGAGGAAGTCGACCGGCTGTCCGACGCCGCCGACGCTTCGCCCGGTGAGGTTGCGGTCTTCTACCGGACGAACGCGCAGTCCCGCGTTTTCGAGGAGGTTTTCATCCGGTCCGGGCTGCCGTACAAGGTGGTTGGCGGCGTCCGTTTCTACGAGCGCCGGGAAGTCCGCGACTTGCTGGCCTACCTCCGGCTTACCGCAAACCCCGGGGACGAGGTGTCGTTGCGCCGCGTCCTCAACACACCCCGGCGCGGGATAGGTGACAGGGCCGAGGAGTGCGTGGCCGCGCTGGCCAGCAGGGACAAGATCAGCTTCGCGGAGGCGCTTGCCCGGCCTGACGACGTTCCCGGCCTGGCGGCCAGGTCCGCGCGGGCGATCGAGGGCTTCAACGAGCTGATGACCGGATTGCGCGCGCTGGCGGCGGCGGGGGCGGCGGTCGGCGACCTGACGGAGGCGGTGCTCGACCGGACGGGTTACGTCGCCGAATTGCAGGCGTCATCCGACTTGCAGGATGCCAGCCGGATCGAGAACCTGACCGAGCTGGTTGCGGTCGCCCGCGAGTTCGACGCCCGCAATCCGGGGGGCACCCTGGCCGAGTTCCTCGAGCAGGTATCGCTAGTGGCGGACGCGGACGAGGTCCCCGACGGCGAGCAGCACGGCGGCATGGTCACGCTGATGACCTTGCACACCGCCAAGGGCCTGGAATTCCCCGTCGTCTTCCTGACCGGCCTGGAGGAGAACGTCTTCCCGCATGAGCGGTCGATGGGCGACGAGCGGGAACTGGCCGAGGAGCGGCGGCTGGCCTACGTCGGCATCACCAGGGCGATGCGGCGGCTCTACGTGACCAGGGCGGCGACGCGCACCTGGTTCGGTCGCCCCGGCTTCCACCGGCAGTCCCGGTTCCTGACGGAGATCCCGGCCGGGCTGATCGAGTGGCGCCGGGATGAGTCGGCCAGCACCCAGCCCGCAGCCGAGCGCCTGGCCCGGCGGCCCGGGGTTCGGGCCGTCGGCAACCGGCCGGTCCCGTCGCTGCATCCGGGCGACCGGGTCAACCACGACTCTTACGGCCTGGGCACCGTGCTGTCGGTGGAAGGGCGCGGCGACGACCCGGAGGCCAAGATCGACTTTGGCGGCGACTACGGCATCAAGCACCTGGTGCTGCGGTACGCGCCGATCGAGAAGCTGTAGCATCAGCCCGCGTTCACCTGCCTGCAGCGATGCGCCCGCGCCGTCGCTGGCGAGCCGCAGATCCGCACCCGCGCCAGCTCAGGTCCCGCCGCCGCCGGGCGGCCCGCACCCGTCGGGCGGCCCGCACCCGTCGGGCCGGTTACGCTAATTCTGGCTGCCGGTCTTGTCGGCGGCCCGCTGAGGCTGGTCGGAGGGTTGCATGAGCAGTATCCGGGTGATCATCGCCAAGCCTGGCCTGGACGGTCATGATCGCGGCGCGAAGGTGGTGGCGCGGGCCCTGCGGGACGCCGGGGTTGAGGTCATTTACACCGGGCTGCATCAGACCCCGGAGCAGATCGTCTCGGCGGCACTGCAGGAGGATGCCGATGCCATCGGCCTGTCCATCTTGTCCGGAGCGCACATGACGCAGTTCAGTCGCGTCCTCGAACTGCTGGCCGAGAAGGATGCGACCGATATCACGGTCTTCGGCGGCGGCATAATCCCCGATGCCGACATCGCTGAGCTCGAGCGGATGGGCGTGGCAAAGATCTTCACCCCCGGCGCGACGACAACCGAGATCGTTGACTGGGTCCGGTCGGAGCTGGGCAGCACGGAGCCCGTCGGCTAGCTGCCTGGCCGCCGGGACGTGGTGCGGTGCCCGCGACCCGGTTGGCCGGCCTGCGGCTCGTCGGCACTAGGCTTCCAGCCGCGGGGCGGCGAAGGTGCCGCACTGATCCCCGAGCACGAAGGACGGACCCGAGTGGACCTGTTCGAATATCAGGCGAAGGAGCTATTCGCTGAGTACGGCGTCCCGATTCCGCGGGGCAAGGTGGCCGCTGTCGCGGCCGAGGCCAGGCAGATTGCCGAGGAGTTCGCCGCCGGGAACGCCGGGGCCAAGCCACTGGTCGTGATCAAGGCTCAGGTGAAGACCGGCGGCCGGGGGAAGGCTGGCGGAGTCAAGCTGGCCGACACCCCGGACGAGGCCGAAGACAAGGCCGCGGCCATCCTCGGCATGGATATCAAGGGCCATACCGTGCACACCGTGCTGGTGGCTGAGGACACTGACATCGCCCAGGAGTACTACCTGTCGTTCCTGGTCGACAGGGCAGAGCGGACCTTCTTGTCGATGTGCTCGGTCGAGGGCGGCGTAGAGATCGAGGAAGTGGCCAGGACTCATCCGGAGGCGCTCGCCAAGATCCCGGTCAGTCCGCTGACGGGCGTCGACCGCGCCAAGGCGCTGGAGATCGTCCGGGCGGGCGGCCTGCCCGTGGAGGCGCAGGACGGCGCGGCGCAACTGGCCGAGCGGCTGTGGGCCGTGTTCACCGACGAGGACGCGACGCTGGTCGAGGTTAACCCGCTCGTCTACACCGGTGATGGCCGGGTCGTCGCACTCGACGCCAAGGTCACCCTTGATGACAACGCCGCGTTCCGGCAGGAGTGGGGATCCTTCGCAGACCCCGCCGCCGTTGATCCGATCGAGGCGAGGGCGAAGGCCAAGCACCTTAATTACGTCAAGCTCGACGGAGCCGTGGGGATCATCGGGAACGGCGCGGGCCTGGTGATGTCCACCCTGGACGTGGTCGCCTACGCGGGCGAGGAGTTCGGCGGCGTGCGGCCAGCCAACTTCCTCGACATCGGCGGCGGTGCCTCGGCCGAGGTGATGGCCAACGGCCTGGACATCGTGCTGTCCGACCCGAGCGTGCGCAGCGTGCTGGTCAACGTGTTCGGCGGAATCACCTCGTGTGACGCGGTGGCCAACGGCATCGTGTCGGCGATGGCGCTGCTTGCTGACCGGGGGGAACCGGTCCGGCACCCGATCGTCGTCCGGCTGGACGGCAACAACGCGGCGCAGGGCCGCAGGATCCTGGCCGAGGCCAACCTGCCGCTGGTCGAGCAGGTCGCCACCATGGACGATGCGGCGCGCCGCGCCGCCGAGCTGGCCGCCGCGGCCGTGAACGGAGCATGACATGGCGATCTTCCTGAACGCCGGCAGCCGCGTCATCGTGCAGGGCATCACCGGGTCGGAAGGCCGCAAGCACGGCGCGCGGATGATCGCGGCTGGCACCAACGTGGTCGGCGGCACCAATCCCCGCAAGGCCGGCCAGACGGTCGACCTATCCGGGCGGGACGTGCCGGTCTTTGCTGACGTTGCCGAGGCGATGGCGGCGACCGGCGCCAACGTGTCCGTGGTCTTCGTGCCGCCGGCCGGCACCAAGGACGCCGTCATCGAGGCGATCGACGCGCAGATACCGCTGGCCATCGTCATTACCGAAGGCGTGCCGGTGCATGACACTGCCGCGTTCTGGGCACGCGCCGAAGCGTCGGGCAATCGGACCAGGATTGTCGGGCCGAACTGCCCGGGCGTGGCCTCGCCGGGCAAGTCCAACGCCGGCATCATCCCGGCCGACATTACCTCGGAAGGCCGGATCGGGCTCGTCTCGAAGTCCGGAACGCTGACCTACCAGATGATGTATGAGCTGCGTGACATCGGCTTCTCTACCGCGGTGGGCATCGGCGGCGACCCCATCATCGGCACTACCCACATCGATTGCCTGCAGGCCTTCCAGGATGATCCGGAAACCGATGCCATCGTGATGATCGGGGAGATCGGCGGTGACGCCGAGGAGCGGGCCGCCGCGTTCATCGAGAAGAGCGTCACCAAGCCGGTCGTCGCCTATGTAGCCGGTTTCACCGCCCCTGAAGGCAAGACAATGGGCCACGCGGGCGCCATCATCTCCGGCTCAGCCGGGACCGCGCAGGCGAAGAAGGAAGCGCTCGAGAAGGTCGGCGTCCGCGTTGGCCGGACCCCGAGCGAGACGGCCAGCCTTGTCCGCGACGTCATGCGGGCCGGATAGGCGGGCCACGGGCAGTACCGGCTAGGCTTCGGGCCGGGGCGGACGGGGCAGCACCCGAGCCTTCAGGCCGGGCCTGGCGCGCTGCTTCCGGCGCGCCTCCGCCGCAGCGCAGCGCGGGATTGCCAGGCTTGAGTCTTGTGACCGCTTCTGCCGTTGGTGCCCGCCAGGCCGGTCCGTCCGCCCGGCTTGCCGCACGCTCTGAAGGTGGCCCGGCTAGCCGGGGCCGTGCGCGACGAGGGACGTCGGCCGGCCCTGCCGGGAGCGATGGTCCGGGCAGCGGCACGCGGTCTCTGCTGGCGGCTGGCACGCTAGCCGCGGCCGCGGTGACGGCGACGGGCGTGGCGGTGCTGGCGGTGCTGGCGCTGATCGGCTGGGTAGCGGCCCCGCACCAGGGCCTGGGCCTGGGCCTGCCGGCCGTGCTGCGCATCTCAGCCGCGCTCTGGCTGGTGGCCCAGCACGTAAGCTTCACCTTTCGCGGCGCGGGCCGGATCGGCCTGCTGCCGCTCGGCCTCGTGCTGCTGCCGGGAACGTTGCTCTGGCGGGCCGGGCGGTGGGTAGTCCGGACGGCGCAGGTGCGGCGGCTGCGCCAGGCTGGCTACGCCGCCGCGGCAGTTGCCGTGCCGTACGCGCTGCTCACCGGGGTGCTTGCGGCGGTCGGCAGGTCGGCGCTGGTGTCGTCTTCGGAGGTGCAGTCGGTCGCGTGCGGGCTAGGGCTTGCCCTCGCGGCGGCCGGGCTCGGCGGTGCGCGGGCGCTCGCCCCGTGGCCGCGGCTCATCCGCCTGCTGCCAACCCGGCCGAGATCCGCCGTGGTCGGCGTTGCCGGTGCCCTGGCTACGCTGACCGCGGCGGGTGCGCTGATCGCGGCGATCTGCCTCGCCGCGCACTTGCCTGAGGCTGCCGCGCTGGAGCGGGACCTCGCGCCGGGCGCCGTGGGCACCGTGCTGCTGTGCCTGCTGGAACTCGCCTACCTGCCGAACGCCGTGATCTGGGCGACGGCCTTCATGCTCGGGCCGGGCTTCGCATTCGGATCCGGGACCGTGGTAGCGCCGACCGGCACGGCGATTGCGCAGCTGCCGGCGTTCCCGATGCTGGCCGCGCTGCCGCCGGGACTGCACGCGGCCACGCCAACCTGGGTCACGGCGGCCGTGCTGGCGATGCCGTACCTGGCGGGCGCGCTCGGCGGTGTGCTGCTGGTCCGGGCTGCGCCGAGGCTCGCGCTGGACGCCGCGCCGCTGCTCGGCCTGGCCTCCGGCCTGGCTTCGGGGGCGCTCATCGGCCTGCTTGCAGCGGTCTCCGGTGGCCCGCTTGGCGACGGCCGGCTCGCCGCCATAGGACCGTCGCCCTGGCAGGCCGGCATCGTGTCGGCCCTGGAGATCGGCGTCAGTGCGGCGGTAGCCGCCGGCCTGGCGAATTACGCCGGGCTACGCAAGTCGGGCGCGCTGCGCGACCGCGCCAGGCCGGGGCCGGGTGACTCCGCCAGGCCGGTCCGTGCTCACGGCAGATGATGAAAAGACCTGTACCGCCGAACCATTGTGTAGGCGATCACGGCTTCCGGCCGCGTGCTGGTCGCCCGACGTCGCTGGCGGTCGGCCGGGTACCCTGATGACTTCCCGGGCAGTCAGCCCATTCGGGGTGGCGGCCGCCAAGAAGCCGGGCCTCCGCCGCGGTCAGGCAGACTGGGCGGTCAGCAGACCAGTCAGGCAGGCAAAGGAGCTCACGGTCAGTCAGTCACGATCACGACTGCTCGTGCTCGTCTCGGGCACGGGCACTATCCTGCAGGCGCTGATCGACGCCTGCGCAGACGCGGGCTTCGGCGCTGAAGTCGTCGCTGTGGGGGCAGACCGGGCGGGAACTGGCGGGGTGGCCAGGGCTGCTGCCGCCGGGATTCCGGCGTTCGTACGGCGGGTGCAAGATTCTCCGGACCGGTTCGCCTGGGACAAGGCGCTGACTGCCGAATGCGCCGCGTTCGAACCCGACCTGATCATCGCGGCCGGCTTCCTGAAGCTGGTGGGTACCGAGTTCCTCGGCAAGTTCGGCGGCCGCGTCATCAACACGCACCCGGCGCTGCTGCCATCGTTTCCCGGCATCCATAGTGTCGCGGAGGCGCTGGCGCACGGGGTCAAGGTGACCGGCTGCAGCGTCATCCTCGTTGATTCCGGCATCGACAGCGGACCGATCGTGGCCCAGGCGGCCGTTCCGGTACTCGATGACGACGACGAGGAGTCGTTGCACGAACGGATCAAGGTGGCCGAGCGCTCGCTCGTGGTAACGACAGTAGGCCGGATGGTCCGCGAAGGCTGGTCGGTACGTGGCCGGAAAGTGAGGATTGGCAGTTGACCAGGGTGCCGATAAGGCGGGCGCTGATCAGCGTCTACGACAAAGACGGGCTCGCCGCGCTTGCGCAGGCGCTGCACGCGGCCGGCGTGCAGATCGTGTCGACGGGCACGACAGCCGCCGCCATCGCCGCCGCTGGCCTGCCGGTCACGCCGGTCGAGCAGGTGACCGGCTTCCCGGAGTGCCTGGACGGCAGGGTGAAAACGCTGCATCCGGCAGTGCACGCAGGGCTGCTTGCCGACATGGCCAATGACAGCCACCGCGAGCGACTGACCGAGCTCGGCATCGCCCCGTTCGAATTGCTGGTGTCGAACCTGTATCCGTTCGGGCAGACGGTAGCGAGTGGCGGCACCCCGGCGCAGTGCGTCGAGCAGATCGACATCGGCGGCCCGGCAATGGTCCGGGCGGCCGCCAAGAACCATGCCACCGTCTCGGTGATAACCAGTCCTGCCAGTTATCCGGACGTGATCGCAGCGCTCGCTGCTGGCGGCTTCACGCTAGATCAGCGCCGACGGCTTGCGGCGCAGGCCTTCGCGCACACTGCCGCTTACGACGTGGCCGTGTCGTCGTGGTTCGCGGCTGCCTACGCACCCGACCCGGTGGCCGCGCAGACCGGCTGGCCGGATGTGGTCGGCGCGACGTGGACCCGCAAGGATGTCCTGCGCTACGGCGAGAATCCGCATCAGCGTGCGGCGCTGTACCTGCGGTCGGCCAGCGGCGCGGCGGGCGGGGAGTCCGGCATCGCCAGTGCCGAGGTGCTGCACGGCAAGGCCATGTCGTACAACAACTACGTGGACGCCGATGCGGCCCTGCGCGCGGCGTTCGGCTTCACCGAGCCCTGCGTAGCGATCATGAAGCACGCTAACCCGTGCGGCATCGCGCTCGGCGCGGACCTGGCGCAGGCCCATCGCAACGCTCACGCCTGCGACCCGGTGTCAGCGTTCGGCGGGGTGATCGCGGCGAATGGCACCGTGACACGGGAGATGGCCGCGCAGATAGCGGAGATTTTCACCGAGGTCGTCATTGCCCCGGACTTCGAGCCGGCCGCGCTGGAGATCCTCACCGCGAAGAAGAACCAGCGGCTGCTGCGCTGCACCGTGCCCGTAGCGGGGCCGGCCGATAGCGGCACCGCAGGGCTGGACTGGTGTCAGGTCAGCGGCGGCATGCTGATGCAAACCAGGGACGACGGCGAGCAGCCCGGTGACAGCGCGGCGAACTGGACGCTCGCTGCCGGCGACCCGGCCGACGCCGCCGTGCTCGCCGACCTGGAATTCGCCTGGCGGGCCTGCCGTGCGGTCAAGTCCAACGCGATCCTGCTCGCGGCCGGGCTGGCCAGCGTCGGCATCGGCATGGGCCAGGTGAACCGGGTCGACTCGGCCCGGCTCGCGGTGGCCAGGGCGGGGGACCGCGCCGCCGGATCGGTCGCCGCCAGCGACGCGTTCTTCCCGTTTGCCGACGGCCTGCAGATCCTGACCGAGGCCGGGGTGCGAGCGATCGCCGAGCCGGGCGGATCGGTCCGGGATGACGAGGTCATCGCGGCGGCACAGGCCGCCGGGGTGGCCCTGTACTTCACCGGCGTCCGGCACTTCTATCACTGACCTGCACGCCGCTGCGCGGGCTTGCCCCGCCTGGCGTTTCCGGCCGGGAACGGGCTCTGGCCGCCGGCCGCTGCCCGTCCGGCGCGGCCGGAGGGGCCGGCCGGGCTGGTTGACCGGCCTCGGTTGCGGCGCGGCCCGGCCTGTCCGGCAGAATGATCGCGCGATGACTGCGACCATTCTGGACGGTAAGGCCGCTGCCGCGGCGATCCGCGAAGAGCTCGCCGGGCGGGTGGCAAAGCTCGCTGAAGCGGGCCGCACGCCCGGCCTCGGCACCGTGCTCGTCGGTGATGACCCGGGCAGCCGCTCGTACGTGGCCGGCAAGCATCGCGACTGCGCCCAGGTCGGGATCGTCAGCATCCGCCGGGACCTGCCAGCCAGCGCCAGCCAGCAGCAGGTCGAGGACGTCATTGCCGAGCTGAACGCCAATCCCGCGTGCACCGGCTATATCGTCCAGCTGCCGCTGCCGGCCGGCCTGGACGCGCAGCGCGTGCTCGGCATGATCGACCCGGCCAAGGACGCTGACGGCCTGACGCCAGTGAACCTGGGCAGGCTCGTGCTCGGCGAGCCTGGCGCGCTGCCATGCACTCCGAAAGGCATCGTCGAACTGCTCCGGCGCTATGACGTGCCGATCGCTGGCGCTGACGTGACGGTAGTCGGCCGCGGCATCACCGTCGGGCGTGCCCTCGGGCTGCTCCTGACCCGGCGGAGCGAGAATGCCACCGTGACGCAATGCCATACCGGCACCAGGGACCTGGCCGGGCACAGCCGTGCCGCTGACATCATCGTGGTGGCCGCCGGGCGGCCAGGGCTGCTGACCGCTGACATGGTCAAGCCGGGTGCGGCGGTGCTGGATGTCGGCATCACCCGGACCGCGGCAGGCCTGGTGGGTGACGTGGAACCGGGCGTCGCCGACGTGGCGGGCTACCTCGCGCCGATGCCGGGCGGCGTCGGCCCGATGACGCGGGCCATGCTGCTGGCTAACGTGGTTGAGGCCGCGGAGTCGCGGGCAGCGGGCGGCCGGTCCGGGTAGTTACTTAACTCGCCAGTAACATAGGTTCAGGGCAAGACGTAAACGGAAGGTCGGCTGCCGGTCATGAACATCGTGGTCTTGGTAAAGCAGGTGCCGGATACCTGGTCGGAGCGCAGGCTGCGGGCCGACGACAGCACGCTCGACCGGGATGCGGCCGACGCCGTGATCAACGAACTCGACGACTACGCGATCGAGGAAGGGCTGCGGCTGCAAGAAGCGCATGGCGGCGAGGTGACGATCGTCTCGATGGGCCCGGGAAAGGCAGCCGACGCGATCCGCAAGGCGTTGTCGATGGGCGCGGATAAGGCGGTTCACGTCACCGACGAGGCGCTGCGCGGTTCAGATGGCCTGGTGACCTCGGCCGTGCTGGCGAACGTGCTCGGCCGCACCGGCTTTGACCTGGTCATACTCGGCTCGGAGTCCACTGACGCACGGATGGGCATGCTAGCGGCGATGCTGGCCGAACGGCTCGGCGTGCCGCAGATGTCCTTCGCCAGCAAAGTCGAGACCGACGGATCGAAGATCACCATCCACCGCCAGGCCGACTACGGCTACGACACCGTCGAAGGCGCGCTGCCCGCCGTCGTCAGCGTGGTAGAGAAGATCAACGAGCCGCGGTACCCGTCCTTCAAGGGCATCATGGCGGCAAAGAAGAAGCCGGTCGAGACGCTGAGCCTGGCGGATCTGGGGATGGACGCCAGCCAGGCTGGCCTGGCCGCGAGTGCCACGCAGGTCGTCAGCTTCGCTAACCGGCCGCCGCGGGCCGCCGGGACGATCGTCACCGACGAGGGAGACGGTGGCGCGAAAGCCGCCGAGTTCCTGGCATCGCGCAAGTTCATCTGACCACTGCGGCTCACGCGGAAGGCTGTCTTACATGGCTGAGATCCTGGTACTCGCCGAGCACGATGGCGAGACCGTCAAGAAGGTCACTACCGAGTTGCTCACGCTAGCCCGCGTGCACGGCGAGCCATCGGTGGTCTGGACGGGCGACGGGGCCGAGGGCGGCCGCGGCAGGCTGGCCGAGTTCGGCGCGGCCAAGGTCTACGTAGCGGACAGCCCTGACTACGCCGACTACGTGGTCGCGCCCAAGGCCGAGCTGCTCGCGCACCTGGTCGCCGTTAAGGCGCCCGCGGCAGTGCTCATCGCCGCGACGTCGGAAGGCCGTGAGATAGCCGGCCGGCTGGCGGTGAAGACCGGCTCCGGCGTGCTGACCGACGTCATCGGCCTGGCGGCGGACGACGCCGGCGGGCTGGTCGGCGAGCAGTCGATCTTCGGCGGCGCGATCACGGTGCAGTCCAGGGTGCGTACCGGTACCCCGATCATCGCGGTCCGGCCCAATGCGGCGACGCCCGTGCCCGCGGCAGGCCCGGCCGAGCTCGAACCGGTGCAGGCGGAAATACCGGCGAGCGCTAAGACCGCCCGGCTGACCGGCAAGGTAGTTGCCGAACAGGGCGAGCGACCGGAGCTGACCGAGGCCTCGATCGTGGTTTCCGGTGGCCGCGGGCTCGGCTCCGGCGAGCACTTCGCGCTGATCGAGCAGCTTGCCGACTCCCTGGGAGCTGCGGTAGGCGCCTCCAGGGCCGCGACCGACGCTGGCTGGTACCCGCACCAGTTCCAGGTGGGCCAGACCGGAAAGACCGTCTCGCCGCAGCTCTACATGGCGATTGGCATCTCCGGTGCCATCCAGCACCGGGCTGGGATGCAGACATCCAAGACGATCATGGTTGTCAACAAGGACCCGGAAGCGCCGATCTTCGAGCTGGCCGACTTCGGTGTGGTGGGCGACCTGTTCAAGGTCGTCCCGCAGCTCATAGAGGAGATCAGCAAGCGAGCCGAGGGCTGAGCGCGAGCATCTGACGGCTGCCCGGCAGCTGGCCTCCGCTCGCAGCCGGTCATCTTGTCCGGAACGCCGTTAGGCTGAACGCATAATGTCGAACACTGATGCCGCCGGGCAGGCGCCCACGGCGGAGGCCAGGACGTCCTCCGCCGTGTCGGCGTACCTCGACCATGCGGCGACGACCCCGATGCTGCCCGCCGTCCTGGAGGCGATGACTGAGGAACTGGCTCAGCTCGGTAACCCTTCCTCGCTGCACAACGCCGGCCGCCGGGCCCGCCGCGTGGTGGAGGAGTCCAGGGAGCTGATTGCCGAAGCATACGGAGCCAGGCCGAGCGAGGTCGTCTTCACCAGTGGCGGCACCGAAGCCGACAACCTCGCGGTCAAGGGACTGTACTGGGCCCGGCTGGCCGCCGACCCGCGGCGGCGTCGCGTGCTGGCTGCGCCAACCGAGCACCACGCGGTGCTCGACAGCGTGCGGTGGCTGGCCGAGCACCAGGGCGCGCACGCACACTGGCTGCCGTCCGGGCCGACCGGCACGGTCAGCCCGGCGGAGCTGGCGGCGGCCATCGAGCAGGACCTCGACAGTGTCGCGGTGATCAGCGTGATGTGGGCCAACAATGAGGTCGGCACCGTGCAGCCGATCGCCCAGCTGGCCGAGGTTGCAGCCGAGTATCAGATCCCGTTCCACAGCGACGCGGTGCAAGCCGCCGGCCACCTTCCCGTGAGCCTGGCGGCCAGCCGTGCGACTGCGCTCACCATCAGCGCCCACAAGATCGGCGGCCCTATCGGGGTAGGCGCGCTGCTCCTGGCCAAGGGTGCCCAGCCGGTACCGGTACTGCATGGCGGCGGGCAGGAGCGCGATGTCAGGTCGGGCACACTGGACGTCCCGGCGATCCGCGGGTTCGCCGTCGCGGTGCAACTGGCCACGCAGCGCCGGGCCGATGAGGCAAAGCGGCTGGCGTCGCTACGGGACGACCTCGTCGCGCAGGTGACGGCGGCGGTGCCGGACGCCATCCTGAACGGGGCTGCGCCCGGACCTGGCCGGCTCCCCGGCAACGCCCATTTTTCCTTTCCCGGTTGTGAGGGTGACGCGCTGCTGATGCTGCTTGATGCTCGCGGCATCGCCTGCTCGACCGGCTCGGCCTGCACCGCGGGCGTAGCCCAGCCGAGCCACGTGCTGCTGGCTATGGGCGCGGACGATGCGCGGGCCCGCGGCTCCCTCCGGTTCTCGCTCGGTCACTCCTCCCAGCAGTCCGATGTCGACGCGCTCGGTGCCGTGATCGGCGAGGTCGTGGAGCGGGCCCGCCGGGCCGCCAGGTAGCCCGCATATCCTGACTGAGATGACTAGTCTGCGCGTGCTCGCCGCCATGTCAGGCGGCGTCGACTCCGCGGTGGCGGCCGCACGCGCGGCCGAGGCCGGCCACGACGTCACCGGCGTGCACCTGGCGCTGTCCAGTAATCCGAGTTCCTACCGGACTGGCGCCAGGGGTTGCTGCACGCTCGAAGACGCCCGCGACGCGCGGCGGGCAGCCGATGTAATCGGGATCCCGTTCTATGTCTGGGACATGGCTGAGCGGTTCCACGCGGCCGTCGTCCAGGACTTCGTCGATGAATACGCTCGCGGCCACACGCCGAACCCGTGCCTGCGCTGCAACGAGAAGATCAAGTTCGCGGCCGTGCTGGACCGGGCGGCCGCGCTCGGCTTCGACGCGGTCTGCACGGGCCACCATGCCCGGCTGGAGCCGGTGCCCGGCGGCAACGGCAAGGTCCGGCTCGTCCGCAGCGTAGACCAGGCCAAGGATCAGTCCTACGTACTCGCGGTGCTGACCAGTGCCCAGCTCGGCCGGGCCATGTTCCCGCTGGGCGATACCACCAAGGACCTCATCCGCCGGGAAGCGGCCGACCGCGGCCTGGCAGTCGCCGACAAGCCGGATAGTCACGACGTCTGCTTCATCGCCGACGGCGATACCAGGAGCTTCCTGCGGCGGCACCTTGGCAGCGCGCCAGGTGACATCGTCGAACCGGACGGCACGGTGGTTGGCAGCCACGACGGCAGCTACGGGTTCACCATCGGGCAGCGCAAGGGCCTGCGCCTGGGCCGCCCGGCTGCTGATGGCAGGCCGCGGTTCGTGCTGAATATCGAGCCGGTGTCACGGACCGTCACCGTCGGCCCAGCTGAGGCCCTCGACGTCCTGGAGATCCAGGCAAGCAGGCCGGTGTGGTCGGGCTGCCCGCAGCCCGCTGGCCCAGTCGACTGCCTGGTCCAGGTGCGCGCTCACGGGGAGGCACACCAGGCAGTCTGCGAGCCGGCCGGCGACGGTGTCCGGATCAGCCTGCGCGAGCCCGTCCGTGGCGTCGCGCCGGGCCAGGCGGCGGTCTTCTACGACGGCGATGCAGTCCTCGGCAGCGCCACGATCAGCCGCACCTTGAATGGCTGACCTCGCCGGGCGGGGCCGCGGCCGCCTCGGCGGATGCGAACCGCCGGATCGCGACTGCTCCTGCGATGTCGGCAGGCATCACTAGGCTCTGAGCGTGAGCGACAGTCTGCAGTTTCCGTGGTCAGCCGGGAGCGCGACCGGTATCGGGTCGATGCCGGGCACCGATCCCCTGGAGGCCTGCCGGGTTGTCTTCGGCGAGCTGCCGGACCTGCCCTACCTGCCCGAGTTGCCTGGTCGCGGGCCAGGTGCCGATATCGTCGGCCGGACCGCCGCGCTGCTGGTCGACCTGCCGGTGCAGACGACACCGCACGGGTGGAAGCTGAGCGGCCGGCCGGGCCGGGATGCCAGCAGAGCGTCCGGATACCTGTCCAGGGATCTCGACACGCTGGAGGAGGTAGCCAGCGGCTACACCGGCCCGCTCAAGATCGCGGTGTGCGGGCCGTGGACGCTCGCCGCCACTGTCGAACTCAGCCATTCGGTCAATCCTGCGCTCGCCGATCTGGGTGCCGTGGCCGACCTGACGGCGTCGCTGGCCGAGGGGCTGGCCGCACATGCGGCCGACGTGCGCAAGCGGGTGCCGGGCGCGAGGCTCATCGTGCAACTCGACGAGCCCGCCTTGCCAGCCGTGCTGGCCGGGCGGGTTCCCACTGCCAGCGGCTTGAACCTGGTTCCCGCCGTCGATCGAGCGGTCGCCAGCCAGCGCTTGGCAACCGTGCTGGCCGCGCCGTCGGCATTCACGCTGGTGCACTGCTGCGGCCGGCCAGCCCCGTTCCCGGAAATAAGGCAGGCCGGCGCCGCGGCGGTCAGTTTCGATCTCGGTCACCTACCGAACTCGGCCATCGACCAGGTCGCGGAGCTGGCCGAGGACGGCATCGGCCTGTTCGCCGGCGCGCTGCCGTCGAGCAGCGCCGGAAAGCTGGCCAGCGGGCCGCCGCTGGCGCCGCGGCAGACCGCGGAGTCGGTGGTCACGCTGTGGCGGCGCACCGGGCTGGCGGCAGGCATGCTGACCCGGCAGGTGGTGATCACGCCGGCCTGCGGGCTGGCCGGATTCTCCCCGGCGGCGGCTCGAGCGGCGCTTGAGCACTGCCGGGAAGCGGCGCGGATCGCGCCCGAGATGATCGAGCCGAGCTGATCAGGGAGTGGCCAGATGACCGAGCAGGATCCGCGGCAGAGGCATGCCGAGCTGGCCGCCGAGCTGCAGGAGCATCAGTACCGGTACTACGTGCTCGACTCGCCGCTGATCTCGGACTACGAGTACGACACGATGATGCGCGAGCTCGAGGGCATCGAGGAACAGATCCCCGAGCTGCGGACGCCGGACTCGCCCAGCCAGCGGGTCGGCGGGATGTTCTCCACCGAATTCACCGCGGTGCAGCACTTGCGGCCGCTGCAGAGCCTGGACAACGTCTTCTCGGCCGAGGACCTGGATGGCTGGGTGGCCAGAGCCACCCGGCTCGGTGGCGATGGCCCGTACGTCTGCGAGCTGAAGATCGACGGCCTCGCGGTCGCCCTGGTCTACCGTCGTGGCCGCCTGGAGCGTGCCGCGACCAGGGGTGACGGGATCACCGGTGAGGACGTGACGCCGAACGTCAAGACGATCGCCGCCATGCCCAGCAAGCTGTCCGGTTCGGGCTGGCCGGATGTGCTGGAGGTCCGCGGCGAGGTCTTCCTGCCGGTCAAGGCATTCGAGGAGCTGAACGAAAAGCTGACCGAAGCGGGCAAGCCGCCGTTCGCCAACCCGCGCAACTCGGCGGCCGGATCATTGCGGCAGAAGGACCCGCGTATCACCGCGTCGCGTGCGCTGGACATGATCATGCACGGAGTCGGCCTGTCGGATGGCCTTGACGGCCAGCCGCAGAGCCAGTCCGGCTGGTACGAGCGGCTGAAATCGTGGGGACTGCCGGTCAGCGACCTGTATCAGGTGGTGCCCGATGTCGATGGCATCCGGAACTACATCGCGCACTACGCCGACCACCGGCACGACCCGCCGTACGAGATCGACGGCGTGGTGGTGAAGCTCGACGCGCTCGAGGCTCAGCGCCGGCTCGGCTCGACCAGCCGGGCGCCGCGCTGGGCAATTGCCTACAAGTACCCGCCCGAAGAGGTCAACACCCGGTTGCTGGACATCCGGGTGAACGTGGGCAGGACCGGGCGGGTGACCCCGTTCGCGGTGATGGAGCCGGTCAAGGTCAGCGGATCCACGGTGGAGAACGCGACCCTGCACAACGCCGACGAGATTGCCCGTAAGGGTGTGCTGATCGGCGATGTCGTGGTGCTGCGCAAGGCCGGCGACGTCATCCCGGAGGTCGTCGGGCCGGTAGCCGACCTGCGTACCGGGGACGAGCGGGCCTTCGAGTTCCCGGTCGACTGCCCAGCCTGCGGCACCCGCCTGGTCAGGGAGGATGGCGGGGTCGACTGGCGCTGCCCGAATGCCAGATCCTGCCCGGCGCAGTTGCGCGAGCGGCTGTTCCACCTTGCCGGGCGGGGCGCGCTGGATATCGAGGTGCTCGGTTACGAGGCCGCCACCGCGCTGCTGGACTCAGGGCTGCTGGCCGACGAGGGAGACCTGTTCGGGCTGACGGCTGACCAGCTGGCCACGGTGCCGTTCTTCGTCACCAAGGGCGGCACGCTCAGCGCGAACGCGGTCAGGCTGCTCGCGAACCTGGAAGACGCGCGGCGCCGGCCGCTGTGGCGCATCCTGGTGGCGCTGTCCATCCGCCACATCGGACCGACGGCTGCCAGGGCGCTGGCGGCCGCGTTCGGATCCGTGGACGCGATCGCTGCGGCGCCGGAGACGGAACTGGTAACGGTCGATGATGTCGGGCCGATCATCGCACGGTCGCTCCGGGAGTGGTTCGAAGTCGACTGGCACGCGGCCATCGTGAAGAAATGGCGAGCCGCCGGGGTTGAGCTGGCGACGCCCGGATTCGTCCGGCCCGCGCGTGGCGAGGCGGCCGCGGGTCCCGGTGCCGCGGGTCCCGGTGCCGAGGGGCCCCTCGCCGGGGTAACCGTGGTGCTGACCGGCACGCTCGAGGGGCGCACGCGCGAGGAAGCCGCGGCGGCGATCGAGGCGCTGGGCGGCAAGGTCTCCGGGTCGGTGTCGAAGAAGACCGGGTTCGTCATTGCCGGGCAGAACCCTGGCTCGAAGCTCGTCAAGGCGGACACGCTAGGCGTGCCGGTGCTGGACGAGGCGGGGCTCGAGGTGCTGCTCTTCGACGGGCCTGAGGCGGCCAGGGCGGCAGTTCCGGGGTGACCCTGGCTGAGCCGTGGCTGATCCATCGTGGCAGTGCCGCGTTCCGGTGGCCGCGGCGTCGCCGCCCATGGTGACCGCGGCCTCGCCGCCTCCGGTGACGTCGCTCGGCCAGCGCCGGCGCGACCTCCCGCAGCCCGCTGGCCTGTGGCTTCGATCGAATCAGGGAAGGATCGGAGGGTGTAACGGATAGTGTGCGATTGGCTTCGAGAAGTGCGTATTCTGCCGTAGGATTCACGGAAAGCGCCGACTGCTGCACACTGCGCGACGGCTGGCCAGCGAGGAGCCATGAAGGACCCGACCGACACCAGGGACATCGGCCCGCGCGTCGGCTCCCCGTTGTGGATCCACCTCACCGCAGTCATCGTGGCGGGCGCAGGTGTCTTCGGTATCGCCATGTGGCGGCTGTCGGGCATCGCTCATCTCCTCCACCATCCGCTGTTCTGGGTGCTCGCCGCCCTGGTTGTGCTCGGCGACCTGTGGCCGATCGTCACGCCCGGGCGGTCAAGCACCGAGGCGCCGCACGCGTCGGTCACGTTCTGCTTCGGCGCACTGATCGCCTGGGGATTGCCGGTGGCCGTCCTGCTGGCCGGCACATCGACGGTCGTAACGCAGCTCGCACGGCGTAAGGCACCGCATCGCGCGGCCTTCAACGGTGGCGCTGTCACGCTGGGGATGGCCGTCGGCGGCGGCACGCTGTATGCGCTGTGCGGCGAACTGGCCTCGCCAACCAGGCCGTGGGTACCGCAGAGCGGCTCGATCTGGCGGATCCTGGTGGCCGGCATCGCCTGCTGTGCTGTGCACTACGTCATCATCGGGGTAGCGATCGCGCTGCACTCGCGCGAGCCGGTGCTGTCAGCGCTGGTCAAGGCACTGCCCTACCATGCCACCGTCAGCGCGGTTCTGTTCGCGACCGCGCCCCTGGTCGCGGTCGCCATCGGGACACGATCGGCGCTGCTGGTGCTGCTGTTCGTCTTCCCGCTCGGCGCTATCTACGCTAACGCCGCTATCTCCCTGCAGCGCGAGCACCAGGCGAACCATGACGAGCTGACCGGCCTGCCCAACCGCAAGCTGCTGATGCTGCGGCTGGACAGCACGCTGGCGCAGGCGACCAGTTCGGGACGGAAAGCCGGGTTCCTGCTTCTCGACCTCGATCGCGGTCTCAAGGAAGTCAACGACACGCTCGGGCACGCGGTCGGTGACCGGCTGCTGCGCCTGGTCGCGCACCGCCTCACGCACAGCATCCGGCCCGGTGACCTGGTCGCCCGGCTCGGCGGGGACGAATTCGCGGTTCTCCTGCCGTCCGTCAAGGAGGCCACGCCAGCGCGCGAGGTCGCTGCCCGGCTGCGCGCGGCAGTGGCAGAACCCATCCGCCTGGAAGGCATGTCTTTCGTCATCGAAGTGAGCATCGGAATCGCGATGTTCCCGGACGACGCTAGCAGCGGCGAGCTGCTGATGCAGCGCGCTGACGTGGCCATGTACCTGGCCAAACAGCGACGCAGCGGGGTCGAGCGGTACGTTCCTGACCTGGACCGCAACTCGCCTGCGCGGCTGGCCTTGTTCGGCGAGCTACGGCGCGGCCTGGACCGCGCTGAGCTGGAGCTCTACTACCAGCCGAAGGTCTACCTGGCCGACGGGCGACCGGCCGGCGTCGAGGCACTGGTGCGCTGGCGGCATCCGGTGCGCGGCACCCTCGCGCCGGATGACTTCATTCCTATTGTCCAGCAGTCCTACCTGATGCGCGAAGTGACCGCGTACGTGATCGAGACCGCACTCGCCCAGGCCGCGTTGTGGCAACAGTCCGGGCTGGACGTGCAGATCTCGGTCAACGTTTCCGGCCGCGACTTGCTCGACACCGGGCTTGCCGACCTTGTCGCGCAGGGCCTTGCCCGGCACCGGCTGCCGCCGGAGGCCGTGCTAATCGAGATCGACGAACGCGTGCTGACCAGTGAGCCTGCCCACTTGGTCGCGACGGCCGAGGCGCTGGCGGCGCTTGGCGTCGGCCTCAGCCTGGATGACTTCGGTACCGGCTACTCCAACCTGGTCCGGCTGAAACGGCTCCCGGTCAGCGAGGTCAAGGTCGACTCCTCGTTCGTCAGCCGACTGCTCGATTCGCCGGACGACGAGGTGGTGGTCAAGTCGATCATCGATCTGGCCGCGGCTCTCGGTATCCGCGCGGTCGCCGAGGGCGTGGAGTCGGCTGACGTCGCCACCGCGCTGCTGCGCATGGGCTGCGTCGCGGGGCAGGGTTTCTACTTCGGCAAGCCGATGAACGCCATGTCGGCGACCGCCTGGCTGACCGAGCACTGCGCGGATGACATTGTGCGGATGACTTAGCACGGAGAACGTGCGGTATCGATCGGACATAATACCTTATAGGCCGCGCCCAGACGGCGCTATCGGATGCAGAGTCGGCGGCCAGGGGCCGAACTGGGCTGCCGGGCCGCTCCCGGTGACTTCCCGGCGACCTCCCGCCAGTCCGGCACCGGGCTAATGGTTTCGATCTGGCCAGGGTCGGCCCCATAAGATGGCGGTCATGTCCATCACCAGGGCCGAGGTGGCGCACCTGGCCAGGCTGTCCAGGCTGGCCCTGACCGACGCCGAACTCGACCATTTCGCCGGTCAGCTTGACCAGATCATCGGCGCGGTGGCGCGGGTGCAGGAGGTCGCGGCGGAGGGTATTCCGCCGATGACACATGCGGTACCCGTCGTCAACGTGCTGCGCGACGATGTCGTCGCCGGGTGCCTGACACCGGAGCAGGCGCTGTCCGGCGCCCCGGCTACCGAGCAGGGCAGGTTCCGGGTCCCGCGAATCCTGGCGGAGGACTGAGGTGGCGGCTGATGGCGCGGGCATGGCAAGCGAGCTGACCCGGCTGACCGCCGCCGAGATCGCCGCCGCGGTAGCCGCCGGGGACGTCTCAGCGGTTGAGGTCGCTCAGGCTCACCTGGACCGGATCGTGGCCGTCGAACCCGATGTCCGCGCATTCCTGCACGTGGCTGGTATCGGTGCGCTGGCCGCGGCGGAGGACGTCGATCGCAAGCGCGCCGCAGGCGAGCCGCTCGGGCCGCTGGCGGGAGTTCCGCTCGCGCTCAAAGATGTCATGACGACGACCGACATGCCCACTACCTGCGGTTCGAAGATCCTCGAGGGCTGGCGGCCGCCTTACGACGCCACTGTCACCAGGCGCCTAAGGGACGCTGGCGTGGTCATACTCGGCAAGACCAACATGGACGAGTTCGCCATGGGGTCCTCGACGGAGAACTCCGCATACGGGCCGTCGCACAACCCGTGGGACCTCACCCGGATCCCTGGCGGGTCGTCGGGCGGTTCCTCGGCTGCGGTCGCCGCGTACGAGGCACCACTGGGAGTCGGCACCGATACCGGCGGGTCCATCCGCCAGCCGGCCGCGGTGTGCGGGATCGTGGGCATGAAACCGACCTACGGCGGGTCCTCGCGCTACGGGCTGGTGGCGTTCGCCTCCTCGCTGGACACGCCGGGGCCGCTGGCGCGAACGGTGCTGGATGCGGCGCTGCTGCACGAGGTCATGTCCGGCCACGACCCGCGCGATTCGACGTCGGTCGACGCGCCCATCCCGCCGGTGGTGGCGGCTGCGCGGCACGCAGGCGTGTCCGGGCTGCGGGTGGGCGTCGTCACCGAGTTCAGCGGCGGCGGCTCTCAGAGCGGGGTCCGGGCCAGGTTCACCGAGGCGGTCGAGCTGCTCGAGTCGCTCGGCGCCAAGGTCGTCGAGGTGTCCTGCCCGCACTTCAGCTACGCGCTGCCGGCGTACTACCTGATCGCGCCCAGCGAGTGCTCCTCCAACCTGGCTCGCTTCGACGCGATGCGCTACGGGCTGCGGGCAGGTGACGACGGCACCCGCAGCGCCGACGAGGTGATGTCGCTGACCAGGGAAGCCGGGTTCGGGGCTGAGGTAAAGCGCCGGATCATGCTCGGCACTTATGCCCTGTCCAGCGGCTACTACGACGCTTACTACGGCAAGGCCCAGCAGGTGCGCACGCTGATCACCCGGGATTTCGACGCCGCGTTCGAGCAGGTGGATGTGCTGGTCTCACCGACCACGCCGACGACCGCGTTCCCGATCGGCGAACGTGCCGACGATCCGATGGCGATGTACCTGGCCGACCTGTTCACGATCCCCTCGGATCTTGCCGGGAACGCGGCAATATCGGTGCCCTGCGGGCTTGCGCCCGAAGACGGACTGCCAGTCGGGCTGCAGATCATGGCACCGGCGCTGGCCGACGATCGCTGCTACCGCGTCGCCGCCGCGGTGGAGGCGGCCTTGCAGGAGCGCTGGGGCGGGCCGTTGCTGGCCCAGGCCAGAGAACTCGGTGAGCAGGCGGGAGACGGCCGGTGACCGATCTAGCGCAGCTAGTGCCCTACGGCGAAGCGCTGTCCAGGTATGAGCCCGTGATCGGCCTTGAGACGCACGTCGAGCTGGGCACCGCGACGAAGATGTTCTGCGGCTGCCCGACTACCTTTGGCCTGGAGCCGAACTCCGCCGTCTGCCCGGTCTGCCTCGGCCTGCCTGGCTCGCTTCCGGTGGCGAACCGGGCGGCGATCGAGTTCACCATCCGGATTGGGCTTGCGCTGAACTGCTCGATCGCGAGCTGGTGCCGGTTCGCGCGGAAGAACTACTTCTACCCGGACATGCCGAAGGATTTCCAGATCTCGCAGTATGACGAGCCGCTGTGCACCGACGGCTGGCTCGACGTCGAGGTCGACGGCCGTGCCTTCCGGGTCGGAATCGAGCGAGTGCACCTAGAGGAGGACACCGGCAAGTCGCTGCACATGGGCGGCGCGACCGGGCGGATCCATGGTGCCGACTACTCGCTTGTCGATTACAACCGGGCCGGCATCCCGCTGGTCGAAGTGGTCACCAAGCCGGTAGCCGGGACGGGAGTGCTGGCGCCGGAAGCTGCCCGCGCGTACGTGACCGAGTTGCGCGACCTGCTGCGCTGCCTTGGCGTCTCCGATGTCCGGATGGAAGAAGGCTCGCTGCGCTGCGACGTGAACACCTCGCTCGCACCGCGCGACGCTGCGGACTGGGGCACGCGGACCGAGACCAAGAACGTGAACTCGCTGCGCTCGGTGGAGCGCGCGGTCCGCTTCGAGATAGCGCGGCAGGCAGCAGTACTGGATGCCGGGCAGAAAGTCGTGCAGGAAACCCGGCATTTCCACGAGGACAGCGGCTCCACGACAGGGGGACGGAGCAAGGAAGAGGCGCAGGACTACCGCTACTTCCCCGAGCCAGACCTGGTGCCGGTAGCCCCCGCCAGGGACTGGGTCGAGCAGATCCGGGCGAGCCTCCCCGAGCTTCCGGCGGCACGCCGCGCCAGGCTGCAGGCGGACTGGGGGCTATCGGGCGCCGAGATGACGCACCTGTCCAACGCCGGCGCGGTGGACCTGGTCAGCGCGACGGTCGAGGCCGGCGCCTCGCCTGCCGAAGCCCGCAAGTGGTGGCTTGGCGAGCTTGC
This sequence comes from Actinomycetota bacterium, assembly GCA_027314515.1. GTDB lineage: Bacteria > Actinomycetota > Actinomycetes > Streptosporangiales > Streptosporangiaceae > JAJYUU01. The sequence goes on from DAHVAR010000062.1 coordinate 28,626, forward strand.
CCGCCGTGCTAACGAGTCGGGTGCTGAGCTGTCGCAGCTGGCCATCACCCCGGCGCATGTCGCGCGGGTGAGCGTCATGGTCCGGGCGGGCACGCTGAACGACCAGCTGGCCAGGCAGGTGCTGGAGGGCGTGCTGGCCGGCGAGGGCGATCCGGACGCGGTCGCCGAGGCGCGCGGCCTGGCCATCGTCAGCGACGAGGGCGCGCTCGCCGAAGCCGTTGACGCGGCGATTGCCGCCAACCCCGACGTCGCTGCCAAGGTCCGGGACGGCAAGACCGCGGCTGCCGGTGCTCTGGTGGGCGCGGTGATGAAAGCAACTCGCGGTCGCGCAGATGCGGCACGCGCCCGCGAGCTGATCCTTGAGCGGCTGAGTTAGCTGGCGGCCAAGAATCGGTTACTAGCGACCAAAAGTCGCTAGTAACCGCAGATGGCCGCAGGCCACGCGGCGACCGGTCGCGGCGGGCGCTCAGGCCGGAGCCCGATCTCGACTCTCGCCGCCGCCAAGCAACCGCAGGATGGCCTGGACGCCGGCCTCGACCTGCTCGGTCCTGTCCTCGATGCGCTGGGTCCTGTCCTCGATGCGCTCGGTCCTGTCCTCGATGCGCGCTAGCCGCTGAGTGTGGTCCGCCAGCACTTTGGAGTGCTCAGCGAGAAGCCCAGAGTGCTCCCTGAGAATTCTGGTGTGATCACTCTGCGTCTGGGAAAGCGCCAGCAGCAGCCGGTGCTGTGCGCCCAGCCGGACGGACACTGTCGAGAGGTCGAGGTCCACCATTGCGCGCAGACTTGCCTCGGCATCCTGTCTGGACTCGATCGCGCTGACGCGGGCTCGCAGCTCCGCCAGTTCGGCTGGCACGTCGGTCATCACCACCTCCGGCACGGGGAGTATAGACCGGTCGCTGATGCCTGATCTGGCCATCAGCGGCCCGGCTACGGCTGCGCAACGGCGCGGTTATGTCACACTCCGGACGCAGGTGCCGACTGCCCGCAGCCCAGCCATCGGCACGCTAGGAGAGCCCGCACCGGCGGGCCCGGTGCCGGCCTTCGCATCGGGTGCCGTCGCGGGCCGCGCCCGGAGCCAGATAGCATGAGCCCGTGAAGTCCTGCACGCATCGGGAGATGATGCCCCGCTAGCCGGGGCCATTTCACGCTGCCAGGACGACGTCCGCACGAGGCCCTACAGGGGCCTCGATTCACATGCGGGGTCGGTGCCCCTGCCCTACCTAGCAGGAGGCTCCGGTGACTGCCAAGCGCGTCTATCTCAGCACCACGATTCCGTACGTGAACTCCCGCCCGCATCTCGGGTATGCACTGGAGGCCGTCCAGGCCGACGTGCTCGCCCGGCATCACCGCCGGATCGGCGACGAGGTGCGCTTGCAGAGCGGGACGGACGACAACTCTCTCAAGAACGTCATCGCCGCTGACCGCCACGGGATCAGCACCAGGGAACTGGTCAACCGCAATGCCAGCGCGTTCGCCGCGCTAGCTGAGCAGCTATCGCTGAGCCTGGACGACTTCGTCCGTACCAGCAGCGATCCGCGGCACCGGCCCGGTGTGGAGCGGCTCTGGCGGGCCTGCGCGGCACGCGGAGACCTGTACCGCAAGGTTTACGAGGGCCTGTACTGCGTCGGCTGCGAGCAGTTCTACGCCGAAGCGGAGCTGTCCGATGGCCGCTGCCCCGACCATGGCACTGCGGCTGAGCTGGTCGCCGAAGAGAACTGGTTCTTCCGGCTGTCCAGGTATGCCGGCCGGCTCGCCGAGCTGATCAGCACGGGCGAGCTGCGGATCGAGCCGGCCAGCCGGCGCAACGAGGTGCTCGGTTTCATTGCCGGCGGTCTCGAGGACTTCAGCGCGTCCCGCTCGGTCGCCCGTGCCCGCGGCTGGGGCATCGGCGTGCCGGGTGACCCCAGCCAGGTCATCTACGTCTGGTGGGACGCGCTCGGCAATTACATCACCTCGCTCAATGCGGGCGCCCCGCCGCCGCGCGACGCCGACTACCAGCGCTGGTGGGTGAACGCGGACCGGCGGGTGCACCTGATCGGCAAGGGGGTGCTGCGGTTCCACGCCGTCTACTGGCCGGCCATCCTGCTGTCGGCTGGCCAGCCCTTGCCGACAGAGATCTTCGTACACGACTACCTCACCGTCGACGGCGCCAGGATCAGCAAGTCGGCGCCAACGGGAACCGCGGACAGCACCGACCCGGCCGTGCTGAGCGCCGGCTACGGCGCCGATGCCGTGCGCTGGTGGCTGTTGCGTGACGTGCCGCGGGCCGGCGACACCGACTTCAGCGTCGGCAAGCTGATCGCGCGCGCCAACGAAGACCTCGCTAATGGCCTCGGCACCCTGGTCAGCAGGGTGGTATCAGTGGCGCATTCGTACCGGGACGGCGCGGTGCGCCCGGGTAGCCGCCCAGGCGGGACCAGCCGGTGGCTGGCCGCTTCCGCTGATCGCCGCGGCAGCCGCGGGTCAGCCTGGCCAGCCGCGGCGGCCGACCGCTCCGACGATGCGCTACTACCAGACTGGCCGGCAGACGCGACCGCGCTGCGCGCGGCCATCGAGCGGACGCCTGACGCGGTGGCGAATGCGCTGGCCAGGTTTGACTTCCGGGCAGCCGCCCGAGCGGTGTTCGAGATCGTCGAGGAGGCCAACCGTTACGTCGAGACGGCGCAGCCGTGGCAACTGGGCAAGGCAGAGCGAGCCGGGAACGCGGCTGCGGGCGAGCGGCTTGACCAGGTACTCGGCGCCCTGATCACGGCTTGTCAGGTGCTAGCTGCGGAGATCTGGCCGTTCCTGCCCGACCTGGCGGCCAGGATCGCGGTGGCATCCAGCGAATCCGGCGGACGGCTGCCCAAGCCGCAGCCGGTGTTCCCGCGGATCGAGTTCCCGGCCGGCCCGCAGCCGCATCGGCAGTATCCTGCCCTGGCGGCGCTACCGTCGCCGGCGCCGGGCCGGCGCGACGGCGGCGTCCCTGCCGTCCGGGCCAGCCAGCCGCACCAGGCGGCCTCCGGACCAGGCCGCGAGAAGGCGAGTGAGGTCGCACGGTGCTGAGTCAGCCGGTCGTGATCTGGGTGCCGACTGAGCCGGTGGCCCGCGCCCTGACCGGGCTCGCCGGAGCGAGTGTCGAGGTGCGCGTCCCGGATGGCGGGGACCTGCCGGCCTCGGCGGCCGAGGTGGAGTTCTACGTGCCGCCGTTCTTCCCCCGCCCGGCCGCGATGGCCGCCATGGCGCGGATGCCCAAGCTCAAGGTGGTGCAGACGCTCACGGCCGGCTTCGAAGCCGTGCGGCCGTACGTGCCAGCCGGCGCGGTCCTGTGCAATGCCCGCGGGGTGCACGACGCCAGCACTGCCGAGTGGGTGGTTGCTGCCACCCTGGCGGCGATCCGCCAGTTCCCGTACTTTGCCGCGGAGCAGGCGGCCGCCCGGTGGAGCTACCGGCCTACCGGCTGCCTGGCCGGCAAGACGGTGCTGATCGTCGGCTACGGTTCGATCGGCCAGGCCGTCGAGCGCCGGCTGGCGGGCTTCGAGGTGCGCATCCTGCGGGTCGCCAGGACCGCCAGGGCGCAGGTCAGCCCGGTGTCCGAGCTTCCGGGCCTGCTGCCGGAGGCCGATGTCGTGATCTTGCTGGCGCCCGTCACCGGCGAGACGGTGGGTATGGTCGACGCCGCTTTCCTGGCCCGGATGAAGGACGGGGCGCTGCTGGTCAATGCCGCTCGGGGCGTTCTGGTCGTGACGGACGACCTGGTCGCCGAAGTCGCCGCCGGCCGCTTGCCGGTCGCCCTGGACGTCACCGATCCGGAACCGCTGCCGCCGGGGCACCGGCTGTGGACGCTGCCCAATGTGCTGATCACGCCGCACGTCGGTGCCTCCACTCCGGTCTCGGCCAGCACGGCTCAGCGGTTCGTCATGGAGCAGGCCGAGCGGTACCTGAGCGGTCAGCCGCTACTGAACGTGATCACTGGAGATTACTGATTTCTCAGGTCAAAGGTCAGAGCCTCGGTAGCAAATGGGCACCAAGTTGTCGCCGTGTGTAGCCCCAACCTCAATCGAAGCGTGACCTGGCGGCCATAGAGTTCTTGGGCTTCACTGAATTCACAGACCATGAAACGCTCCCGGCAGGCCCGTCTTACCTGCTGGGACTAGTGGCACCGGCTGCACCGCCGCGTGCTGCCGTCGCTCAATGACGAGTCGCAGGCATGACCTCCCTGCGCGGCACGCGGCCGGCGGTGCCCGCTGATGTGGCTTTGCAAGTGCGGTCGCGCCACGGGACGCGGCCGGCAGGAGGTCAGGTGCACGCACGCCCGGCGCAGGCGATGGCATCCGCCGCGGTCCGATGAGCGGATTCCCGCTTGCGTGGACGGCTGCCGGGCTGTTGCTTGCCATCGCGTCCGTCGCGCTGCTGATCCGCCGGTTCCGCCAGGGCGACCGGGGTGACTCGGTCAGCAGGTGGCTGGCCGTTGCTGCCGCCGCCTGGGGGGCGGCATTCGCAGCGCGAGGGTCCGGCGCCGGCGCGGTGACGGAGGCAGTTCAGCTCACGCTCACCGACCTGCTCGCCTTGCTGGGGCTGCCTGCCATCGGCGTCGCCTTCCTGCGGCTGGCCCAGGCTCGGCGCGGCGAGGCCAATGTCCGGCTGGACAGTCTCAGCCGGGGCTGGGGCTCGGGCCAGGTGACCGACGGCTGCCTGCTCGCAGTGTCGGTCTTCAGCGTCGGCTGGGTCGCTCTGCTGAGACACGCGTACCTAGCCAGCGGGGTCGGGCCAGGCGACTTCGTCGTCGACCTCATCCACCCGGTCGCCGACCTCGCCGTGCTCGGCGGCTCACTCTGGCTGGCTGTCCAGGCCGGACGCCGCGCGGTCATTCCGTACCTTGCGCTGTGCGCCGCGACGGCCGGCGACTTCCTTGCCGTTCAGGCGCGGGTCAGCGGCATGCAGCCCGGCGCATGGGCGCAGGCTGCCTGGATCGCATCGATCGCGCTGCTCGGCGCAAGCGGCCTGGCAGGCAGCGCTCTGGCGCGCAAGTCTGACGGCGAGCCTGACGGCGTTCCGGCCAGCAGGCCCGACGGCGTTCCGGCCAGCAAGCCGGCCAGCGGGCTTGCGGTCCAAACCCCTGCTGCCAGTCCGCCGATGACCACCGTGGTCGCGCTGACGGCGGCCGGTGTCACGGCTGTCGCTTCGCTGATCTTCGGTGCCGTGACCTGGGGGCGCAGCGGGACGCTCCCGGTGGTCCTTGGCGGCCTGCTGGCGCTTCTCCTGATCGCACGCATCGGCGGGCTGCTCCGGCAGACGACGACCTTCGCCGCGCTGGCCGATAACGCCGGCAGCCAGTTCCACCAGCTGGCTGATCGCACGAGTGATGTGGTGCTGCTATGCGACGCGGCGGGCTTGATCAGTTACGTGAGCTCCGCGGTCGCGCGGTACGGCTATGCGCCGGACGGGCTGTCCGGCACCGCGCTGCCTGACCTGATCCATCCCGACGACCTGCCGGCCGTGACCGAGATAGCCGCCGCCGTCTGCGCGGGTGCGACCGTCCCGGCCGGCAGCCTCGCCTGCCGGGTGCGGGCATCCGATGGCACCTGGCGTCACGTGCATGCGACGGTGTCCCGGTACCGTCAGCCGGGCCGGCCGGCCCCGCTGCTCGTGACAGCCAGGGATGTCAGCGACCAGGTGGCGCTGCGCCAGCAGGTGACGCACCTGACCTTCCACGACGGCCTGACCGGCCTGCCGAACCGCTCGTACCTGGAGGAGCGAGCCAAGGACTTGCTAGCTCGGCATCGCGAGCCGCGGGAACTGCGGACGGCGGACGGCGCCCTGCGGACTGGGGCCATCTTCGTGGACCTCGACGACTTCACCGCCATCAACGACTCGGCCGGCCACGGGGCAGGCGACCTGGTGCTGGCCGAGGTCGGCCGCAGGCTGCGCGGCGTCGTGCCCGTTCATGACACGGTCGCGCGATGGGGCGGCGACGAGTTCGCGGTACTGATCGAGAACGCGGCAAGCCCGCAGGAGATCGTCGACATCGCCGAGCGAGTGGCCGGCGCGATCGAAGCAGAGCCGTTCGGAGTGGCTGGCCGGGAAATGTCGATCACCGCCAGCCTGGGCGTGGCATTCGACGATCCGGACGTGGCCGAGCACTTGCTGCGCAACGCCGACCTGGCCATGTCCAGGGCCAAGGACGCTGGCGGCGGCCGGGTGGAAGTCTTCGCGGCGCACATGCACGCCGATGTCATGCGGCGGCTCGAGCTTGCCTCAGGCCTGCGGGCGGCGATCGATGAGGGCAGCCTTGGCCTGGAGTACCAGCCGGTAGTGGAGCTGTCCACGTCGCGCGTCCTCAGTGTCGAGGCCCTGGTCCGCTGGTCGAGGGACGGCGAGCGGGTCCGGCCCGCCGAGTTCCTCAGCATCGCTGAGGATTCCGGGCTCATCGTTCCGCTCGGTGCCAGTGTGCTGCGAGAGGCATGTCAGCAGGCAGCCCGGTGGCGTGAGTCAGGCTGGCCGGTCGGGCTCGCGGTCAACTTCTCGCTCCGCCAGGTCCGCGCTGCCGGGTTTGCCGAGTGGGTGCTGACCACGCTGGATGACAGCGGCCTGTCGCGATCCGCCCTGACGCTGGAAGTTACCGAGCGAGTGCTGATCGAGGTCGATGACGAGGTCATGGACGGGCTCGCGATGCTGCGGCGGCTCGGCGTCCGGCTGGCAATCGACGACTTCGGTACCGGCTATGCGTCGCTGGCCTACCTGCGTCAGCTGCCGGTGGACATCATCAAGATCGACCCGTCCTTCGTGGCCGGCCTTGGCGCGGACGGGACCCTGGCCATGCTGACGCGGACCATCGTGCAGATCGGCCACGATCTCGGCATAGAGATCGTCGCCGAGGGAATCGAACGGCCCGAGCAGCTTGAGTTGCTCCGCGCTATGGGATGCGGACTCGGGCAGGGTTACCTGGTCGGCCGCCCGATGCCGGCATCCGGTATCGAGGCGCTGCTTGGCCAGTTCGCTGACCTCAATGCCGCGGATGACCAAGTCGAGCGCGGTGGCGCGGGGGAGCGAGACGACCAGGCTGGCCGGCCCGGCCCCGGCGACCGGGACGACGACCGGCCCGGCCGGGCTGCGCAGGGCAGCGGACCAGGAGCCGCTGACACGGCAGCGGCAGCTCCGGCCGGGTAATGCCCGGCTGCGGCCAGATGAACGCCCGGTTCACTTGAACGGGGCTCGGACTAGGTGGCCGGCTGGAGCGTGGCCCGTTCCCTCGATGATGCGGCCGGTTGTCAGTTGAGTCGAGCCGTGACCGCCTGCACGATCAGGTCGAGCCCGTATTCGAAATCGCGGTCAGCGTCCGCGGGATCGTCGCCGGCTGCCCGGCCAGGCCCGGCCCCGGCCTCGCGCAGCAGCGAGCCCAGGACATAGGCGGCGAGCGCGCGCGCGATCCGGACCGCGTCGGGTTCGCCGAATCCCGCTCTCCGCAGGGTGGCGAGCGCCCGCTCGGCGGCCCGCGTCATGCTGGCCGGGGCGGGTCGCCGCGACACCGCGACCATCGCGCATCGCGGGTGCGCCCTCGCGACCTGGCGGAAGGCCCGTATCTGTGCCCGCAGGTCATCCTGCCAGTTCGGCTGCGGCGTGAAGGTGCCCGCGATACCGGACATGACCTCGGCGCCGACTGCATCCAGCAGCGCTTTCCTGGAGGGAACGTAGTTGTACAGCGAGATCAGTCCGCAGCCCAGCTCGGTTGCCAGGCGCGGCATCGAGACTGCTTCGACCCCGTCCGCCTCGATCATCGTGACGGCGGCGGCGGTCACGGTCTTGCGCGATAACTGCATGGCGCCGAACCTACCCGGCGGGTAGGACACCGGCGCGGCGGCGGGCAGCCCGCATGGGAGGATGGGCGAAGCCGCGAGGAAGGACCAGCGAATGGACGACAAGGAGATCCTGCGCACCATCGACGACCTCATCCAGACCGAGCATGACTTGCGTGCCAGGCTGGCTGCCGGTCAGCTGACCACGCAGGAGGAGCACGAGCAACTCCGCGCCGCGGAGGACCAACTGGACCAGTGCTGGGACTTGCTGCGGCAGCGGCGGGCCAGGCGCGAGTTCGGCGAGGACCCGCGCGGCACCGCGCCTCGGCCGGTCAGCGAGGTCGAGGAGTATCTGCAGTAGGCAGGGGCTCCGGCGCCTGCAGGGGCCGTCGAGAACGGTCTCCGCTCGCCGCGATAGGTGTGCTCCGACGGCGGGAGCACTGTCCGGATGACCGACGGGGAGCACGGGATGCGCATCGCCAGGTTCGCGGTAGGGGATGAGGTCGGCTACGGGGTTGTGGTCGACGACTCGACGGCCGGCGCAAATGGCACCGGGGCCGTGCAGCCGTCCGGGCCAGTGCAGCCGTCCGGGCCAGTGCAGCCCCCCGATGGCGCAGGCGGTGCCGGGCTGAGCGTCTCGGAGATAGCCGGGCACCCGTTCGCTCCGGGCACGGACGGCCCGAAGCTGACCGGCGCGCGCTATCCGATCGAGGACGTCAGGCTGCTTGCTCCGGTGCTGCCGAGCAAAATCGTGGCGATCGGCCGTAACTACGCCGAGCATGCCCGGGAGCTGGGCAATGAGATCCCGGCCGAGCCGCTGATCTTCCTCAAGCCGTCAACTGCGGTCGTCGGGCCGGGCGACGCGATAGTCCGGCCGGTCCAGCTGTCGAAAAAGGTCGACTTCGAGGGGGAGCTGGCCATCGTCTTCGGGCGACTGTGCCGCGACGTGCCGCCAGCCAGGGTTCCTGAAGTGATCTTCGGCTATACCTGCGCCAACGACGTTACGGCCCGTGACCTGCAAGCTAAGGACGGCCAGTGGACCAGGGCAAAGGGCTTCGATACCTTCTGTCCGCTCGGCCCCTGGATTGAGACCGGGCTCGACCCTGCTGACGTGCAACTCACCACGACGGTGAATGGCCAGGTCAAGCAGGACTCGCGCACGTCGCTGCTGATCCACGACATCCCGGCGCTGGTGAGTTACGTCACCGCGGTGATGACCATGCTGCCCGGTGACGTGCTGCTGACCGGCACGCCGGCCGGGGTCGGGCCGGTTGTCGCGGGCGATAGCGTCTCGGTCTACGTCGAAGGCCTCGGTACCCTCACCAACCGTGTCGTGGACGCGAGCTGATTCCGGGCAGCTCACGGGTTTGCCGGGAATATCAAGACTCAGCGGACGCTGCCGGCCGACCGGCGGCGCGCCGGCTGGCCAGCGCCGTGAACGGATCGCGTTGGCCCGCGCGTCTGGCTTCGGCTACACTGCACTGGCTGGATTGCACTGGTTCGATTGCACTGGTTCGATTGCGCTGCGCGGTCGGGATGACCCGGACCGCGCTCCCATGGGGTATGGGGTAATTGGCAGCCCGACGGGTTCTGGCCCCGTTAGTCTAGGTTCGAGTCCTGGTACCCCAGCGCAGATGTGATGAAGCGCGACCGCACGGACAGCGGTCGCGCTTCTTCCGTGAAAGGCGCGCCGCGGGCTGGCCGTCTGCGACCTGGCTCGCCCGTGCGGGTTTGGCGGCGCTGGCTCGCCCCGCACGTGCATTGGCGGTGCTGGTTTGGCGGGAACTGCCGCAGTGCGCTAGCCTGATGGCCCGGCAGGCGGTTCCGGAAGGATCACGCGAATGTCGGCTTTCTCGCCAGGTACCAGTGGCCGTTAAGGCTGCCCGGGTGCCGCGAGAAGTACCTGGCCCCGTCGTCTAGCGGCCCAGGACGCCGCCCTCTCAAGGCGGTAGCGCCGGTTCAAATCCGGTCGGGGCTACAGAGGTAGCAGCAGGTCAAGGGCCTGGTCGCCGGTCGCGGCGATCAGGCCTTGATCATTTGTCATTGGTTTGTCATCGAGTTCGGCCGTCCCCTGGCGGTCGCAGATGGCATCGGATGTCAGCAAGCGGACGTCTGCAGTGTGACCCGGCGCTGCGGCGAGCTTTCCGTCGTCGGTGAGCAGCGGGAGGCCGAGGGACTCGGCGAGCGCGATGTACATCGCGTGGTAGGCGCAGAGGCTGTAGCGCATCTCGAATGCCCGTGCCTGCAGCGGCTGCATTGGGTGGCGGACGATCCGCAGGCCCGCATAGTCTGCGAGCATCTCGCGCGCCCGTTCGGCGCTGATCTGGACTTCGGGTTTCGCGGTGATGGACAGGCCGCGCACGACGCTGGAGATCTCGGCGTCAATGAGGGCTGGCGCGTGCACCGTCCGTGCCAGGCGCTGGCGGAGCAGTTCGTTACCTGGCTGGTTGGCGAGCAGCCGGATGACGATCGAGCAGTCCACGACGCATGTCACCGTCGGCCGTCCGCCATGAAGGAGCGCAGGGAGGCGCTGGGATCTGGATCGCGCTGAGCAGTAGCTGCCTGACACCCTCGTCCGCATCCTCCTGGCCGACCAGGTCGGCCAGGAGTCGGACGAGCCAGCGCTCACCAGACGCACAGCGGCAATACCCAGGTACGACTATGGTAGTCTGTCGGTATGACTACGAAGCTGGCTGTGAGCCTGCCCGATGAACTGGCTGAACAGGCACGGCAGGCAGTGCGCGACGGCCGGGCTGCCTCGGTCTCTGCTTACATCGCCGATGCTATGGCGCAGTCGTCCCGGACGAGGTCGATCACACGCCTGGTAGCTGACATGCGTGCCGAGGACGGGCAACCCGGCGAGGAAGACTACGCGTGGGCTCGCCGGGCGCTGGGAGTCGAGTGACCAGCGCGATCACGTTCGATGCCGGTGCGCTGATCGCGATCGAGCGCCGCAATCGGAGGATGCAGGCCTTGCTAGAGGAGCTCGACCGGCGGGACTGGCAAGTCGCGGTGCCCGCAGGCGCGGTCGCGCAGGCCTGGCGCGGCGGACCGCGCCAGGCGCGGATCGCAGCGCTGCTCAGCGATGAGCGCACGGAGGTTGTCGCCCTGGACGACACGGTTGCTCGCGCTGTCGGGTTGCTGTGCGGCAGGTCGGGCCACGCCGATGTGGTAGATGTGTCGGTTGCCCTCTGCGCGCGGCAGCGGAATCTGCATGTCGTTACCTCCGACCCGGAGGATCTGCGGGCCGTCGACGACGCGCTCATCCTCCACGTACCATGACGGCGCCGCAGCGGGCCGGCCACTAGCGAGAGGCGCTGGGTCAGGTCGTGCAGGGCCATCCGGTCAGGATCGAGACCGTCAACCTCTACGGTTGAGCAGCTCCTCGAGCTGGTCGCGCGTGTTGGCGAGCCTGCGGTCGCGTCGTGGTTGCGGGCGGAGGCGGCGAGCGCGGCGCGGGCTTCGGGGTAGGCCAGCCGGCTGGCCAGAGCGGCGTCGCAGCCGTACACTAAGATGGTCCTGCGTATGTACGCTTCATGTGCCACTGGCAAGCGCCATGAAGAGCCGAGGCCGGGTGGCGCGCGTCTCGGCCAGACGCGCTCTAGCAGCTCCTGGTGTGCTGGTACGGCGGAGCATGCGGCGGTCGTTGATGGCTACCGGAGTTCGCCGCGTGCTCCAAGCTGTCTCCACGGCAGGCGCGGGCTGTCAGTCGCGGAGGAGGTTGGCGACTCGTTCGGCTGCGGTGAGCTCCGGGGCCTCGAACGGTCGCTGAGTCAGTTCCTCTGCGAGCAGGATGTAGCGGGTTGCGGTCGCGATACGGAGTTCGTCGGTCATGACGGGGGCCTCTCCGTCGCCGCGGAATCCTCGCTCTGCCATCCACTCTCGCAGCGGCTCCTTGTCGAGTGCTCGCTGATCCTTGTTCTGCCGGAAGAGCTCGTGGTAGGTGTCTGCGTACCAGTAGCGTGAGCTGTCAGGCGTGTGCACTTCGTCCATGAGCACGATCTCGTCACCGAGCAGACCCAGCTCGTACTTCGTGTCGACCAGGATCAGGCCGCGCTGGGCCGCGAGTTCGGTGCCCCGGGCGAACAGCCGGAAGCAGACGTCGGCGCACCGGTCGAAGAGGTCCGCGGTCACCAGGCCCTCGGCGATGGCGTCGTCGCGACCGAGGTTTCGGTCATGCGCTTCGAGCTTGGTTGTCGGGGTCAGGATCGCAGCCTTCAACCGCTCGTTCTTGCGAAGCCCGTCGGGCATCGGGTTGCCGGCAATGTTCCGCGCGCCCGCCTGGTAGTTGAACCACAACGATGTCTTCGTTACGCCCGTGATGTAGGCGCGGACGACGAATTCAAGCGGCACCGGAGCGCACTCGCGGACGCGCACGACGTTGGGGTCAGGGACCTCCAGGAGGTGGTTCGGGACGATGTCGGAGGTGGCGTCGAACCAGTAGTTCGCTATCAGGTTGAGGACCTGTCCCTTGAACGGGATAGTCCCGAGGAGCCGGTCGAACGCCGACAACCTGTCGGTGGTCACGATGGTGCGAACGTCGCCGTCGACGTAGCTGTCACGCACTTTGCCCTCGTGGCGGGCACCAAGGTGACCGAAGTCCGTTCGCTCCAGCGTGCCCAGCAGTTCCCTCGCAATCCTGTCGCCGGAGAGCATTGGCGTCCCTTCTCCGGTCCGCAGCGGTGACCCCATGACGTCCTCCCTCTCGATCAGCCGGTCTATTGCGTTGACCCGGCCAGCCGCCCGCCGGGCGGCCTCCGTCAGGCGCCGACGGTGCTCGACCAGCCGCGCCCGTCGCGTGCCTCGATCAGTGGCGTCGACGATGGCGGCGACATCCTCCAGCGGCATGCCGACGTCCCGCAACGCGGCAAGGGCGCGCGCTCGCGGCAGCTGGCGCAGCCCGTAGCGGCGGTAGCCGGTGCGATCATCGACCTCGGCCGGCACGAGCAGGCCGACCTGGTGGTAGTGCCGCAACGTCTCAACCGTCAGCCCCGACAGCTGCGCGAACGCGCCGACACCAACCAACTCGCCTGAGGCTGAGTCCACACCAGCAGGATCCAACCCTCGGCCGCCCGAGAGTCAAGGCGCGACCGTTAGCTAGTGCGCAAATCTCGTCTGCATCACCGCTGAACCTGCAGGGCTCTGGCCGGTAGGGGCGAGACCTGATCCGGCCTGTCCTGATTCCGGGTCACATGGGTGGCTTTCCCGATACCTTGGTTGGCCAGGGAGCAGCACGGTGGATGCCGGGTACCCGGAGTTCGGCCGGTACCGCCTCGCGGGGCCGGATAGTCTTCGGTACGGCATCAGCGGCCAGCCCGGCGAACGCGACAAGGCTTTCCACAACTGCTGGCAAAGAGCTTCTAATCTTAGAAAATGATTACTTTTTGTCTCACTGTACGTTGATACACCGCCCTGCGACATTCCGGGACGGCCGGACTCCCGCGGGCCTACCCGAAGGGAGTCACTAGCGTGCCGATGAGCGAGCGGCCATGCCTGATCCGGCCTGATGGCGGCCCGGAGGAAAGCCACCCGCGGTTCAGCGTCGTGATTCCTGCCTACAACGAGGCCGAGTTGCTCGGCAGCTGCCTCGATTCACTGCTGGCGCAGGACTTCCGCGATCCCTACGAGATCATCGTGGTGGACAACAACAGCACCGACGCGACCGCGGACGTTGCCCGGTCGCGTGGCGTGACGGTCGTGCACGAGCCGAGGCCAGGCGTGTGCTCGGCCCGGCAGTGCGGCACGACTGCGGCTCGAGGCGAGATCGTTGTCTCCACCGACGCCGACACGACTTTCGGCAGCAACTGGCTGTCCCGGATTGACCGGGCCTTCCGGGATGACCCGGCCCGCGTGGCGGTGGCCGGGCCCTGCCGCTTCTCGGACCCGCCGTGGTGGGGTCGCGCGTACGCCGCGGTCCTGTTTGCCGTTGTCGGCCTCGTGGCCAGGCTGACCGGGCGGGTCCTGTACGTCACCGCTACCAACATCGCGTTCCGCAAGAGCGAGTGGCCGGGCTACGACACCGAGGCGACTCAGGGCGGCGACGAACTCGACCTGCTCCGGCGGCTGCGTTCCCGCGGGCCGGTCGCGTTCGTGCTCAGCAACCCGACGTTCACCTCGTCGCGTCGGCTGCGCCGGGGACTGGCCTACAACATCGTAGTGACGTGCCTGTACTACTACGTGCTCGGATACGCCGTGAACCGGCTGGCCGGCCGCCGGATCGTCGGAATGGCGCCGGCCTTCCGGGCCACGGCGGCAGGCCACGGAACAGTCCGGCGGAAGGTGCGGACGGTCGCGAGCCTCAGCTTCGGGCTTGCCTTCTGCGTGGCCTTCGGTGATCTGGCCGTGCACCTAGTCAAGGCAGCGCTGTGACCGGCGCGGCCCGGCTGCGGTGGCCCTTGGCAGGAGCCGCAGTGCCCTTGGCAGGAGCCGCAGCGGCCGCGGCCGGTTACTGGTTCCTCATGTCGCCTTACTCGCAGGCGCTCGGACCGTTCCCGTACCGGGGAGCCAGACCGGACAAGGTCGTGGCGCTCACGTTTGACGACGGCCCCAACGAGCCTTATACCTCGCAGCTCGCGGACTTCCTCGCGCAGCGTCAGATCAGGGCCACGTTCTTCCAGGTCGGCCGGGCCGTGCTGCGCTACCCCGAGGTGTCCAGGCGGCTTCTTGCCGACGGGCACGTCATCGGGAACCACAGTTTCACGCACGAGTTCACCAACTGCCTGAGCCCGAGCGCGCTGGCCGAGGAAGTGCGCTTGGGTCAGGAGGCCCTGGCTACGATCGGCCTGCGGCCCGCCCTGTACCGGCCGCCGTGGCTGCTTCGAATTCCGGCCCTTCGCGGCGTCCTGGCCGACCACGGCTTGCGGGCGGTCTCGGGCGAGTTCTGCCATCCGCTCGAGGTGTTCCAGCCACGCGCAGAGCTGATCGCCGACCGTGTCCTCGCTAAGGCACGACCTGGGTCCATCGTCATCTTCCACGATGGGTACGACGGGCACGCGGGGAACCGGGCCAGCACCGTCGCGGCCGCCAGAATAGTTGTCGACCGGCTCAGCCGGGACGGATATCGCTTCGCCACCGTTGACGAGCTCCTCGGCGTCCCTGCCTACCAGCAGCAGGAGCCAGCGCTGACGGTCGTCGGCTAACCGCCCGGCCGGGAACTCGGGGCTGCTGCGCCGCGCGTGCGGGGATCGCTGTAATATGCGGTTTTTGCGGCGGCCTACCCGGCCGTGCCTGCTGTGCCCTGGAATGCCGCTAGACAGGAGAGTCATGAACCGGGTGCCCACCGCACTAGGAGTGGTTCTCGCGCTAGGCCTCGTCGTCCCGTTAACGCTTGCCGGTGCGTCCGGCGCTGCCGTCGGGAGCACGGCGGCCACCGGCCGGGCAGCAACTGTCGCCGCCGCAAGCCGGGCAGGCACGGTCCGGACCGGCTCGGTCGTGCGGTTCAACGTCGGGGCAACGCACTCGCCGCGACTAGAGCGGATGCTCGCTGGCTACGCCGGCCTGACGCCGAAGGCGGCTGCTCTCCGGCCTGCGAGCCTCCCGGCAGGGGCGTCGGCGGTGCAGGGCATCGACGTCGCGTCCTACCAGCACCCTGGCGGAGCCGCCATCAACTGGAGCGAGGTCGCCGGGGCGGGCTACAAGTTCGCGTTCATCAAGGCCACCGAGGGCTCGTATTACGTCAACCCGTATTACGCCTCCGATGCCGCCGGGGCTCAGGCTGCGGGGATGTTCGCGGCCCCCTACGCATTCGCGATCCCGAACTACTCCGGCGGCTGCCAGGCCACCCCGGAGCTCGTTGGCAGCGAGAGCCGCCCTAGCTGGAGCCAGCAATGGACGCTGCCGGCCGGGCCGCTGACCTCGGGCATGCTCGGATTCTGCGCAAGCAGCGCGGGCGCCGCCAGAGATCCGGCTGGCGTGGTCACGCTGCGCGGCTGCTACTCCACGGCGCAGCAGTCGTGGACGGTCAGGCCGGACGGTGCGGTCAGCACCGGAGGCAAGTGCCTCAGCAC
>DAHVAR010000066.1 GCA_027314515.1 Actinomycetota bacterium
AGGTTGGCGGCGCGGGTCAGATTGGCGGCAGGGACCTCTGCGCGGGCGCGAGGGCTAGGAGATCCTCAGCCGGAAGACCTGGCGGGCCGCGGGACCTATGCCATTGCGGGCGACGATGGTGATCACGAACGTCTTGCCACGGTCGGCGCGGATCGCCCGGCCGAGCAGTATCGCGGTGCCGTCTCCCCGGTTCCTGAATCTGAGGTTGGTCGGCAGCAAGCCCCGCTCGGACAGCGCGGCTGCCGGGAAGCCGGTTGTCCGGAAGATGAACCTGCGCAACTGGCCCACCGGGAACGTGGCCGAGCTCGCGGACGTGATAGCCGGAGCCTGAACGACTCTCAGCGTGAAGGCCTGGCTAGCGCTAGGCGAGATGCCGTTGCTTGCCGTGATCGTGATCTGGTACACGCCGCCGGAGCCACTGACAGGAGTGCCGGCGAGCACGCCTGCCGAGGACAGTGAGAGCCCGCGGGGCAGTGCGCCGGTCTCAGCGAAAGTCGGGGCCGGATACCCGTTAGCCGAGATCTGGTAGCTACCTGACGCCCCGGCCTTGAATCTGGCCGCCGCGTTCGACGTAAAGCCCGGCGCTTCCCTGACCGTCAGCGTGAACGCCTGCTGGGCTTCGGGGGCCGTGTCGTTGTACGCCACGATCGTGAGGTTGTACACGCCGCCGGAACCCGCGATGGGCGTACCAGATATCTGCCAGCCGCCTGGTGTCTGGTCGGTTATCGACAGCCCGGCGGGCAGGCTGCCGCTGAGGGTGAAGGACGGTGCCGGGTAGCCGGTCGCCGCCAGCGGGAAGCTTCCTGCCGTGCCCGCCTGGAAGGTGGCGCTGTCTCCCGAGGTGATCGCGGGCGCCTGGTAGACGGTCAGGTCGAACTGCTGAGAATAGCCGGGCGCGATGCCGTTGCTGGCCGTGATCGTGATCGGGTACAGGCCGCCGGTGCCTGCGGCCGGAGTCCCGCTGAGCACGCCGCCGGCGCTGAAGGTGAGGCCCTTAGGCAGCGCACCCGTCTCGCTGAAGCTCGCGGCGGGCAGTGCGCTGGCCGTGACGGTGAAGGAGCCTGCGTCTCCGACGATGAAGCCGGTGCTGCCGGCGCTGGTGATGACCGGCGACCACGCGTCGGTGGTCGAGGCGGTCAGGGTGAAGATTGCGGCACCTCGCAAGTAGGGCTCGTAGACGACGCCGGTCGACTGATCGACGACAACCTCGCTGCTGCCGCGGCCGCTGCTGTCCTCGATCTTGTTCGTGCTGGGGTTGATGACCCACGTGGTACCGGTGGTGAAAAGGGGGCTACTCGCATAGACCAGGCCACTGCTCTGGTCGACGTCCACGCCTGCTGTGTACGCGCCAACAGCGATCCTCGTGATGACTGCGCCGGTGCTGCCGTCCAGGACGATGACCCGGCCGTTCCTGAAGTCCGTCACGTAGACCGTGTCGGTACTGTCGTTGACAGCTACCGCGTAGGGTTCGGTGCCAGCCAGCGGGATATCGCTGACGACCTCGTTAGTGGCGCCATCGATGCTGATCAGGCCGCCGCTCTCATCGGTAGCCCAGATTGTGTCGGACGTGGCGTCGAAGGCCAGGCGAGAGGGGTGCGTCCCGGCGGGTGTGGCGATGTTCGTGGTGATCCTGTTGGTGGCGCCATCGATAACGGTCACCTGGGCCGCGTTCGGCTCGGCCGCGTACACGGTGTTAGCGGCAGCGTTGACCGCCAGGCCGGCGCTATAGGCCGGCAGGCTGATACTCGTCGTGACAGTGTTAGTCGCCCCGTTGATGACCTCGATCTCTGGTCCGGTGCTGGGCCATGCCGAGAGATAGACGGTGTTGGTAGCGGGATCATCCGCGATGGCATAGACGGGCGCGGCAGCCGCGATCGTGGTCGTCACTGAGTCGGTCGCGCCGTTGACGACGACGACTCCGGTACTTGTCGCCAGGTAGATGGTGTCGGTGGCCGAGTCCACCGCGAGAAGCGGTCCGGCCGCGGGCGTCTGGATCAGCGAGGCAACGTACCCAGTGCTGGCCGCGCTGGCCGGTCCGGCGGTGAGCAGCACCGCGCTCGCGGCCATTCCGACGGCGATGAGCGCGACGGCGGCCCGGTGGCCGCGCCTGGACCCGTGATGCACGCGTGAGTCTTGCACGGTTCCCCCAGGTTTTACGTGTCTATGACTGGGAAAGTAAACCTAAAGGCTGATTGTGGACCACAGCGCGGTACCAAGACAACTCCCAAATCTGGGCCCGCCATTGGCCACGGCCGCCCCGGCTACCATTGCTGCCATGTCTGCCGACCGGGAACGGGCCGACCGGGAACGGGCCGACGGCGGCCCGGCCAATCGGAGCCGGCCACCGGAGGCGGAGATCACCAGCCCGGCGAATCCGCGGATCAAGCAGCTCATCGCGTTGCGGCGCAGGCGAAGCCGCGAGCAGGCCGCGGTCACGCTCGTCGAGGGCCTGGCCGAGATCGAACTCGCGCTCGCGGCAGGCGTCCGGCCGCAGACGCTGTATCACTGCCGCCAGCTGGCCGTCCCCGAATCGCTGCCGCTTGCCGCCCGGGCGGCGACTCTGGGCACGCAAGTCGTCCACCTCAGCCGCCCGGTCTTCGAGAAGGTCTCCTACCGGGAGGGCCCGGACGGCTGGCTGGCCGTCGTACCAGCCGTCGAGACCGACCTGCGCAGCCTGCAGCTTCCCGCCAAGCCGCTCGTGCTGATCTGCGCTGGACTGGAAAAACCCGGCAATCTCGGCGCGATTCTGCGCACCGCGGACGCCGCCGGGGTGGCCGCCGTGATCGCCGCGGATCCGGTGACCGACTGGGGCAACCCGAACATCGTGCGCGCCAGCAAGGGCACCGTGTTCTCGGTGCCGGTCGCGTCCGCGACCACGGCTGAGGTACTGGCCTGGACCGCGAAGCACGGTCTGCGGATCGTGGCCGCAACGCCAAACGCCCAGACGCTGCTGACCGACGCCGACCTGACCGGGCCGACGGCCATCGCGGTGGGCGCCGAGCAGGCCGGCCTGTCCGGCGAATGGCTCGACAGCGCCGCGGTAACGGTCACGATCCCGATGTTCGGCAAGGCCGATTCGCTGAACGTGGCGGCATCGGCGGCGATCATCGCCTACGAGGCAGTGCGGCAGCGGATGCGGGCCGGTGAGCTGTTGAGCCGCCGCTCGGTACGATCAAGGTATGCCTGATCTATCCTTGCTGCCGCCCTCGGCCACCATCGACGGCAATGACCTGCGCATCGGCGGCTGCTCGCTGAGGCAGATCGCGGCCGAGTTCGGCACGCCCGCGTTCGTGTTCGACGAGCAGGCACTCCGCGACCGGGCGCGAGCGTTCGCCGACGGTCTGGGCAGCCGGCACTCCCGCAGCCGGGTCTGCTTCGCGACGAAGGCGTTCCCGTCCGCCTCGATGATCGCCGTCCTGGCCAGCGAGGGCCTGGGCTTCGACGTGGTAGGCGAAGGCGAGCTTCGCATCGCGCTCGCGGGCGGCGCCGACCCCGCCACGATCGTCATGCACGGCAACGCCAAGTCCGACCAGGACATCGCGGCCGCACTCGACGCCGGGATCGGCTACATCGTGGTCGACGGCTTCGACGGCTTCGACGACATCGACCGCATCGAGCGGCTGGCCACGCGCCCCACTCCGGTGCTGCTGCGGGTCAGCCCTGGCATCGAGTCCAAGACGCACCTGGCGCTGGCCACGGGCGGGAAGTCGGCCAAATTCGGCGTTCCGGTCGAGCAGGTGCCGGAGGCACTGGCCCGGATGAACGCAGCACAGATGATCGAGATGCGCGGCCTGCACGCTCATATCGGCTCGCAGATCCTCGGCCTCGAGCAGTTCGAGGCCGAGGTCGAGGCGCTGGCATCGCTCGGCACGTTCGACGTCTACGACCTCGGCGGCGGCCTGGGCGTCCGGTACGAGACCGCCGACGTGGCCCCGGATATCGACCACTACCTGGAGAGACTGACCACGGCCGCGCGCGAGTACCTGGGTGACAGCCCGGAGCTGATCATCGAGCCGGGCCGGTCACTGGTAGCGCCGGCCGGCCTCACGCTCTACCGGGTGCTCACGCTCAAGCAGGCCGGGAAGCTGCACGTCGCGACCGACGGCGGGATGGGCGACAACCTGGAGTACCCGCTGTACGGCCAGCGGTTCCAGCCCATGGTGGTGGGCCGCTGGGACGCCCCCGAGGTGCTGGCCGATCTTGTCGGCCGGCACTGCGAGTCCGGCGACATCGTCACGCCCGACGTCGAGCTACGCGACCCGCGGGTGGGCGACCTGGTCGTGGTGCCGGTGACGGGCGCGTACTGCTTCACCATGGTGAACAACTACAACGGCGCGCTGCGCCCGCCGGTGATCTACTGCTCGGGCGGCCTGGCCAGGCTGGGTGTCCGCAGGGAGCACCCGGACGAGCTGCTGGCTCGCGAAATGGGGCTGGTCACCACGGCCAGCAAGGCGTCATGACGGGAACGCGCACGTGCCGCTGCACCCATCTAGTCCGGCTGCGGTGATGGCGCCGGCCTGCAGCAGGCTTCAGCTCGGCTGACGACCGAGTACCAGCACGCCTGAGGTTGCGAACATACCCCCGTTCCCGACGACGACGCTGATATTCACGTCGGGCACCTGGGCGGCAGCCTCGCCCCGCACCTGCCGGACGCCTTCCTGGATGGCGAACATGCCGTACATGCCGGTATGGGTGTAGGACAAACCGCCGCCGTTGGTGTTCAGCGGCAGCACGCCGCCCGGCTCGGTATTGCCGTCGGCGATGAACGCCCCGGCCTCGCCCTTCGCGGTGAAGCCCAGCGCCTCCAGCCCGTAAATCGGCACGTGCGCGAACGCGTCGTAGATCATCAGGTGGTTGACATCTGCGGTGGTGATACCCGCTTCGGTGAACGCCGCCTGGCCGGCCAGCCTGAAGGCCTTCGACTCGGTGAAGTCCGCCATCTGCGAGATCATCGGCGCGTCCATCGACTCGCCGGTGCCGAGGATGTGAACGGCGGGCTTCCGGAAGTCAGCCGCGCGGTCGGCCGAGGTGACGACCAGCGCGCCGCCGCCGTCGGTGACCAGGCAGCACTCCAGCAAGTGGAACGGCCAGGCAACCAGCCTGGAGGCGAGCACGTCGTCGACGGTGATCGGGTCGCGGAACATCGCCCGCGGGTTGCGCGCGGCCCACTTCCGCTGCGCCACCGCCACGTAGGCCAGCTGCTCGTGGGTCAGCCCGTACTCCTTCATATAGCGCAGCACCGGGATCGTGAACGACGAGGTGGGTCCCGCCGTCCCGTAGGGTGCCTCGAACTGACCGGGGATGGACGACGCCCCGCGCGGGAACGGGGTAGCTCCAACTCGGGATCGGCCCGATTCGCCGTGCGTGATGAGAACCGTACTGGCGTAGCCTGCCCTGATCGCTGCCGCCGCGTGACGAACATGCAGCAGGAACGAGGTGCCGCCCACCCCGGTGCCGTCCATGTAACGCGGCGTGATGCCGAGCGCGTGGGCAACCTGCACCGGACCGGGCGCGTTGACGGTGGCGACGCCGTCGATATCGCGCATCCTCAGCCCGGCGTCGGCGACCGCGTTAACCGCGGCTTCGACGTGCAGTTGCAGCGTCGAGTAACCGGGCAGCTTGCCGAGCGCATTCGTCTCGGCGGCTCCGGCGATGATCACGCCCCGGTCGGTGCTGGTGCTCGGCAGCGCTGCGCGGCTCACCGGGCAGCTCCCGCCGGGCCGAAGAGCGGAACGCTGACATCGCCGCGCTGCTCGAACGTCACCTGCAGTTCCATGTCGAGAATCAGGTCCTCGGGCGTATTGGGGATACCGACGATGTTGGTCATCATCCGCGGTCCCTCGGCTAGCTGCACGACCGCGATCGCGTACGGCCCGTCGCCCTCGAAGCCGCGCGCGGGCCGGTGGTTGATCACGTAGGAATAGAGCGTGGCCCGCCCGCTTGCGGTGAACCACTCGACGTCGGCGGAGCCGCACTCCGGGCACACCGGCCGCGGGTAGAAGTACGGCTTGCCGCAATCCCGGCAGCGCTGCAGCCGGAGCTCGCCGCGGGCGCAGCCGTCCCAGAACGGCTGCGTGTCCGGGGTCGGCTCGGGGACCGGCTTGGCTGGTGCTGGTGGTGCTGGTGGTGCTGGTGGTGCTGGTGGTGCTGGCTTACCGGGCGCGCTCAAGCCGGCCTGCCCGCGGCTGGCCGGAACGACCGCTCGACCTGATCGGCCAGTTCGTCGATCTGCCAGGGCTCCTGGCCGATCAGGCGCACAACCGGCGCCATGTTGTTGTAGAGCGAGACCTCGTAGCCGGAGGAGTGCACGATACGGCCGGTGAGCCAGCCGGAGCGCTCGCTGGCCAGGTAGGCGACCACGGTGGCGACGTTGTCGGGCGACCGCCGCTGGTCTTCGTCGGACGGCCGGTCGCCGCGCCGCCGCTCGGTGGGAATCGAGTCGGTCATCCGGGTCGCGGCCGCCGGGGAGACCGCGTTGCAGGTGACACCGTACTTGCCCAGCGAGTTAGCGCAGGACCAGGTCAGGCCGACGATGCCCATTTTCGCGGCGGCATAGTTCGGCTGGCCCGGCGCGCCGTGCAGGCCGGAGACCGAGGTGAAGTTGATGATGCGGTTCTGTGCCGTTTCCTCGCGCAGCGAGCGCCAGTGCGCGGCAGCGAACTTGGAGGTATTGAACGTGCCCTTCAGGTGCACCCGGATGACGTCGTCCCATTCCTGCTCGGACATGTTGAAGATCATCCGGTCGCGGAGAATGCCCGCCACGTTCACCAGCACGTCGAGCCTGCCGAACTCGGCGATAGCGGTCTTGATCAGTTCCTCGGCGGCACCATGATCGGAGACGTCAGCCCCGCTGGCGATCGCCTTGCCGCCGGCCGCAGTGATCTCGCTGACCACGTCATGCGCCGGCCCGGTATCGTTACCGGAGCCGTCTACCGCCGCGCCCAGGTCGTTGACCACGACGCTCGCGCCCTCGCGGGCGAGCAGCACGGCAGTGGACCTGCCGATGCCCCGTCCTGCCCCGGTGACGATCGCGACCCGCCCGTCCAGGCTGCCCATACAGCTCACCCGATCCTTCGTGACACGCAGATGGCCCGATATTAGAACTCCTTTCTGGAATTATCACTGAGAACCACGTCATATGTCTCCCGCGAGCTGAAAGGGATCGGCACGGCCGTCATGGACCAGTCTCGGGCGAGCGAACCGCCGGCTCCGGCGAGCGAACCGCCGGCTGCGGTGAGCCAGCCGCCGTCCGCCGCGACCGCCGGGGCGCAGTGCACGGTGCATGTCGGGCGCATTCAGCACCTCCGCCAGCACCACCTGGGGTTGTTGCACGAGGCTGAACTGGAGCGGGCCCAGCGGTACCAGCTGGCTACCGATCGGGACCGCGCGATGCTCGGCGCGGTCTTGCTGCGCCTTGCCGCCGCCCGGACCCTCGGCGTCGAGCCGGGCGAGGTCACCGTCGACCGGACCTGTGACCGGTGCGGCGCTCAGCACGGGCGCCCGCGGCTGCCGGGCAGCGGCCTGCACGCCTCGGTGTCCCATTCTGGCGACGTGGTAGCGGTCGCGCTCACCGCTGCCGGACCCGTCGGTGTCGACGTCGAGGCTGTCCGACCGATCGACTTCGCCGCGGTAGCTGACCGCGTCTGCACGCCCCCCGAGCGGGCTGAGGTGCGCGGGCTGACCGACTTCTACACCGTCTGGACCAGGAAGGAGGCAGTGCTGAAGGCGACCGGCGAGGGCCTCGCCAGGCCCATGACGGACCTGCACGTCTCTGCGCCGTCAGCCGCTCCGGTCCTGCTCGGGCTGGGCAGCGGCGCGCCGCCGCACTGCCAGCTCACCGACATACCGGTCGCAGACGGCTACCGGGCCTGCGTCGCGGTGCTCGCTGCGGATCCGGTGACAGTCGCCATCCTGGATGCCAGCGAGATACTGCGAACCGCCTCGACGTCCCGCCAGAGCTGAGGCTGGCTGCGCACGCCCGGGCGCGGCCGGCTGGCCGGGTGAGTCCTCAGGGCGGGCTGGCCTGCCAGACCGATGCGTGCAGTACCGGTCGGCCCTCCAAGTCAATGCTGGCTGGCAGCTCGTAGGTAGCGACGCATTGGTAACGGTGGCGCGGAAAGTAGGTACGGCCGATATCTCCGGTCAGGACGCGGGCACCGCGGCTCGCCGCCAGGTCGAGGTACGCGCTGACGTGCTCGGCGAGCTCCTTTTCGTACCAGACGTCACCAGCAAGGACCACCTCCGGCACCGGGCTGAGGCCGGCCGCATCGTCGGTGCACACCGGCGCGGCCACGCCGTTGGCTGCGGCATTCAGCTCGATCGCTGCGCTGGCCAGCGGGTCGGGCTCAGCGGCGATGGTCGCGGCGGCACCCGCGCGCCGCGCCGCGATCGCGACCAGTCCCGAGCCAGAGCCGTAGTCAAGAACACTGCGGCCAGCCACTGCGGCCGGGTGATCAAGCAGGTAGCGGGCCAGCGCCTGGCCGCCGGGCCAGGCAACACTCCAGAACGGCGGCGGCAGACCGGTCTCGCCGGTTTCACGCTCGGTCTGCTCCCACAGCGCGTAGATGTCGCCGGCCTGGTACATGCTCAGCTCGGGCAGGAACGGTACCGGCGCGAGCCGGGTAGCCGCACGGACGAACTCGGCTGCGATCACGTTGTCAATCGTGCCTCCGTCCAGCGACCGCGGGTTCCGGGCGCAATAACGCGCCAACGGCGGCTGACGCAAGAAGCAGGACGTGCGATGGCAGATGCCCTTGCGGCGCCTCATCACTCGGAATATGAATTATCCGGAAGGGAGGCGTAATGAAGAAACGGTCACAGGCGACCAAATCCGCACGAAAGCTAGGTGCGGGCATCTTTACCTTAAGCATCGTATGCGCCTTCGGGATGGCAATGCTGACCGGGAGCACAGCTGCGGCGGCCGGCGCGGCAACATCCGCCACTCTTACCTTGGCGGCGCGGGGTGAGCTGGACTGTAACGGCTACAGCACTATCCAGAAGCCCCTGCACGCGGGTGAGTGCACTGACATTCGCGGCGACCTGGGTGTCACCAGCTCCAACACCTGGGGTGGCAGGTTCTACGACAACGGCCACTACATCGGCCATGACGAACCGGACGCCACCTTTTTGTCCCACGCGCCGGGATCTGGCGGCAACGTGAACTGGAACGTGACCCTCGGCCGCGATCCGACCGCCGCGCCGACAACCACCAAGCCCGGACATGACGTATCGCACTGGTTCGAGCTATCGCCCGCGCCGTGGTTCTCGATGGCCATGTGCGACCCTGGCTCCTACCCGCAGGCGCCCTGTACGCCTAACTCAGACTCCAACGCACCAACCTGCTTCGGCCCGAACTGCACCGGCGGGCAGGGGGGCGGCTCGGCGTTCATGGAGATGCAACTTTACCCGCCGGGTAACGCGCCGTTCGTGGACAACGAGAGTTGCGACAACACGCACTGGTGTGCCGCCCTTACCATCGACAGCCTGGAGTGCACCACTGGCTTCGTGACGTGCAACCCCGGCTGCGTAGAACCTGTCAACTTTGCCTTCATCCAGAAGGACGGAGTTCCGACCGGGCCGCCTGCGCCGCAGACGGCCGAAGTCAGCACGTTTACGCCGAATAACTCGACGCTGCTGATGAACCCTGGTGACAGGATCGGCATTCACATGTTCGATGCCCCAGCGCCGGGAGGTGGTGATGCCTTCGAAGTCGTGGTGCACGACTACACGCAGCACACCACTGGCTTCATGCAGGCGTCGGCCGCGAACGGCTTCCAGAACACCTCGATCACCAACTGCGCTGGCGCGCCGTTCAACTTCCAGCCTGAGTACTCGACCGCTGCGCAGGGCAACATCGTCCCGTGGGCCGCGCTGCAGACCGATATCAGCGCGGAGTTCGAGACCGGGCATTTCGAGCCGTGCACCTCGCTGAGCCAGGAATTCGCCAGCAACCCGTTCGACCCAGCGGACACGGGCGGCTCTTACAATAAGTGCTCTGGCCCGTATGAGAACGCGACCTCAGCCGATAGCACGACGCCGGAGACCGGGGATGCGATCTGCTACTACGCGGGCGATACGCACCCGGGCTACAACGGCCCGGGCACATCCACGCCGCCGAATGAGGTTACTGGCTGCCAGGACAACTTGTTCCAGAACGGTGACCTGGACTTCGATGGCACCCCGTACTACCCGGAGTGGCCGACCAGCAACAGACCGAACACCTACCCGTCGACGTTCGTGGAACGGTTCCCGACCACGAACGGCCATCGGCAGTACTCGCAGTTCTTCTTCCAGACCGACATCGCGCTGAGCGAGTCGACCTGCACTACAGGCAGTACGAGCGGTTGCACAGTACCGCCGCAGGGTCCGGGCAACTTCTACCCCTACTGGACGGAGGTCCACTCGTTCGGCGCTTGCGCGCTGGAGTTTGGCAACGTCAGCGGCAGCCGGCCGTTCCTTACTGACTTCGGTAAGGACGCGCAGTACGGACAGAACCTGCTGAGCACGCTCGGCTATCCCGAGTTCGAGAGCTTGGCACACCAGAACACCTGCCTGCACCGGTCACACCGGTAGGAGGCGCATTCTCGCAGCAGGCGCTCAGCCCGTCGACCGCTGACGGGTGGGCGCCTGCTCGTTCCCGGCTTAGCCGGAACCTCAGTCATGGCACGATGCTGGAGATAGTCGGCCTGTTCCAGCGAGGGGAGCGCCCGATGGCTGAGCCACAGCACCGGAGCGAACCGCAGGGGCGTAGACCGGGCACCAGTTCCTGGCAGTGGGGGCGCACCGCGCAGACCCAGCGCGCTCTGCTGGACGCGGCGCGTGACGTGTTCACCAGGCAGGGATTCGCCGAGGCGAGCATTGCCGACGTGGTGGAACGGGCTGGGTCCAGCGTCGGCAGCTTGTATCACCACTTCGGCGGGAAGAGCGAACTGTTCCTCGCGCTCTGGCAGGAGCATCAGCAGGCGTACGAAGAGGCCGCGAGTACTGCGGTCGCCGCCGCCAGGCAGTCCGGTGTCAGTGATCCGGCTGCACTCTTTGCCGCGGGCGCGCGAGCCTACCTGGAAGGCAGCTGGCAGCGCCGGGACCTGGCGATGCTGTTCTCCGCCGGGGACGGCCCGCCGGGGTTCGAGGTGATGCGGCGGCATCGCGGCCATGAGTGGATCCGGCAGAACGACGCGCTGCTGCGGCTGCCGGATACCTCGCTAGACCGGCTCTACGCGGCCGTGCTGACCTCGGTGATCGGGGAGGGCGCCCGCGAGGTGGCGGCGGCGCGGTCCAGGGCACAGGCCGGCCAGATCATCGACGCGGTGATCGAGTACGTGCGCCGCCTCATGGCCGGCGGCCCGGCGCGGCCCTAGCCGAGTTGACGCGGCCGCCGGGCCTTGGCTTAGCGGCAGACGAATACGCCCATGTGGGTGGTAGCCCGGAAACTGCCCTGGGTCCGGATGTCTTGCTCGACCTTCATGGCGATGTCGTCGAGCACCGCGTCGAAGTCGAGCGACTCGCCGACCATGGCGAGGGTTGGTTCCCGGAGGCTGGCGACGTACCTGATGACCGGCTGCGCGCTGGGGATCGACAGCGGCACGTCAAGGGAGTGCAGGGTGACACTGGAGAATTCCCGGCTCAGCAGTGCCGTCCCGGTCTGCGTGGTGAAGCTGTCGGCAGGCACCGCCTGGACCGAACCGCCGAGTTGGCTGGAGATCGCCGTGTTCATCAGGGCGGCAATCTCGGCCAGGTGGGCAGGGCTGTTGGTGGACGCCAGGACCGTTCCGTCCGGTCTGGTGATGCGGCGTAGCTCACGGATCGCGGCCCCGACGTCGGGCACGTGATAAAGCATGTGCATGGCCATGGCCACATCGACGCTCGCGTCGGGCAGCGGGAGATGCTGTGCGTCGGCCTGGACCAGCGAGAGGCGGCCGGTCTGGCGCAGGTCCCGTAGCGAACTCAGCATCCCGGCGGACAGGTCAAGGCCGATGGCGTGGCGGCAGCGGCCTTGCGGCACGAGTTGACGGAGATCGAACCCGTTGCCGCAGCCTACGTCGGCCACGACCTGGGTTCCGTCCCACGGGATCATCGAGGTACGCCACCGCGGGCCTGCCGGTGTCTCGGCATACGCATAGATCGCACCGCGGGAACGGATGTGCCTGTCGTCAGCGTAGGCGGAACCGGTCAGCATCCGCCGTCCGGTCACAGGGTCGTCGTCGGACACATCAGCCAGCTAACCACGCCAGCCGTGAGGATTGCATCGCTTAGAACGTGATTCTAAGATTTGCCTGTCCGCCCGTATTGTCATCCGCCCGCATTGTCATCCGCGCCAGCCTGGCCGGCGCGGTCTCAGCCCGGAGGCCGCAGTGGAACTTGACCTTGGCCCGGACATTGCCGAGTTTCGTGCGCAGACGCGGGAGTGGATCTCCGGCCACGCTCCGGCTGGCCTGGCGGAGCTGACCGACTGGAACAACGTCGTTACCACCGGAGGCTACGGCAGCGACCGCCGCGCCGAGGCGACCCGGCATCCTGCCTATGCGAAGTGGGAAGCGGAGTTGCAGCAGGCTCGGCTCATCTGCCCGCAGTGGCCGGAGGAATTCGGCGGCAAGGGCCTGGACGCGGTCCGGGTCGCGGTCTTCAACGAGGAGCTGTACCGGGCCCGGGTGCCGCGCGTCGTCCGCGGCATGGGCGAGAGCCTGGTCGGCCCGTCGGTCATCGTGCACGGCACCCCGGAGCAGCAGGCTCACTTCCTGCCCCGGATCATTACCGGCGAGGACGTCTACTGCCAGGGCTTCTCCGAGCCGGGCACCGGGTCGGACCTGGCCGGCCTGCAGACCAAGGGCGAGGTCGACGGTGACGAGATCGTCATCACCGGGCAGAAACTGTGGACGTCGGGCGCCGCGCGGGCCAACAAGATGTTCGTCCTGTGCCGCACCGACCCGACGGCCGAGAAACATGCGGGCATCTCGTTCGTCCTCATCGACTTCACCGACCCGAAGGTCAGCTACCGGCCGGTCCGGCAGATGTCCGGCGCCGCCGAGTTCTGCGAGGACTTCCTCGACGGCGTCAGGGCGCCGATGTTCAACGTGATCGGCGGGCTCAACAACGGGTGGCGGGTCGCGATGACCACGCTCGGCTACGAGCGCGGCGGCAGCGCGTCGATCATGCACCTGGCCTACCAGCGGGAGTTCTGGGAACTGGCCGGGACAGCGCGCAAGCGCGGCAGCAACGCGGATCCGCTCATCCGGCAGCAGCTGGCCTGGGCCTACAGCCAGGTTGAGATCATGCGCTTCGCCGGCCTGCGGGCCCTGGCCAGTCTCGCCCAGGGTCGCCGGCCGGGGCCGGAAGCGTCCATCAACAAGCTGTTCTGGAGCGAGTACCACAAGAAACTCGGCGAGATCGCGATGGACATCGAGGGCACCGACGGGCTGATCCGCCCGGATGGCGACGGCAACCACGGTTACCCGACGACGCACTGGCAGAACGTCTTCCTGGCCAGCCGGGCCGGCTCGATCTACTCCGGCACCAACGAGATCCAGCGCAACATCGTCGCAGAACGAGCGCTGGGCCTGCCCAAGGAGCCGCGGGTGCAGGCGTGACGGCCGGCCCAGCTACCACGGCCGGCCAAGCTACGACGGCGAGCACAGCGGTGACGGCGAGCACAGCGATGACGGCGGCCAGCGCCGACGTCAGGGTCGCGGCCCGGCAGCTGATCACGCCGGAGCGCCTGGCCGGCTTCTTCGCGCCGCGCAGCGTCGCGCTGGTCGGCGCCTCCGAGACATCCGGCTGGGCCCGGTTCATCGTGGCAGCCAGCAGCGCGGTCGGCTTCACCGGCCCGTTGCTGCCGGTCCACCCGAAGCACGCCAGGGTCTTCGGCCGGCCGGCCGTGCCCACCCTGCGCGACCTGGCAGAACCCGCCGACCTGGCCTTCATCCTGGCGCCGACGCAGGCAGTCGCCACGGTGATCGACGACGCGGCGGCCGCGGGCGTGCGGAACGTGGTCGTCCTCGCCTCTGGCTTCCGCGAGGCTGGCGCTGGCGGCGTCGCGCTCGAGGAGAGCCTCGTCGCCGCTGCCGCACGACACGGCATCGTCCTGCTCGGCCCCAACTGCCTCGGCTTCCTCAACACCGCGGCCAAGGCAGCCCCGTACGCGCTGACCGTGCCGCTGCCGCTGACCGCGGGGCCGGTAGGGATCGCGCTGCAGAGCGGGGCGCTCGCTAGCGTCCTGCTGGCGTTCGCCAGGGCGCACGCGATCGGCGTGAGCACGGTAGCGAGCCTTGGCAACGAGGCCATGATCACGACGGCTGACATGCTCGACTACCTGGTCGCTGACGAGCAGACCAAGGTCATCTGCATGTTCCTGGAGGAGATCGGCGACCCGGCCGCGTTCAGCGCGGCCGCGCTGCGCGCCGACCAGGCCGGCAAGCCGATCATCGCGCTGAAGGCCGGGTCGAGCCAGGCCGGTCAGCAGGCCGCGCTGGCCCACACCGGTGCGGTGGCGGGCGACGACGCCGTCGTCGACGCCGCGCTGCGGCAGCTCAACATCATCCGGGTGGACGGCGTCGAGGAACTACTCACCACCGCGGCGCTGCTCGGCTATGACCGGCTGCCGGCCGGCCGCCGGATGGGCGTCCTGACGGCGTCCGGCGGGGCTTGCGACATCATCGCCGACCGGGCCAGCGCGCTCGGCATCGAGATCCCGCCGTTCTCGGCCGAGACGACCAGCGCGATCGCCGCCGAGTTGCCGTCGTTCGCGACCGCGAGGAATCCGCTGGACGTGACCGGCTACGTGCTGGCGAACGCCCGCACCACGACGCTGACCGCGATCGACCATGCGCTCGACGTGGCGGTCGAGGAGCCCGGCCTGGACTTCGTGCTGTTCACCGGCATCACCATTCCGGACGCCCGGCCGCCCGACGAGGCGGCGGCTGGCCTGCTGGAGGCGCGCGTCGACTGGATCGCGCAGCGGATGGCCTCCGCGCCGATCCCTGTCATCCCGCTCGCTCCAACCTGCGTGGATGTCACCGGATACGCCAGGCAGTTGCTCGGCAAGCATGACATCCAGCTGCTCGGCGGGATCGAGCTTGGCGTCCGGGCCATCCACAATGCGCTGCGCTGGCGGGACGGCCGCGGCCAGGTCCGGCCGCTGCCCCCTCGCCCGCCGGCGCCGCCCGGCGCCGCCGCCGCGTGGAGCGAGGCAGCGGCCCGCGACTTGCTGACTGCGGCTGGCATCCCGGTGGTCCCTGGCCGCGTTGCCAGGTCTGCGGACGAGGCAGCGCAGATCGCGCGCGAGCTCGGCACCGCGGTTGCCCTCAAGATCAATTCGGCGCACATCACCCACAAGTCCGACATCGGCGGCGTGGCCCTGAACCTGTCCGGGGATGCGGCTGTCCGGGCCGGTTACCAGCGGGTGGTCGCCGCCGCGGCCGGCCATCGGGGCGGGAACGAGGTACTTGTCACGTCGATGCGAACCGGAGGCATCGAGGTCCTGGCCGGCGTGACCATGGATGCCGGATTCGGGCCGGTGCTTGCGGTCGGGCTCGGCGGCATCTGGGTCGAGTTGCTCGGCGACACCTGCGTGCGGGTTCTCCCGGCCGGCCCGGCAGATGTTGCGGGCATGCTGGCCGAGCTGCGCGCGCTACCGGTCCTGCAGGGCGCCCGCGGCGCACCGGCCGCCGACCTCGACACCCTGGCCAGGGTAATTGCGGCCATCGGCGAGCTGGCCGGGTCGCTGCACGGCATGCAGGCAGTGGAAGTGAACCCGCTGTGGGTGTCCGGTGATCAGGTAGCGGCGCTGGACGTGCTTGTCGTCGCCGAGCCCAGGTCAGATACGCGGGCCGCAGGGCCCGGTGAGCCAGCATTGTCAGGATGAGTGAACGGAGCCGGATAGATGATTCTCGGAGTCACTGCGGAGCAGGAAGAACTGCGTGCCTCGGTCCGCCGGTTCCTGGCCGACAGGATGCCGATCGCGGCCGTGCGCGAGCTGATGGAGACCACCGACGGCCTGGACGCCGACGTCTGGCGCCAGGCCGGCGAACAGCTCGGCCTGCAGGGCATCGCAATCCCGGAGGAGTACGGCGGCGCTGGCTTCAGCTTCGCCGAGCAGGCGATCGTGCTGGAGGAACTCGGCGCCGCCCTGTACGGCGGACCGTACCTGGCCAGTGCGGTGCTCGCCGCGACGGCGCTGCTGGCTAGCCCCGACTCCGGCGCCAGGAAGAAGTACCTGCCCGGCATCGCGACCGGCGAGACCATCGCGACGCTCGCGTTCACCGAGGAGGACGGCTCCTGGGAACCGGACGCAGTCAGGCTGGCGGGCACCAGCGATGGCGATGGCTGGCGGCTGGACGGGCGGAAGAGCTTCGTACTCGACGGCCACACCGCCCACCTCATCCTGGTGGTCGCGCGCACCGGCGACGGCGAGCTCAGCCTGTTCGCGGTGCCGGCCGGGGCGAGCGGGCTGACCAGGACGGCGCTGCCGACGCTGGACCAGACCAGGAAGCTGGCCCGGCTCGACTTCGCCGCCGTCCCCGCCACGCTGATCGGCTCGGCCGGCGACGGTGCGGCGGTGCTGAGCCGCACCCTCGACGTCGCGGCGATCGCCCAGGCTGCCGAGCAACTCGGCGGGGCGCAGCGCGCGCTGGACATGGCGGTCGGGTACGCGAAGGTGCGGCACCAGTTCGGCAGGCCGATCGGCAGCTTCCAGGCGATCAAGCACCGCTGCGCGGACTTGCTCGTCGAGGTCGAGTCACTGCGCTCGGCGGTGCAGTACGCCGCGGCCGCGGTCGCCGCCGACTCGGCCGAGGTGCCGGTAGTGGCCGCGCTGGTCAAGGCATACGCGTCAGACGTCTACTTCCACGTCGCCGCGGAGAATATCCAGATCCACGGCGGGATCGGCTTCACCTGGGAGCACGACGCGCACCTGTACTTCAAGCGGGCCAAGGCGAGCGAGTTGTTCCTCGGCGACGCCAGCTACCACCGCGAGCACCTGGCCGCCCGCATCGGCCTGTAGGGCCCACGCTGACGAGGCCATGGTGCTCCGCTCAGTGCATCCGGGCACGGTCGTGTGACGTCAGTGTGCCCTGCGACGCGCCAGTTTCCGGACGAGCTTCACGATCAGGTAAATCATCGGCGTTGCCTCCTGCCTCCATTGGCCCGAGGATAGAGCGACTGGTGCCGATGCAGCAGTCTTGGCTGTGATTTCACCCGAAGCCGAACCCGCGGTCAAGATGGCCGCGCTGCGAAGCTGGTCGACGTCGCACCGCCCAGTGGTCAGAGACGGTTGCGCCGCCGGTGCCCGGCCGGCCGCTCGCCGATCTCGCCGCCCGCTTGCAGACGCTCGACGTTCCAGGCGAGCTGGCCCGCCGCCGCCGCGGGGACGCCGTGCGGCACCGCCACGTGATCGAGTGCCGCCGCGAAGTCGGCCAGGGTAGCGGTGACGATCCGCTCTGCCTCGCCAGCGCCGAGTGCATTCCACCGTTCCGCTTCGCGGATCAGATGCGTGGCGCTGATGCGCCGGTGGTCGAAGCTGCCGTCGACGGCGAGTGCGAGGTCGTAGCCGATCCGGCCGTCATGGAAGAGGTTCGGGACTGCGTCGTAGACGTCGGCGAGCACGCTGCGTCCGGGAAGGTGCACGATGGCCAGGTTCTTCGCGTGGGCGTCGTTGTCGCCGAGTAGCACAGTGAACGTGAGCCTGCGCAGGAAGTCGGCGACCGGCCTGTCCTGGCCCCGCAGCGAGCCGAGAAGCTCGGCTATCCGGTACGCGCTGGGGCGACGGGAGTCGCGCGGCCCGTCAGCGTCCTGAAACTTGCCGTGGTCATCGACCCAATCGAGGCCGAGCGCCTGGGCAGCATCCTCCTGATGGATGAGCGTCACCGTCTCAGCCTGGACAATCCGGTCGTAGCGCTCGATGACCAGATACTGGCGCGCGCCGTTGCCGACGAGCTCGGTGCGGTAGTGCGCGAGCCCGAGCTCGACGGCCAGCGCATGCCCGTAATGCTCGCGGGCGAGCCCGTCGGGGCGGCCGGGCAGCCGCGGCTTGAGGATGTGCGTCGAATGCGCGCGGCCGCGCGGCAGATACCACTGGCCGCCGAACCGGGCCAGCAGCAGCTTGGGCTGGAGGCCAGCCAGCATCGAGCGGCTCTGATCGTCCGAGCCGAGGTCGCCGTCAGCGGCGGCGCGGCGCAGGCGCTGGAAGATCTCCCCGTCGCTGACCGGCTCGTAGCGCGGCTCCGTCCGCCGCGTCGCATCCGGGTCCACGATCGTCACGGCGCCGGCGATCGAGCTGCCGAACTCACGGAGCATCGCGTACAGGTCTGCGGGGTCGCTGATGCCACGGCGCCGCGTGAGCTGCTCACGCTGCCGGCCCTCCAGCGCGTATCCCCCGAAGAAGTTGCTCGCCGCAGGCACCGCCGCTCTCGGCCGGACCGACCCGAACGCCTCGGTCAGCGTCACCAGGCCGGGCGCATAGCCGTCGATCCACTCGAACTCGATGCGCTCGCGCCGGGAACCGCGGGAGATCCAGCCGACCGGCTCGCCGTGCAGGCGCACCTCGAGCAGATCAGCCATCAGCTCGGCCCTTACCGTCAGCAGGCTGGCCAGGATCGAATGTGACGCTGAGCGTGATGCCGAGCGACTTAAGCGTGCGCAGCAGCCGGGTGATGTAGAGAGTGCTGCGGCCGGACTCCAGGCCGTTGAGATAGAACCGGTCATAGGCATTCGCCTTTGCGAGCTCGTCCTGCGAGATGCCCCGCGCCTCGCGCACGGCGCGGATCGCGTCACCGATATCGCGCGGCTTGCGCACCTCGACTGTCCTGCTGGCCACGACCACCACCCGGGACTCTGCGTGAGGATATCAACACATCAATCGACGTTAGAATATCCGCACACTGAAGCATGTGACAAAACCTTCACAGTCAGGCCGCAAGAACTGGACTGGGCCGCATAGGACCGGGCGGCTGAGCTTGGCGGCGGTCCGCCGGCGCGGCGGCCGGGATGCCAAAGGCCCGCTGCCATCGGACTGCCGCCTTTAGCAGCTGGCCGCAGCGGCTGCCATACTCTTGGGCGTGAGCGGCGATCTCGTAGGACGAGCGGTCAATGCCGTGCTGGTACCTCCGCAGGCGGAGCGGTTCGCCTCGCTCACCGGAGCGGACACCGGCCGGCTGGTGCTGAACGTGGCCGGCTGGAACAAGCTGGTCCTACTCGACTCCGACCGGGTGTTCCTGTTCCCGCGTGCGGCGAGCGGCGTGGAGTGGTTCGAACGGGAGCTGGCCGCATACCAGGCGCTGGCGAGGACCCAGTTGAGCGTGGTACCGCGGCTGCTGGGCCGGTGGGAGGACCCGGAGATCTACCCGTTTCCGTTCGCGGCTGTCACTCGCCTGCGGGGTG
This sequence comes from Actinomycetota bacterium, assembly GCA_027314515.1. GTDB lineage: Bacteria > Actinomycetota > Actinomycetes > Streptosporangiales > Streptosporangiaceae > JAJYUU01. The sequence continues at coordinate 19,369 of DAHVAR010000066.1, forward strand.
CGGCGCCGGCTGAACCGGAGGCTTTCATCGAGCAGCTCGGCCGGGCCATCGCCGGCTGGCATGAACTCCAGCCGCCGCTGCTGGCCGGGGCGCGGCCGCCGCGGCACCATGACGCCTCGTATCATCGCTGGCTGCGGCGGGCGCTGGACCCGGCCACCTGCGCCAGCGCAGCCGCTGAGGCCGCCGATCTCCTGGACCGGCCGGCCCGCGCGTCGGCGTGGGCGGATCTGCTGGCCAGC
>DAHVAR010000067.1 GCA_027314515.1 Actinomycetota bacterium
TGTTGCGCCCCGAGCAGGACTCGAACCTGCGGCCTACTGCTTAGGAGGCAAACCCGAACCAGGCCAGACGACGCCCGTCGCCGCCCCACGCCGGGCTGACCTGCGGCGACAATCGCCTGGCGCCGCCCAGTCCCTGCTCACGTTGGCTCCCCACATGTCTTGTCACCGTACGAGCATCTTGACGCCCGTCTCCGCCTGAACATCCCGCCTTCAGGCGGCGAACTGTATGACCGATAATCGGCGTTGCGTATGGTTAGAGTCTGGCGTTCTGTATGATTCGAGCGCGGCGTTCTGTATGATAGCGACATGTCACCGATGTTGGAGCGGGCTGTCGCGGGTCGCTACCAGGACATGGTCGCCGCCCGACGGGTAACGGTGGTAACCGGCCCGCGCCAGGCAGGCAAGACCACGCTGGTCCAGAGCCGTCTCGGCGGTGGAACGCTGCGGAGCCTGGATGACCAGGGCACCCTGGACTCCGCGCTCACCGATCCCGTCGGCTTCCTGGCATTGGGCCCGCGGCCGCTCGTCATTGATGAGGTCCAGCGAGCGGGCGAGCCGCTGGTCCGCGCCATCAAGCTCGCTGTCGACCACGACCCCACCCCTGGCCAGTTCGTGCTAACCGGCTCGTCGAACTTCCTGACCGTCCCCACCATCTCCGAGTCGCTCGCGGGCCGGGCTGGGTTTGTCGAGGTGTGGCCCTTCACCCAGGGCGAGATCAGGCGCAAGTACGACCGGTTCATCGACGGCGCGTTCCAGGGGCCCGGCGCGTTCAGCGCCTACCGGCCCGGATCCCTCGGCCGGCAAGAGCTGCTGGAACGGGTCTGCGCGGGCGGTTACCCGGAGGTCCAGCGCCTTGCAGGCCGCCAGCGGCCGGGATGGTTCCGGGATTACGTCCGGACCACGATCGACCGCGACGTGGTCGAGCTGTCGGGCATCCGCAAGGTCGCCGAGATGGGCCAGCTGCTGCAGCTGTTCGCCGCGCGCACCGGCTGCGAGCTAGTCATGCAGAGCATCATCGACGACGCCCCGCTTGAGCGGCAGGCTGTCTACGACCACCGGGCCTGGCTGGAGACCATCCACCTGCTGACCACGTTGCCAGCCTGGTCACGCAACCTCACCCGCCGGGTCAAAAGACGCCCCAAGATCTTCCTGACCGATCCAGGGCTCGCCGCCTGGCTGCTCGGCAAGACCCCTGCCGCGCTCGCTGATCCCGAAGACCCCGCGACGGGTCAGCTTGTCGAAACCTTCGTCTTCACCGAACTCCGCCGGCAGCTCACCTGGGCGGCCACCGACGTCGCTATGTTCCACTGGCAGGACCGCTCTGGTGCAGAGGTTGACATCGTCCTGGAATCGGCAGACGGGCGGGTAGTAGGCGTGGAAGTCAAGAGCCACCAGACCGCTAAGCCCGAATGGTTCCGCTGGCTCGCCCAAATGCGCGACGCTCTCGGAGAAAAGTTCATCGCCGGACTCGCCCTCTACGCTGGCAACGACGTCCTGCCTTTCGGCGACCGCCTACTCGCTGCTCCCATCTCCGCCTTGTGGGAGCTATGAAGAAAGCGCGGGAACCCTGACTCACACTCGGACCGTGCTGGCCGGCAGGCCTCAAAGCACGAGCACTCCACGAACCTGGCAGCGAGGTAACGAGATTGGGCGAGTGCGCGGACGCTGGTTTACCGCTCGTAGCCGCGGTTCGCTCGCCTGCGCAGCTGGCATTACTGGCTCATGCGCCGGGGGTCGCATTAATCGCGTCGAGGTCGCGGACGGCGTAGCGGTGGTGCTCCCATTCCTCCTGGAGGATCACGTGCAGGCACGACAAGATGGTCTCGGGGTAGTCGGGAGCCCAGTCCGGTTGGCGTTGGCTCCCAGTTTGGCTCTCATGCCGATCAGCCTGAGCTACGCACTGGCCGCCGGTCGAGGCAGCCCGAGCCTCGGCTGACTGGCCGCATGAGGCTCTGATACTGCGCCAGGCTCAGGCCTGAGTTTCGCCTGCAGGTTGCTGCCAGGGCGTGAGCACGTCCTGCTCGAGGATCGTCACGGCTGCCTCACGCGCCTGAGTTGCCGGCCAGGTGACGGCCGGCGTCGTCGAGGAGCAGCCGGGCGACCTTCGCGTCGGCGGTCACGCGCTGGAGCTCAGCCGCCTCTAGTAGCGTGGCGATCTTGTCCCGCCCCGGCTGCCAGGTCACGGCATGCCCGCATCGGGCAAGACCGGTACCAGAGGGCGCCTGGTCACTTCGGCGTGGAAACCGTCCTCGCCTTCCCGTCACCAGATCGGCGACCGCACCGTGACACTGACTTCCCTGGCCAGCCGCCCGCCGGCCCGCTGGGCGGCCTCGTCAAGCTCGTCGCGGTCGGGGTCACCGATGACCAGCACGTCGATGTCCGCCGGGGCACGGCCCGGCTCTCCTTCGTACCGGGCCGCCCACGACCCAAACAGATACGCCGCTTCGATGCGCTGGACGGGCGCAAGCTCCTCGGCGACCACCTGGCGCGGCCCGAACGAGCGCACCAGCAGTTCGGTCAGCGGGCCTGTCAGCGGCGAGTCGGCCGCGCTCACCAGCCGCGTGCTGCCAAGCCTGCGCGACGACGCCACCCCGGCCTCCTCCGCTCTGGCCATTTCCCGCTGCGCCGACGACAACGAGCAGCCGGCCCGGTCCGCCAGCCCGGTCCGCCAGCCCGGTCAGCGACCGCTCCCGGCCCGGCGACAGCAGCGCCAGCGTCAGCAGCTCGGCCTGCAACCGCGACCGCAGCAACGGCAGCAGCGGCGGAGCAAGAGCTTGCATGACACGCAATGTACCTCCCGTGATACGCAAACATGCACCGACACGATAAGCGCCTGGCCTTTCAGGTCGGCCAGATTCTGGCTCGCGCTCACGGATGTCAGGCCTCATCCGCTCGGCGTCGAGACGTGTCGGTACTCCGCAAGCGACGGCTCGCCGGAGCGCCATATCTGCACAGCGGTTCGCCGACTCCGTCACCGGCCTGGAAGACCTCGACGACTCCCGATACCGGATAGCCGACCTGGTGAGTCACCGGCCAGCGGGCCAGGACGTGCATGCTCTGGCCGCGAAGGTTTTCACTCGCTACGCGCGCTTTCTCAATCGTGATCAATCGTTCATTGAAGACGGGCTGCGAACTGGAAACCTTCTTCGACCGGCCAGCGCAGCCCGGCGGCGCGGATCAGCCGGGTCATCCCGGCGGGCTGACCCTCGGGCACGTAGCAGTAGTGGTAAGCGAGCTCTCCGGTGCGCGCCGAGGCTTCAGCTCGCGCCCGGTGTGCCGACATGGAAACGTACCCTCAGCCAGGGCGTCGTGTCCCACAGGTCAGCAGCGGCGATGTACGGGCTGGGAGCTTTCCCGGCCGACGTGCACGAGTTCACAATGCCGAGCCGGAGGCAGACTCGGCGGCCGGACGTCCGCATCCACATCCGGCCGCTCCAACCACGCGAGCAGATCAGCGTTCGCGGTCTTCCCGTCACACGGCCGGCGCGTATCGCATCAGACCTGCTGCGTGAACACGAGGACCCTGAGGGAGTAGCCCCGCTCGTCGCCGAAGCGATCCGCCTGACCCACGAGTATCCGGGCACATTCGCCGACAGCCTCGCCCCTGAAGCAGCGCGGTTCGGGCTCGCCAAGGGAGCAGGCGTTGCCCTGCTGGGCTGGCTGCTGGACCTAACCGGGGATCCGGACAAACAACGGTGGATGACCGAGGCCTACGCACACGCAGAGCGCGTCCCAGGGACCACGGCGTGACGGCGGCTGGCCGTTATTCAACGCCTGCGGCCTTCCGGCGCGCTCTGACCGACCGGCTTAAGGCGGCAGCCAAGGGCGGGCGGTGGACACCGCAGCAACTGCAGCGGCAGGTCGCCTATGACCGGCTGATACAGCGACTCTACTTGGTCGACGATGGGTGGGTCGTCAAGGGCGCCACCGCCCTTCTCGCCCGCGACATTGGCGTACGGGGCACCCTGGACATTGACCTGTACCGAGAGGCCGGACGGGAAGCCGCGGAAGACGAACTGCGGCTGGCGGCAGCGATGGACATAGGGGACTGGTTAACCTTCGAGATAGGCGGCCGCTCGCCAATCAGCAACAACGCCGTCCGCCTCCCGGGCGATGCTCGCATCGGCACCACAACATGGCTCGCGTGCCACCGGCCGGGCCGGCGGCCCGCTTGCCGTCGCGGTCGACGGCAAGACAGTGCGCGGCGCGATCCAGGCTGACGGCCGGGCGGTGCACCTGCTGGCGGCGATGACCAGCGGCGGGGCAGTGATCGCCCAGCGCGAGGTCGGGCACAAGACCAACGAGATCACCCAGGTCAAGCCCCTGCTGGAGCCGCTGGACCTGGCCGGCGCGACCGTCACGCTCGACGCCCTGCACGCCCAGCGGGAGACCGCCCGCTACCTGGTGGAAGACAAGAAAGCGGACTACATTTTCACTGCTGTCAAGGACAATCAGCCCACGCTGTTCGAGGCCCTGGACGCCATGCCCTGGGCGGAAGTGAAAATCCAGCACGTGAGGAAGGACCGCGACCACGGCCGCGACGAGCTGAGGACCATCCAGGTGCTCCCCGCGCCCGAGGGCCTGTTCCCCTACGCCGCGCAGGCGTTCCTGATCGAGCGGCACGTCCGCAACCTGGACGGCAGCCCCCGCTCCGCGGTCGCCGCGCTGGGCATCACCAGCGCAACCGAAGACCGGGCCGGACCCGGGCGCATCGCTGCCAGCGTCCGCGGCCACTGGGGAATCGAGAACAAGCTGCACTGGGTCCGCGACGTCACCTACGGCGAAGACGCATCCCGCGTCCGGACCCGCAACGCGCCCCAGAACATGGCCAGCCTACCTGGCGATCGCCGCCCTGCGCGCAAACGGCTGGGAAAGCATCGCCTCCGGACTCCGCTGGGCAGGCCGCGACTACCTCAACGCGCTGTCACTGCTCAACCTCGCGACGTGAGAACGCCGACCCCCTGCGGTTAGGCTTGATCAGCTCGGTCTTGTACAAGCCATTGATTGATTCGGCGAGCGCATTATCGTGAGCGTCGCCGACTATCCCGATCGACGGTGTTATGCCTTCCTCGGCGAGCCGTTCAGTAAACCGCAGCGACGTATAC
>DAHVAR010000068.1 GCA_027314515.1 Actinomycetota bacterium
TGTTGCGCCCCGAGCAGGACTCGAACCTGCGGCCTACTGCTTAGGAGGCAAACCCGAACCAGGCCAGACGACGCCCGTCGCCGCCCCACGCCGGGCTGACCTGCGGCGACAATCGCCTGGCGCCGCCCAGTCCCTGCTCACATTGGCTCCCAGTTTGGCTCCCCACATGTCTTGCCACCGTACGAGCATCTTGACGCCCGTCTCCGCCTGAACATCCCGCCTTCAGGCGGCGAACTGTATGACCGATAATCGGCGTTGCGTATGGTTAGAGTCTGGCGTTCTGTATGATTCGAGCACGGCGTTCTGTATGAGGCCGCCGAGTTACTCGGAACCTCCCCGAGCTTCCCGCGCCGCCTCGTCTCCGAGCGCAAGATCCGGTTCGTGCGTGTCGGCAGCCGGGTTCGCATTCCCGAGTCCGCGATCGCCGACTACATCGCTGCCAAGACAGTCCAGCCGGTCACCGCCTGGTCGCATCGCCGGCGCCGGGCGGCGAGCTGACATGCCCGGCCAGAAGACCCGCAGCTTCGGCAGTATCCGACGACTCCCGTCCGGCCGCTGGCAAGCCCGCTACCGCGACGCTAACGGGCTGCTCCGCGGGGCGCCCTTCACCTTCCCGCGCAAGGGAGATGCCTCCCGCTGGCTCGCCCTGACCGAGGCCGAGCTGCTCTCCGGGAACTGGATCGATCCCGACGCCGGCCGCGTCCCGTTCACCGAGTACGCCGAGGCCTGGATCACCGAGCGGCCCGGCCTGCGGCCCAAGACCATCCAGCTCTATCGCTACCTGCTGCGCCGGCATCTGAAGCCGACCTTCGGCGGCTCTACCCTCGCCGACATCACCGAGGCGGACGTGCGTCGCTGGCGCGCCGACCTGCTCGCTAACGGCGTCAGCGCCGTCACCACGGCCAAGGCCTACCGACTGCTGAAGTCCATCATGGCTCCCGCGATCGAGGATGCGCTGATCCGCCGGAACCCGTGCCGGGCCAAGGGCGCGAGCGCTGAGTATTCACCCGAGCGACCGCTCCTGACCATCGCCCAGGTCTACGACCTCGCCGACGCCTGCGGCGCCAGGTACCGCGCCATGATCCTGCTCGCCTGCTTCTGCGAGCTGCGCTGGGGCGAACTCGTCGCGCTCCGCCGCCGCGACGTCGACCTCCGCACCGCGACCGTGCACATCACCCGTCAGCTCACCGAAGTGACCGGTCAGCCGCCGTTCTTCGGCCCGCCCAAGACAGCAGCGGGCAGGCGCCAGGTCACCATGCCCAGTACCGTCCTCGACGAGCTCCGGACCCATCTCGACGCCCACACCGCCGCGGGCGAGGACGCCCTGCTCTTCACGGCGGCCAGCGGCAACCTGCTGAGACACAGCACGTTCCGGCGCGCGACCTGGTACCCGGAGCTCGAGCAGACCGGGCTGAAGGGAACGCACTTTCACGATCTCCGGCACGCGGGCAAACAGCTAGTGGCCGAGGCCGGCGCCAACCTGCGCGAGCTAATGGAGCGCATGGGCCACTCAAGCAGCCGGGCCGCGCTCATCTATCTGCACTCGACTCCCGACCGCCAGCGAGCTCTCGCCGAGGCGATCGCCGCACGGACCCGCCAGGACCTCGCCGGGAGAGCCTGTGGCACGTCTGTGGCACGCGACGGCCAGGACGGGCAATCCGATGCCAGCGAGCAAACCGAGCGCAGCCCGCCTGAGCTGCGAATTCAGGTGGCGCCCCGAGCAGGACTCGAACCTGCGGCCTACTGCTTAGGAGGCAGTCGCTCTATCCGCCTGAGCTATCGGGGCCGAGGCTACCCAGCCCGCCGTCCCGCATCACACGAACAGGAAACAGCCGGGAGCCGGACTAAGCCTAGCCGGTATCGCCCGACCACGGCACAGCCGCCAGGCCACGGTGGCCAGCCACCAGATCACGCCACAGCCGGGGGCTGCAGGCCGGACGCGGCCAGGCGCCGACCGCAGTGCTGATCGTAAGGTAGAGCCCATTCGGATAGCCGGACGGGAGCAGCGCCGTGCAGGTAAGGGACATCATGACCCAGGCAACGGCCACCGAGTCGCCGCAGGACAGTCTCCGGTCGGCGGCCGAGCGGATGTGGCGTCAGCAGACTGGCTCGCTCATCATCGCCGAGGGTGACGAGCTCATCGGCATCATCACCGAACGGGACCTGCTTCGCGCCGTCGCCCTCGGCGCCGATCCCGACAAGACGACTGTCGACGACGCCATGACGACTCAGGTCTTCACCGTGCCGCCGGACATGCAACTCCAGGACGCCGCACGGGAAATGGCCGCCCGCTGGATCCGGCACTTGCCCGTCGTCGGCAGCGGCAAGATCCTCGGCGTTGTCAGCATGCGTGACGTGACCGGGGTTTTCGCTGCGATGGCCGCCGGGCCGGTCAAGGTTGAGCACGAGTTCGACCACCTCGTCCGCGAGCGCAGGCTCGCCCGGATCGAGCACGGCGACCTCGACTAGCTGCGGCGCATCCCGACAGCCACACCGCCAACAGCGCCGCCCGGCGATGGCTGCACGCCCTGCGGCCCAGCTCTAACCACTCGTAAAACCTGCCTGACCGCGGTCACGGACGGTCTTCGCCAGGCGGTCCAGCAAGCCTCCGGATGCCGCCAGCCGTCGCCGGTCCGCCGCCGGCAGCTCCGCGATAGCGCTGGCAATCGCCGAGATCCGGCGTCCGGCTGCGGCGCGCATCAGGCTCTGCCCCGCTGGAGTTGGGGCGATCAGGACTACCCGCCCATCGCGAGGATCCGGCTGCCGCTCAGCCAGCCCGCCGGCAACGAGCGCGTCCACGATCCGCGTCATCGTCGGCCCGGCGACGCCCTCCGCGGCTGCGAGTTCGCCAAGCGGCCGCCGCCCGGCAAACACGATCACTGACAAAGCGGACAGTCGCGCGGGCGTCAGGCCAGCCTGCCGGTCCACCGCTGCCAGGCTCCTGAGCAGGTGAATGGCCCCGGAATTCAGCGCGGACGCGACGGCTTCGAGGCTGGCCGCGTCGCCAGCGCGGCCGAGGTCAGGGTTGCTGACTGACACTCATTATGTATAGCATACCTACTCAATATCCGTAGGCTTGCTATGTAGTTACCGTCGAACCGCGAGGGATGCGAGGCAGTCCGTGGAACTCCATCAGGTAGCGCAGCACGCTGACGACATCGACAGAGCCGTCGCGTTCTACTCAGGCGTCCTCGGCTGCGAGTTCATAGCCCGGTTCGACCCGCCGGGGCTCGCGTTCCTGCGCCTTGGCAGCGTCCGCCTGCTGCTCGACAACGCCGCGCCTAGCGCACTGATTTACCTGCGGGTCGACGATCTTCGGGCAACTGCCGAGAATCTCCGCGCCGCAGGCGTACCGGTCGAGACCGAACCGCACCTGATCCACGCCGACGCCGACGGCATCTTCGGCGAACCCGGCTGGGAAGAGTGGATGGCCTTCGTACGCGACAGCGAGGGGAACATGGTCGGACTGGCCAGCCGCCACGCCCCGCATGATCGCCTGCCTGCCTCACAGGAACGCTAATACCCGATTCGTGCCAGTATGACAGTGCTCGCAACCCCGCGAGCCCGTCCTTTCACCCACTCCGCGACTTAGGACTTCGACATATAGGTGAATAAGGTTGCTGTCGAGCGCCGGAGTAGGTGAAAAGTCAGAAATGATCTTGATTTGAGCGCTCAGGGCAACTCAAACGGCAGCTTCAGCCCATCGAGCGAGTGCCGACAGCGGCAATTGCGCTCCAGCGGCAGTTCTTCGATGACCTTGGTGATCAGCTCGCGCAGCCGGACCGTGTTCGCCGCGAATACCCGGAACACCTCGTCCTGCGTCACACCGTCACCCTCCTCTACTCCGGCGTCGGTATCGGTGACCAGCGCGATCGAGGTGTAGCAGAGCCCCAGTTCGCGGGCTAGGACGGCCTCCGGATGCCCGGTCATGCCGATCAGCGTCCAGCCCTGGGCCGCATACCAGCGGGACTCAGCCCTGGTTGAGAACCGCGGTCCCTCGATCACGACGAGCGTCCCGGACGTGACTGGTTCCCAGCCGGTCGCCCGCGCCGCAGCAATCGCGTGCGCACGGCCCACGGCACAGTACGGGTCGGCGAACTGCACGTGCACCGCGCCGCCAGCCCCGTAGAACGTCTGCGTCCGGCCCGTAGTCCGGTCGACAAGCTGGTCAGGCACCGCTAGCGTGCCAGGCCCGCAGGAGGAGGTCAGCGAACCGACCGCGTTCGGCGCCAGGACCTGCCGCACCCCGACTGCGTGCAGAGCCCACAGGTTGGCCCGGTAGGGGATCTTGTGCGGCGGGAACCGGTGATCGCGGCCATGCCTGGGCACGAATGCGACGCGCTTGCCACCGATCTCCCCGACGACTATGGGGTCACTGGGCCGGCCGAACGGAGTCTCAACACCGTATTCGTCGCGGGAATCCAGGAATTCGTAGAAGCCAGAGCCGCCAATGACTCCGATATCAGCCAGGTCGCTCACGCGGTCAATGTACCGGCAGGTTCCGGCACGTTACCGCGGGAGGGGAGACAACTCTCGCGCATGGCGGGCAGTGAGCGTTAGCTGGCCGTCGTAGTGCTGACCGACGAGGACTTCTTGTCCCCGTTCGACGAAGCCGCCGACTTAGAGCTTCCCGAGTCGCTGCTGGCCGACTCGCTCTTCGCCGAATCAGAGCCGGCCGGGGAGCTATCGGACGAGGACCCGTTAGACCCGTTCGCCGAGCTTTCCTTGGCGGCTGGCACGGTGCTCGAGCCGTTCCGGCTGTCGGTGCGGTAGAACCCGGAGCCCTTGAAGACGATGCCGACCGGCGAGAAGATCTTGCGGAGCTTGCCACCACAGGCACTGCACACGGTCAGCGGATCGTCGGAAAACCGCTGCACGACCTCGGACCGGTCTCCGCACTCGGTGCAGGCGTACTGGTACGTCGGCACGTTTCCTCCCTCTGCGGCGTTAGCACTCGCCGCGGTCAACTGCTAAATGGTAGCAACGGCTAGCGGAGCCTGCTGATTCCTTGGCCCGCGATCACCGCAGTGCGGACGGTCTGGTCGTGCGGCCCAGCTGGAACCTCGCTGAGCAGTTCGCCCTCGTAGAGCAACGCCACGGTCTGGATCGCGGTACCCACCCTGGCCAGCGCGCGGTCGTAGCTACCGCCGCCACGGCCCAGCCGGCGCCCGGCCCGGTCGACCGCCAGCGCAGGCACGATGATCAGGTCCGCGCTTGTGATTGCGGTCACACCGCGCCGCGGCTCGGTTGGCTCCATCAGCCCGCGCGGCCCGGCGGCCAGCGAATCCGGTCCTTCGTACGACGCCCAGTCCAGGTCGCGGTCGGCCTGGAGAACCGGCAACAAGACATAGCTGCCGCGCTTCCACAGGGCGAAGATCAGGCCCAGGGTATCTGGCTCGGTACCGACCGATACGTAGGCGGCCACGGTCCCGGCCATCTGCAGCTCAGGCATCTCCAGCACCGAGTCCCTGAGCTGGCGGCCCGCCGCCGCCCGGTCAGCGGCGCTCATTGCCCGGCGCCGGGCCACGACCTCCGCCCGCAGTGAGGCCTTCGCCTGAGCCAGCGCGCTATCCGACGGGCATGAATGTGAATCTACTGCTGCTATAGGAACAGCAGATTCACATTCATGTCTGGGTGGCTCGCCTGTTTGGGGGTCGCCGGGCACTGCGGAGCTACCGGGAACTGCGGCGACGCCGTCCGTTGCTTCGCCACCGCCCGCGCCAGTATCCGCGGGCGCTTCGCCACCGGCCGCGCCAGGATCCGCGGGCGCTTCGCCACCGGACCCGGCACCGGAACCGCCGGACAGAGCGGCAGATTCGGCCGCAACGGGATTGGCCTGGTTTGACCGGGCTGAGCGGGGCATATCTAGCCAGTCTGGCCGGGATCCGCCGGCCAGCGAGGGCTCACTCGAGTGCCCGGCCCCGCCGACTGCGAAATGGTCCTGACCTGTGCAGTGCACGAGCCCCCCAGTCCGCTAGCTAAGGTTCTCAGCATGGCTCATCCACCGCCCGTTACCAAAGCGGTCATCCCGGCGGCCGGCCTCGGCACCAGGTTCGTGCCCGCAACCAAGGCGATGCCGAAGGAAATGCTGCCAGTCATCGACACGCCAGCCATCCAGTACGTAGTCGAAGAGGCGGCAGCGGCCGGCCTGACCAACGTGCTGATGGTGACCGCCCGCAGCAAGGCCAACATCGAGGACCACTTCGACCGGAACATCGAGCTCGAAGAAGTCCTCGAGGCCAAGGGGGATGAAGACGGCCTCGCCAGCATCCGCGCGTCCAGCGAGATCGCTTCGATGCACTACGTGCGGCAGGGCCAGCCGCTCGGCCTCGGGCATGCCGTGCTGTGCGCAGCTCAGCACGTCGGTAACGAGCCTTTCGCGGTGCTACTCGGGGACGACTTCATCGACGCCCGGGACAAACTGCTGCAGCGGATGCTCGACGTGCGGCAGCAGTACGGCGGCAGCATCGTCGCCCTGATGGAGGTCGAGCCAGAGCTCGTCTCCGCATATGGCGTGGCCTCGATCAAGCCAACCAACGCCGAAGACGTGGTCGCCGTCACTGACCTGGTGGAGAAACCCCAGGTCGGGGAGGCACCGTCGAACTGGATCGTGGTCGGCCGCTACGTCTGCGACCCGGCGATCTTCGACGTGCTCAGGGTCACCAAGCCTGGCCGCGGCGGCGAGATCCAGCTCACCGACGCGCTCCGTACGCTAGCCAGGACCGATCGTAGCGAGGGCGCGAGCCGGGACGGCGGCGGCGTACACGGCGTGCTGTTCCGCGGCCGCCGGTACGACACCGGCAACAAGCTGGATTACCTGCAGACGGTGATCAGGTTCGCCTGCGAACGGCCGGATATCGCGCCCGAGTTCGTGCCCTGGCTGCGCGGCTACCTGGCCAGTCTGTCGCCCGACGGCCGCTAATCCGGACCCGCCGCTAATCCGGACCCGCCACTGACGGGACCCGCCACTGACCGGACCCGCCACTGACCAGAGCCGCCACTGACCGGCGCATCACACACTTAACCTGGGCAGACGATGATGGACTCCGTAGAGAAGTACCTCGCTGACATCCTGGCGACGATCCGCCCGTTGCCGGCGCGCGAGCTCGCGCTCGCCGACGCGCTCGGTGCCGTGCTGGCTGCCGATGTCACCGCGGGGCACCCGCTGCCGCCGTTCGACAACTCGGCCATGGACGGTTACGCCGTCCTGGCGGCGGACGTAGCGGCCGCGACCGGCGAACAACCGGTCGTCCTGCCGGTGCGCGGCGAGATTGCGGCAGGAGACACCGGCCGGTACAACCTCGTTCCCGGCTCGGTGCTGAGGATCATGACCGGAGCGGCGATACCAGCCGGCGCCGACGCAGTGGTGCCGGTCGAGCTCACCGACGGCGGCACCGCGCAGGTCGCCATCCGGCAGCCGGTCGACACTGGCAATGCGATCCGGCTGACCGGCGGAGACGCGCAGCCCGGCGACGTGCTGCTGACCGCGGGGACCCGGCTCGGGGCGGTCCACCTCGGCCTGCTCGCCGCCGCCGGGCACGGCACCGTGCTGGCCAGGCCACGGCCGCGGGTGACGGTCATCTCGACCGGCGACGAACTGGTCGAGCCGGGAACCGGGCTCATCCCCGGCCAGATCTGGGAGTCGAACGCGACCATGCTCGCCGCCGCGGCGCGCGAGGCGGGCTGCCCGGCCCGCCGGTACCCGATCGTCCGGGACACCACCAGCGCGGTCCTGGCCGCCGTGCAGGACGCCATGGACGGCGCTGACCTGCTGATCACCAGCGGCGGCGTGAGCATGGGCGGCGAGCACGACGTGGTCAAGGCGGCGCTGGCCACGCTCGGCACGGTCAGCTTCCGCAAGGTCGCCATGCAGCCCGGCATGCCGCAGGGCTTCGGCACCGTCGGTCCGGCCGGCACCCCGATCTTCACCCTGCCGGGCAATCCGGTCAGCGCCTACGTGTCGTTCTGCCTGTTCGTCCGGCCCGCGCTCGATGCGTTGCAGGATTCATATCGGGAACGGGGTAAATCCAGCCAGGCAGTTCTCGCCGGGCCAGCCCGGTCCCCGGCGGACAAGAGATCGTTCCTCCGCGGCATCCTGGACGACACGGCCGGCCTGGTTACCCCGGTCTCGGGGCAGGCATCGCATCAGCTCGCCTCACTGGCCAGGGCCAACGCGCTGATCATCGTCCCGGAGCAGGTCACCTCGCTGGCTGGCGGCGAGACCGTCGATGTGCTGGAGCTGCCGTGAACATGGTGCAGCCGGAACGAGCCGACCGAGCGCCCGGTGCGCCTTGGCCCGATGCGCCCAGGCCGGACGCGCCTGCGGGGGACGCGCCTGGACCCGATGCGCCCGGGCCGGGAATGACCCATCTGGACGCGGCCGGTCAGGCCCGGATGGTCGACGTCTCCGGCAAGGGCGTGACGGCGCGGTCAGCGACCGCGACCGGGACGGTACTGCTGTCGGCAGCGGCAATCGCCGCGCTGCGCGGCGGTAACGTGCCGAAGGGCGATGCCCTCGCCGTCGCCAGGATCGCCGGGATACAGGGGGCAAAGCGGGCACCGGACCTGATCCCGCTCTGCCACCCGATCGGGCTGCACGCGGTGTCGGTCGATCTTCAGGTCGCCGACCACGGCGTGCTGATCAGCTGCACGGCGCGGACCGCAGACCGGACCGGCGTCGAGATGGAGGCGCTGACTGCCGTCACCGTAGCAGCGCTGGCGCTGATCGACATGATCAAGGCCGTGGACCCGGCCGCCGTTATCACCGACGTCCGCGTCGAGGAGAAGACCGGCGGCAAGACCGGACGGTGGCGACGGCCATGATCAGGGCACTGGCGGTGACAATCTCGAACCGGGCGGCGGCGGGCGTGTACGAAGACCGGTCCGGGCCGGTGCTGGCGGACCTGCTGCGCGGGGCGGGCTGCGAGGTCGACGGCCCGCTGGTGATCCCCGACGGGGCGACCGTGGCGACGGCCCTGCGCGATGCGGTCAATGCCGGCTACGACGTGGTCGTGACGACCGGCGGGACGGGCCTGACGCCCGGCGACGAAACTCCCGAGATGACGCGGCTGGTGCTGGACCGGGAGATACCCGGCATCGCCGAGATGATCCGGGCGGCAGGGGTCATGGCAGGGGTGCCGGCCGCGGCGCTGTCTCGGGGCGTCGCCGGGGTCGCGAGCGCCACCCTGATCGTGAACTTGCCAGGCTCGACCGGCGGGGTCAGGGACGGCATGGCCGTGCTCTCGGGCCTGATCGGGCACGCTGTCGACCAGATCCGCGGCGGCGATCACCCGCGCCCGCCGGCCAGCTAACCGTCCGCGAGCCCGGCCAGCTGACCACCCGCCGGCCAGCTGACCGCCCGCGAGCCCGGTTAGCGGCTGGCGACCGGTAGGTCCCCGGGGGCCCTGGGCCGGCGACCCCGTGGCCAGAGCGGGCAGCTGGCTCGCGCGGTCGACCATGCACGTTAGGTATTCGGCTGGTTTCGTCGTGCGACCCGATAGC
>DAHVAR010000073.1 GCA_027314515.1 Actinomycetota bacterium
GGCCAGGTAGCCGATCGCCAGCACCAGGATCGCCAGCATCGCGAGCACGTTAGACCGCAGCCCGTCCAGGCGCGCCGAGTAGTCGATCCGGATCATCTCGATCGCTGCCGCCGCAGCCGCCCACAGCGCCGCGTACAGCGCGAACGCGCGGCCGCCGGACAGCAAGTACCGGTGGATCAGGTAACTGACCCCGGCCGCGATCAGCAGGTCAAGCGCCGACTCGTAGAGAAACAGCGGCTGGAAGGTGGCGCTCGCCTGGTATCCGGCGACCCGGTGCTGCGGGCCGATCGCCACTGCCCAGGGCAGCCCGGAAGGCTGGCCGTACAACGTCTGGCTGAACCAGTTGCCCCAGACCGAGATCGCCTGGGCGACCGCCAGCGCCGGAGCCGCGGCGAGGGCGACCGGGCCGATATCCAGCCCGGTCCAGCGGCAGTATGCCCACGCCGCGAGTGCGCCCGCGGCCACGGCGCCCGCTATGCCCATCCCGCCTTCCCACACGCGCAGCGAGTCTGTCCAGTCCCGGCCAGGACCGAAGTAGTGATGGAAGTCGGAGAGCACGCTGAAGACGCGTGCCCCGACCAGGCCTGCCGGGACGGCGATAGTGGCCAGGTCCAGGATGGTTCCGGGCCTGCCACCAGCCTTCCGGTACCGTCGGCCGGTGAGCCAGAGCGCGACCGCCACGCCGGCCACCATGCACAGCGCGTAGCCGCGCACTGGCAGCGGGCCCAGGTGCCAGACAGCGCTCGACGGACTCGGCAGGTAAGCCAGCGGCATGCTTGGACGTTACCCGGAGCATCCGCCGCGGCGGCACGGCATGCCGACTTATCGGCGGATCGCGGATGAGCAGCGGTCAGCGCAGCGGGCCGGCTGCCGTGGTGATCGCGGCCGGCAGTGACGTCGCACCGCACAGGTAAGCGTCGACCGCGGCGGCGGCGGAGCGGCCCTCGGCGATCGCCCACACGATCAGCGACTGCCCCCGGCCCATGTCCCCGGCCACGAACACGCCGGGAACCGAGGTAGCGAACCCGCTGTCCCTGGCCACGTTGCCCCGGCCGTCGAAAGCCACGCCCAGCCCGTCGGTCAGCGGCCCCGGTTCAGCGCCGGTGAAGCCCATCGCGAGCAGGACCAGGTCGCAGGGCAGCTCGCGTTCGGTGCCGGGCACCGGCTCGAATCCGCTGGCCGCCGGTGCGACCTCCACTAGCTCGAGGCCGCATACCCGGCCCGCGCTGTCGCCGATGAAGCGCCGGGTGGACACCGCGTACACCCGCTCACCGCCCTCCTCGTGCGCGCTGGAGACGCGGAAGATCGCCGGGTGCACGGGCCAGGGCTGACTGGCCGGCCGCTGCACCGGCGGCCTTGGCAGGATCTCTAGCTGGGTGACCGAGATCGCCCCCTGCCGCAACGCGGTGCCGAGGCAGTCAGCACCGGTGTCGCCGCCGCCGATGATCACGACAGTCCTGCCGCTGGCCGAGATCGCTGTTTCTGCCACCCGCCCGGACCCGCCCCCCACCCGCCCGGACCCGCCCTCCACCCGGCCGGACCCGCCGGACCGCCGCCTGGCGCTCTGCCGCCTGGCGCTCTGCCGGCCATCGCCCGCCCGGCCGCCGCCAGCCCCGGCCGCCGCCACCGCGCGGTTGGCCAGCGGCAGGTACTCCATCGCCTGGTGGATCCCGGCCAGCTCGGCTCCAGGCACCGGCAACTGCCGGGCGATCGTGGCGCCCCCGGCCAGCACGACGGCGGCATAGTCGCGGCGCAGCTCGGCGGCACTGATATCGACGCCAGCCTCGACACCGCAGCGGAATTCGGTGCCCTCGGCCAGCATCTGGATCAGCCGCCGGTCCAGGTGCCGCTTCTCCATCTTGAACTCGGGAATCCCGTACCGCAGCAGCCCGCCGGGCGCATCCGCGCGCTCGAACACGGTGACCGCGTGCCCGGCCCTGGTCAGCTGCTGAGCAGCGGCCAGCCCGGCCGGGCCGGAACCGATCACGGCGACCTTGCGGCCGGCTGCCAGGGCAGCGCGCGCCGGACGGCGGGGCGGCACCCAGCCTTCGGCCCAGGCCCGGTCGATGATCTCCACCTCTACCTGCTTGATCGTCACCGGGTCGGCGCTGATGCCGAGCACGCAGGCAGACTCGCAGGGTGCCGGGCACAGCCGGCCGGTGAACTCGGGGAAGTTGTTCGTGGCATGCAGTCGCTCGGCTGCCGCCCGCCAGCTCCCGGAGTGCACCAGGTCGTTCCACTCCGGGATGATGTTGCCGAGCGGGCAGCCCGAGTGGCAGAACGGGATGCCGCAGTCCATGCACCGGCCGGCCTGCCGCTCGAGCTGGTCGGCCGCGAACTCGGCGTAGACCTCGCGCCAGTCGCTGATGCGGATGTCGGCCGGCCGGCGCGCCGGGGTCTGCCGCGGCGTGGTCAGGAAGGCCCTGGGATCACCCATCGCCGACCCCTCAGCCGTTCGCCGCGGCCATCACGGCCTCGCTGACGTCCAGGCCGTCGCGCTCGGCCAGCGCGGCGGCAGCCAGCGCGCGCTGGTAGTCGCGCGGCATCACCCTGGCGAACCTGGGCAGCGCGGCCTCCCAGTCGGCCAGCAGCGCCGCTGCCACCGCCGACCCGGTCTCCGCCAGATGCCGCCCGATCAGCTCGCGCAGGAAGCCGGCATCCTGCCCGGTGACCGGTTCCAGGTCGGCCATCTGGGTGCTCACCCGGGCCGGATCAGGGTCGAGCAGGTAGGCGATGCCACCGGACATGCCGGCCGCGAAGTTGCGGCCGACCGGGCCGAGCACGACCACCCGGCCCCCGGTCATGTACTCGCAACCGTGGTCGCCGGTGCCCTCCGCCACCGCCGTCGCACCGGAGTTGCGGACGCAGAACCGCTCGCCCACTACCCCGCGCAGCAGCATCTCGCCGCTGGTCGCGCCGTAGCCGATCACGTTGCCGGCGATCACGTTGCGCTCGGCGGCGAACACCGCGGCCGGGTGGGGCGCGGCGATGATCCGGCCGCCGGACAGGCCCTTGCCGAGGTAGTCGTTCGCGTCGCCGTGCAGCCGCAGCGTGACGCCCTTCGGCAGGAACGCGCCGAGAGACTGCCCGGCCGAGCCGGCCAGGTCGACCTCGATGGTGTCATCGGGCAGCCCGGCCCCGCCCCAGCGCCTGGTCAGCTCGCTGCCGAGCATGGTGCCGACGGTCCGGTTGACGTTGCGCACCGGCAGCTCGAGCCGGACCGGGGTGCCGTGGGTCAGGGCTCCCTCGGCCAGCAGGATCAGCGTGTGGTCCAGTGCTTTGTCCAGCCCGTGATCCTGGCTGGCCACGCAGTGCCTGGCAGCCTCCGGCGGCAGTTCCGGCACGTGCAGCAACGGTTCCAGGTCGAGTCCGGCAGCCTTCCAGTGACTGACGGCTGCCGCGGTGTCGAGCAACTCGGCATGCCCGACCGCCTCGGCCAGGGTCTTGAAGCCAAGCCTGGCCAGGTACTCGCGGACCTCCTCCGCAAGGAACTCGAAGAAGTTCACGATGAACTCCGGGCGGCCGGTGAACCTGGCCCGCAGCTCGGGGTTCTGGGTTGCCACGCCGACCGGGCAGGTGTCCAGGTGACAGGCCCGCATCAGCACGCAGCCCGCCACCACGAGCGGCGCGGTCGCGAAGCCGAATTCCTCGGCGCCGAGCAGCGCCGCGATGATCACATCCCGGCCGGTCTTCAGCTGGCCGTCGACCTGCACGACAATCCGGTCCCGCAGGCCGTTGCGCAGCAGCGTCTGCTGAGTCTCAGCCAGCCCGAGTTCCCACGGCGCGCCCGCGTGCTTGATGCTGGTCAGCGGCGAGGCGCCGGTACCGCCGTCGTGACCGGAGATCAGCACCACGTCCGAGTGGGCCTTGGCCACTCCGGCGGCCACGGTGCCGACGCCCATCTCGGCGACGAGCTTGACGTGCACCCGCGCCTGCGGATTGGCGTTCTTCAGGTCGTGGATCAGCTGGGCCAGGTCCTCGATCGAGTAGATGTCGTGATGCGGCGGCGGCGAGATCAGCCCGACGCCAGGCGTGGAGTGCCGGGTGGCCGCGATCCACGGGTACACCTTGTGTCCCGGCAACTGGCCGCCCTCACCCGGCTTGGCACCCTGCGCCATCTTGATCTGCAGGTCATCGGCGTTCACCAGGTACTCGCTGGTGACCCCGAACCGGCCGCTGGCGACTTGCTTGACCGCCGAGCGGCGCAGGTCACCGTTGTCGTCCGGCAGGTACCGGCGGGCGTCCTCGCCGCCTTCCCCGGTATTGGACCGGCCGCCGAGGCGGTTCATCGCGATCGCGATAGTCTCGTGCGCCTCGGCCGAGATCGAGCCGTACGACATCGCGCCGGTGGCGAACCTGGCGACGATGCTGGCGACCGGCTCGACTTCGGCGAGCGGAACGGGCTCGCGCACGGCACCGCCGGCCGCGCTCGCAGTGCCATCGGCTGCGTCCGCAGTGCCACCGGCCGGGTCGTCGACGCCACGGATCCGCAGCAGCCCGCGCAGCGTCATCAGCCTTGCCGACTGGTCGTCGACCAGCCTGGTGTAGTCACGGAACACGCTGGCCTGCCCGCTGCGAGTGGCGTGCTGCAGCTTGAACACGGCCTCGGGGCTGAACAGGTGCGGCTCGCCATCGCGACGCCACTGGTACTCCCCGCCGGTCTGCAGCCGCAGGTGCGGCCGGCCGCCGCGGGCCGGGTAGGCAATGGCATGCCGGCCTTCGACTTCCGCGGCGATCTCGGCGAACCCGATCCCGCCGAGCGGCGAGGCAGTGCCGGCGAAGCACGCCGAGATCACCTCGGGGCCGACGCCGACGGCCTCGAACAGCTGGGCGCCGGTGTAGGAGGCGACAGTCGATACGCCCATCTTCGACATGATCTTGAGCACGCCCTTGCCCAGCGCCTTGATCAGGTTGGCGCCGGCCGCGCTCTCGCTGACATCGCGCAGCGCGCCGCGGCGGACCATCTCCTCGACCGTCTCGATCGCCAGGTACGGGCACACGGCCGCCGCCCCGTAGCTGAGCAGCAGCGCGATGTGGTGGCTCTCGCGGGCGTCCCCGGACTCCACCACCAGCCCCACCATCGTCCTGGTCCGCTCGGCGATGAGGTGGTGGTGCACCGCCCCGGTTAGCAGCAGCGACGGTATCGGCGCGAGGCGATCCGCGCCGCAGTCCGCGTTCCCGGCGGGATCCGGGACGGTCCGCGCCGGGTTCGGCTGCGGGCCGCCGCCGCCGGCCTCGGCGCCCCGGTCGGACAGCACGATGATCCGGGCACCCGCCGCGATCGCGGCCGACACCTCGGCCCGGATCTCGGCCAGCCGCGCCTGCAGCGCCGCGCCGCCGCCGGCCACCTCGTACCGGCCGTCGACCACGTGCGCGGCCAGGCCAGATAGGTCCCCGTCGTCGTTGACGTGCACGATCTTGGCCAGATCATTGTCACTGATCACCGGGAACGGCAGCACCACCTGACGACAGGACCTCGGACCGGGATCGAGCAGGTTGTGCTCCGGGCCGGTAGCGGTGCCCAGGGCGGTGACCAGTTCCTCCCGGATGGCATCCAGCGGCGGGTTAGTGACCTGGGCGAACAGCTGGCTGAAGTAGTCGTACAGCAGCCGCGGCCGGTCCGAGAGCACGGCCAGCGGAGTATCGGTGCCCATCGACCCGAGCGCCTCAGCGCCAGTGCGCGCCATCGGGGCGAGCAGCACCCGCAGGTCCTCCTCGGTGTAACCGAACAACTGCTGCTGGACAAGGAGCACCCGGCTGTCGGGCAGTTCCCTGACCCGCTCGGGCAGGTTGCGCAGGTGGATCAGGCCGGCGTGCAGCCAGTCGCCATACGGGTGCGCGGCGGCCAGTTCCGACTTGACTTCCCCGTCCTCGATGATCCGGCCGGCTGCGGTGTCGGCCAGGAAGATCCGGCCGGGCTGCAGCCTGCCCTTGCGAACCACCCGGCTCGGCTCGATGTCGAGCACGCCGACCTCGCTGGCCAGGATGACCAGGCCGTCGTCGGTCACCCAGTACCGGCCGGGCCGCAGCCCGTTGCGGTCCAGGACCGCGCCGATGACGGTCCCGTCGGTGAACGCGATCAGGGCCGGGCCGTCCCATGGCTCCATCAGCGAGGCGTGAAACCGGTAGAAGTCACGCCGGGCCGGATCCATGGCCAGGTTGTTCTCCCACGGCTCGGGGATCATCATCAGCACCGCATGGGGCAGCGACCGGCCGCCCAGGTGCAGCAGTTCCAGGCAGGCGTCGAAGCTGGCGGAGTCGCTCACCGAGTCGTTAGCCAGCGAGTCCGGCATGATCGGCAGCAATCGCTCGATTCCGCGCCCGGCGCTGTCGCTGCCGAACACGTCCGCGGCCAGCTGCGCTTCCCGTGCGCGCATCCAGTTACGGTTACCGCGGATCGTGTTGATCTCGCCGTTGTGCGCGATCAGCCGGTACGGGTGCGCCAGCGGCCAGGACGGGAACGTGTTGGTCGAGAACCTGGCGTGCACCAGGGCGATCGCCGATGCGTACAGCGGATCGGACAGGTCGGCGAAGAACGGCTCCAGCTGCAGCGCGGTCAGCATGCCCTTGTACACGATCGTCGCGCTGGACAGGCTGGCCAGGTAAAACCCCGTTTCGTGCTCGGCGCGCTTGCGCAGGCAGTACGCCTTCCGGTCGAGCGTCAGGCCGGCCTCTCCGGCAAGTCCCGACACGACGAGCTGGACGAGCCGCGGCAGCACCGCCCGTGCCTCGTTCCCGCAGAAACCCCGATCGTGCGGAACGTCGCGCCAGCCGAGCACGGCCAGCCCTTCCTCGGCCGCGATTGCCTCCACCGCGGCCACCTGCCTCGCCGCATCGGCCTCGGCGGCCGGCAGGAACGCTAGCCCGGCCGCATAGCTGCCCGGCGCCGGGAGGGCGAACTGGCAACTCGCCCGCAGCAGCGCGTCGGGCATCTGGGTGAGGATGCCGGCCCCGTCACCCGACTCCGGGTCGGCGCCCTTCGCGCCGCGGTGGTCCAGGTTGCGCAGCACGGCGAGGGCATCGGCGACGGTCTTGTGACGGCGCTCGCCGGTGAGGTCCGCCACGAAACCGACGCCGCAAGCGTCGTGCTCATACCTGCTGTCATAAAGTCCGGTACCTGACTGCCTGGTGGCAGGTGCCATCCAGCGTGCTCCCGTCGTCTCGCCCCGCCGCTATAGCCAGCAGAGCCGCCATAGCTAACGGCATGGTCATGGGGATCGGGACGACAATGGCCCTGTCTCGCGGGACAACACTGGCCCAGCCGCGGCGGATGGCAGATGGCACAGCCGCACGCTTGCCAGCAGTATAACGAAGCGGGCGGGCCGGGATCAGGAGCAGGGCCTGGGCACTTTTGCCCGATACAGCACGATCATCGGCATCGTGCTGATTGCGGCAGGCCAGGTCTCCATGATCGATGTTGGTTTTCTGTTGCCAGGGCAACAGAAAACCAACATCGATCATGGGCGAGCCGGGCGCTAGCGGCCGGCCCGGACGCCGCTGGCCAGTTCGCTGGCCAGCTCGCGGACGCCGGCCAGGCCGGCCGTCGGGCTGTCGGCTGCCAGGAGCCGCTGGACGAGTGCCGAGCCGACGATTACCCCGTCGGCGAACGCGGCCACCGCGGCCGCCTGCTTGCCGTCCCGGACGCCGAGCCCGACGGCGACCGGCAGGCTGGTATGCGCCCGCACCCGGCGCACCAGGCCCTCGGCCTCGCTGCCCACTGACTCCCTGGCCCCGGTGGTTCCCATCAGCGATGCGGCGTACACGAATCCGCGGCAGGCCGAGGTGATCAGCCCGATCCGCTCGTCCGACGAACTCGGCGCCACCAGGAAGACCGGGTCCAGGTCGTAGGAGGCGGCTGCGGCCAGCCACGGCCCGGCTTCCTCCGGCGTCAGGTCCGGCGTGATCAGGCCGCTGCCGCCAGCGTCTGCCAGCTCGCGGGCGAACGTGCCGACACCGTGCTGCTCGACCGGGTTCCAGTAGGTCATGATCAGGGTCGGTATCCCGGCCCCGGCTACGGCTCGCACCGTATCCAGCACGTCAGCGACGTGCGTTCCGCCGGTCAGCGCCCGGTGTACCGCTTCCTGGATCACCGGGCCGTCCATCAGCGGGTCGGAGTACGGCAGCCCGATCTCGATGATGTCCGCGCCGGCCTCAGCGATCGCGATCGCCGCTTCGATCGCCCCGTCGACCGACGGAAGGCCGGCCGGCAGGTAGCCGATCAGCGCTGCTCGCTGCTCCGCTGCCGCCTTCTCGAACGCGGCGCTGACGGCGCTCACCATGCCGCGCCCGCAGTGCCGCCGCCGGTCCCCGCAGTGCCGCCGCCGGTTGACGGGCTGTCGGTGAGCGACGGGAGGTCCTGAGCCGGGGAGCCGTTGCCCAGGTGGCCGAACCACCGGCCAGCGATGTCGACGTCCTTGTCGCCCCGGCCGGACAGGTTGACCAGCAGCACGCCGCCCGGGCCGAGTTCCCGCCCGAGCTGCAGCGCGCCGGCCAGCGCGTGCGACGACTCGATCGCCGGGATGATGCCCTCGGTGCGGCAGAGCACCGAGAACGCATGCATCGCCTCGCTGTCAGAGACCGGCCGGTAGCTTGCCCGGCCGGTCTCCTTGAGCCAGGCGTGCTCCGGGCCGACACCCGGATAGTCCAGCCCGGCCGAGATCGAGTGGGTTTGCAGCGTCTGGCCGTCGGCATCCTGCAGGATGTAAGTGCGCATGCCGTGCAGGACGCCGGCCGAGCCGAACGTCAGCGTGGCCGCGTTCCGCCCGGTTTCCCGACCGTCCCCGCCCGCCTCGCAGCCGAGCAACGCGACGTCCGCGTCCGGAATGAACGCGTGGAAGATGCCGATCGCGTTCGAGCCGCCGCCGACGCAGGCGACCACGGCATCGGGCAGCCGGCCGGCCGCCTGCATGATCTGCTCGCGCGCCTCGACGCCGATGACCCGCTGGAAGTCCCGCACCATCATCGGGAACGGATGCGGCCCGCCGACCGAGCCGATGCAGTAATGCGTGTACTCGACGGTGGACACCCAGTTCCTGAACGCCTCGTTCATCGCGTCCTTGAGCGTCCGGCTGCCGGTCGTCACCGGGACGACCTCAGCGCCGAGCATCTTCATCCTGGCCACGTTCAGCGCCTGCCGGCGGGTGTCTTCCTCACCCATGTAGACGACGCAGTCCAGGCCGAGCAATGCGGCGGCTGTCGCGGTCGCCACGCCGTGCTGGCCGGCCCCGGTCTCGGCGATGACCCGCCGCTTGCCCAGCCGCTTTGTCAGCAACGCCTGCCCGAGCACGTTGTTTATCTTGTGCGAGCCAGTGTGAGCCATGTCCTCTCGCTTGAGGAAGACCCGGCAGCCACCGGCCTGCGCCGCGAATCTCGGCACCTCGGTGAGCAGCGTTGGCCGACCCGCGTACCCGGTCAGCAGCGCCGCCAGCTCCGCCTGGAAAGCCGGGTCAGCCCTCGCCTCGGCGTAGGCGGCGGTCAGCTCCGCCAGCGCGGACATCAGCGCTTCCGGAGCCAGCCTGCCGCCATAACTACCGAAGTAGCCGGCCGCGTCCGGCACAGCCGCGCCGGCGGTCATGACGGCCCTCCGCCCTGGCCGGGAGCATCGCTCCCGGTACCGCCGGACCCGCCGCACCCGCCGGACCCGCCGGACCCGCCGGACCCGCCGCGATCACCGCGCAGCGCCGGGTGCGAGCCGGCCGTGACCAGGTCGGCGACTGCCGAGCGCGGGTCCTTGCCGGTGACGAGGCTCTCCCCGACCAGCACCGCGTCCGCCCCGGCAGCCGCATACGCCAGCAGGTCGTGCGGTCCGCGCACGCCAGATTCGGCGATCTTGATGACGCCCTCCGGGATGTGCGGTGCCAGCTGAGCGAACACGCTCCGGTCGACCTCGAGTGTGGCCAGGTTCCTGGCGTTGACGCCGAGGACCCTGGCGCCGGCCGCCATGGCCCGCTCGAGCTCACCCAGCGTGTGCACCTCGACCAGCGGCACCAGGCCGATGGACTGGGCCCGCTCGACCAGGGAGACCAGCGCGTTCTGCTCGAGCGCGGCGACGATGAGCAGCACAAGGTCGGCGCCGTAAGCCCTGGCCTCCCAGAGTTGGTACGAGCTGACGATGAAGTCTTTCCGCAGCACCGGCACCGCAATGGCGTCCCGCACTGCCGCCAGGTCATCCAGGCTGCCGCCGAAGCGCCGCTTCTCGGTCAGCACGCTGATGATCCGCGCCCCGCCGGCCTCATAGTCGGCTGCCAGGGCCGCGGGGTCGGCAATGGCCGCCAGCGCGCCCTTCGACGGGCTCGCCCGCTTCACTTCGGCGATGACCGCGACCGCACTGCCAGCGAACGCCGTCATCACGTCCTTCGGTGACGGGGCCTTTGCAGCCAGCGCCTTCAGGCGTTCCAGCGGCATCTCCCGCTGGCGAGCCGCCAGGTCCGCGCGCACTCCGTCGAGGATGTCGTCAAGCACGCTCACGCGGTTCTGCCGCCCCCTCGGGTGGGATGCCTTGCCTGAAAATCGTAGCGAGAGCGCCGCAGCCGGATCGCTCGGCCCCTGACGGACTCCACTCAGGCGAGCCCGGACGTGGCTGAGGTCGGGTCCTCGCCGCGGCTTAGCGACTCCCAGATACCCGCCGAGTCGGCCGGCTGCGCGGCGGCGCTGGCGGCTGGCGGGCCGCCTTCCGGCCGCCCGGTCGGCGCGTCGTACCGGCTGGACATCACCGCCATCCGCCTGGCACGGGCGGCCACCAGGAGTCCCGCGGCCACCATCGCGATCGCCCCGACGACGACAGTCGCTTGCCACCCGGTTGCCTCGAGCGCTACGTGCGGCGCGGCCCCGGCGACGTTCGGCGCGACCGCGGGCGCGCTGCCCGCTCCGGCCATCACCGACCCTGCCGCGGCGGTCTCCGGGCTGACGTTCGAGCTAGCCGCCGACACCGCTCCGGCCCGGGTCAGCGTGAACGCCGATGCGGCCAGCACCAGGCCGATGGCCGCGAGCAGCACGCCGAACAGCCGCCGTGCCAGCCGGCCACTGGCAAGTATCGCCGCGAGGGTGGCAAGGCCGGCCACCACCAGCGCGTCGAGGTACGGAACCAGGGCCGCCCCGGTCACCGTCACGGTGCTCGCCGGGAGGGGCCTGGGCGGGATCGTGCGGACTTGCGCCCAAGCCTGCCTGGTCGCCAGGAAGATCAGCCCGGCACCGGCGGCGCCGAGCAGCAGCACAAGCCAGAGCTCCTGCCTCGGCGAGCGCGCCCGCAGCCCGGCCAGCCGCAATCCGGCCAGCCGACCGCCGGGGACCCGGTCAAGACTGCTGGTCATCCGCCGTCTGCCCCGCCTTTCCCGTGCCTGTCCGCTGCGCCCGGCTCTCTGCTGGCTGGGCTCTCAGGACAGGCTAGCCGCACCGACCCGAGCGCCAGCCAGCGGGCAGACCGCCAGGTGCCACCGCTCACAGTCAGCTGATCTACGATCAGCTGACTATCACGTGATCTACGATCAGCAGTTATCACGCACGCCGACCACGCCGGCCTCGTTATCCTGGCCGGTGCCGCCCACCATCGCGGTGGTCAGCCAGGCTGGCTGATATGAGGAGCACCCGTGAGCCATGCTCAGGATGAGCGCCACGCGATCTGCGACCTGCTGGCCGAACTCGGGCCGGACCAGCCGACTCTGTGCGCCGGCTGGCAAACGGCCGATCTGGCCGCCCACCTGGTCCTGCGAGAACGCCGCCCGGATGCCGGCGCCGGGATAATGGGCGGCCCGCTAGCCGGATACACCCGGCGGGTGCAGGCGCGGCTGGCCGAGCGAACCCCGTTTCCCCGGTTGGTCCAGCTCATCCGGACCGGCCCGCCACGTTACTCGGTCTTCGCCGTGCCCGGTGCGGACGAGCGCATGAACCTGGTGGAGTACTTCGTTCACCACGAGGACGTGCGGCGGGCTCAGCCGGGCTCACAGCCGCGGCCGATCAGCCCGGAGCTTGCCGACGCGCTGTGGGCGAGGCTCCCGCTGGCCAGGTTCCTGCTGCGGCGGGCGCCGGTAGGTGTTGAGCTGGTGCGAACCGACGCGGGGAGCCGGTCCTCGGACGCGCCATCCCAGAGCGGGAACGGCCGGGTGCGGATCACGGTGAAGGCACGCACACCGCTGGTAACGGTCTCCGGCGAGCCCGCCGAGCTGACGCTGTGGGTCATGGGCCGGACCAGCGCAGCCCAGGTTCGCCTCGACGGCAGCGACAGCGACGTGGCCGCGCTGCAGGCGGCTTCCTGGCACACCTGATAGCGCCCGGCGAGGTCTTAATCGCCCGGCTGAGGTCTTAATCGCCGTGGCCGCAGCCAGGTCAGGCGTCGTTGATGAGCTGATACAAGATGAAGTCCTGCCAGCGGCCGGCGATCTTCAGGTACTGCGGCGCCATCCCGATGCGGGCGAAGCCATTGCGCTCGAGCACACGCTGCGAGGCAAAGTTGTGCGGCAGCGTCTCGCCCTGGATCCGGTGCAGCCCGAGCTCACCGAAGGCCACACCGACGATCTCGCGCAAGGCCGCGGTCGCCACGCCGCGGCCGCCGGCTGACTCGCTCACCCAGTAGCCGACGCTGCAGGACAGGAACGGGCCGCGAACGATGCCGTTGAGCGTGATGCGACCGACGACGGCACCCGCGTCGACGATTACGTACGGCAGGTTCCGGCCCTGCTCGTACTGCGCCAGCGCGTCCCCGATCGCCGCGCGCTGGCCGGCTTCGGTGAAGTACCCATCGCCGCGGACCGGCTCGAAGGGTGCCAGGAAGTCCCGGTTGACGCGTTGCAGCTCGGCCAGCACGCCCGCGTCGGCTGGCGTGATCAGTCGGCAAGCGATCATGCGGTCATAATGCCAGGGCGGACACCCGGGTCACCGGGTGGCCGCTGACAGCGCCTCGCGGATCGCTGCCTCGCCAGCCGGGGTGCCGGCCTCGTCGCCGAACGAGCCGTACGGTGTCCCGTACACCGGCGTTCCCGGCTCCTGCCGCCAGCTGTCGCTCAGGTCGCCGGCGTCGACCGCGCCATAGCCGATCGAGTCGAGGAAGCGGGCCGCCTCGGCGCTGGCGGCTGGGTCGTCCCCGGCGATCGGCAGATACGACCGGTCGGCAGCGCCGGCCGGGCGGGCGAGCGAGCCCAGGTGCTTGTAGAAGATGTTGTTGAAGGCCTTGACCAGGGCAGCCCCGGCTAGCTGGTGCTGCAGCAGCTCGCTGCTTGTCTCGATGCCGTCGTCCAGCGCCGCGATGTGCCCGTCCCGCTCCGGATAGTAGTTGCAGGTGTCGAGCACCACCTTTCCGGCCAGCGGTCCGGCGGGAACGCTGAGATAGGCCCGGAGCGGGATCGACACGACGGCGATGTCGCCTGCAGCCGCCGCGTCCTCGGCCGTTCCTGCCCGTGCGAGCGGGCCCAGGTCAGCGACCAGGTCCGCGAGCGTGGCTGGTCCGCGCGAGTTGCTCAGCACCACCTGATGGCCCGCGGCCACGCTCAGTCGCGCCACGGTACTGCCGATATAGCCACTGCCGATAAAACCTATGATCGTCACGGAACGGGGTAACCAGAGCCGGCCACCGAAGATTCCGCCCGGTTACCTGGCTACCGAACGGCTTTTCGGCCGACGCCGATGAGCTGGACGAGGTCGCCGATCGAGTCCAGGAGGTGCGGCGCGCCCGCGGCGGCAAGCGACTCCCTGCTGCCTGTGCCGGTGGTGACCGCCGCGACCAGGCCGGCCCCGGCCCGCAGCCCGGACTCGACGTCACTTGCGGTATCGCCGACGACCGCCAGCTCGGTCACCGCCCCGCCGCCGAGCCGGAGCAGCGCGGTCAGCGGCAGGTCCGGCCATGGCCTGCCGCGGCCCGCGTCGGCTGGCGACAGCGCCAGGTCGATGAGCGGCCGCCAGCCCAGCGCGTCGATCACGGCGTCCCTGGTAGTCGGCGCGAACCCGGTGGCCAGGCAGACCTTGATGCCAGCCGCGCGCAGGGCGGTAATGGTCTCGAGCGCGCCGGGCAGCGGGGTGACCAGGCCCTTGCGCACGGCTTCGGCGTAGCTCTGCTCGAAGACGCGATTACCCTGCCGGGCACGGTCGTCGCTGCCCAGCAGCCGCCGGAACACCTCGATCTTCGACTGGCCCATGGTGTCCCGGACGAACGCGATGGCCTCGTCGTATCCAGGCGCGCCAGGGACCAGGCCGAACTCGGCAGCGGCGGCCGCGAAAGCCGCCATGACGCTGCCATCGTCGGCCACCGTAGTGCCGGCCATGTCGAGGCAGGCGACCGTGATCTCAGGCATCGCTCTCTCCGACCGTGGTTACTCCGCCTGGCTGCTGTCTGGCGGGGTGCTGTCTGGCGGGGTACTGTACGGCTGCCACTCTAGGCCCGTAATTCGCACATGGGATGCGGTGGGATCGGCGCTCCACACTCGGTGTCCGCGACGCGGGGCGATGTTGAGCAGGTCGAGCAGGCGTAGTTGCAGGGTGTGGGGCTGGGGTAGTTCGGGGATTCCGTCGCTGGTGCCGACGCGCAGGCGCAGGGTGGCCAGGGCGGTGAAGATCAGGCTGGCGGTGGGCTTGGCCGGGCGCCGTCCGCGCTGGGCCGGCGTCAGCCATTTTCGCCAAGTACCACGATCATGCCAGACGCCGTCGCGGTGATGAAGCAGCATTCCGGTCCTGCCTGTCCTGGGCGATCCTCGCCTTCCGGTGACCGACGGCAAGCGGCGATCAGGGGACCGTGCCCGGTGACGGAAACCTGCGCCGAGCTATATGACTCGCCGGATGCGGTCTTTCGACTCTTGCCGCGGCGGGGCCCGGACTTCAGCGTCATAGGCAGGCTGACATGTACCGAATTCGGCGGTGCAGCCCGGTCGCACGGACCAAGGAGAACCCGATGCTCAGCATCCTGAGCGCCCAAGCACGGCTGGCACCATCGGCCTCGGTTGGCTTGCCCCGGCTTTCCCGGACCTCGCTGAGTACGCTTGCCGTCGCGGTCGGCTCGGCTGCCGTTCTGGCCGCATGCGGTTCTGTCGCCGGGCCGCCAAGCCCGGCCTCGTCAGCTTCGGTGCCAGGCACAACGGCCACCAGCGGCTCGACTACCGTCGGTCCCGTCGCTGGCGGCAGCCCGACGGCAGCCGGCAACCCAGGGGCCGGCGCGGGCGCGCCTGCGCCCTGCGCGTCCGGCACGTGCTGGGTGGATGTGAGCGTCGCCACTGCGTGGGTGGAGCCGTGGTATTCGAGGACGGTCGACGGTCCTGCGCTGGGCAACCCTGCAGACCCCGGTGCCTGGCTCGCCAGCATGACCGTGACGCAGAAGCAGTGGCTGGTTGGCAAGCTGGAAACCCAGGCCCTCTACGGTGACCAGGTGATCGTGACCGGGCACTGGCAGAACTGGAGCCACGTCGTCATTCCCGGCCAGCCGACCAACCGCGATTCCGGGGGTTATCCCGGCTGGATACCGACCAGTCAGCTCACCGGCACGGCACCGGCGTCCGCAAGTACCGCTGCCGTCGTCCGGTCAGCCACGGCATGGCTGTGGACGGGCTGGAACGCGACGACAGGTGTCACCGGCGGCAAGCTCATGCTGGCCTCGTACGACACCAGCCTGCCCGTGGTGCATGCCACCGCCGCCTATGTGGAGGTGGAGCTCATCGGCGGCCGCGACGTCGCGGTGCGCCGCAGCGACATCGTTCTGCACCCGGCCGGAAGTGACTGGGACGTCACGTCGGCAATGGTGGTCGCCGAGGCTCGCAAGTTCCTCGGCCTGCCGTACTTGTGGGGTGGCACGTCCGGGTTCGGATTCGACTGCTCGGGGTTCACCTATTCGGTGTTCCGGGCTTACGGAGTCACCCTGTCCCGCGACGCCGACCAGCAGGCGGTACACGGCACGCCGGTCGCCCGCAGCGCGTTGCAACCCGGCGACCTGGTGTTTTTCCGCGACAGCAGCACCGGTCCCATCGGCCACGTGGGAATGTACCTCGGCGGCGGGAACATGATCGACGCGCCGCACACCGGCGCCGCGACCCGCATCGAGCCAGTGTCCTCGTTCCCCTACTACGCCGGGGCCCGGCGGTACCTGTCCAGCTGACACACCGGCACCGCAGCCGCAACAGACCGGTGTGACGATCGGATGCGGTCCGTGCTCTGGGCAAGGAGTCGCGCGCCAGGCCGGGTCCCGATCGTGGCGCAGGACATTGAGGCGTACCCGAACTCCGGCCGCGCGTGCCCGAACGGCCACCCAGGGGTCGGCGAGCGGCAAATCCTGTCGTGCTCGTTGTCAAAGACAGGCCCGCCGGCCCGCGATGCCGGCAGCCCATCAGCGGCTTCTCCGGGCCGCCTGCGGCAACAGGTCACTCCTTGAAGTCGACGCACCGCCAGCCGGCCAGTTCGCCGACGCGGACCTTCGTCTCCGCGTTCAGGCCGAGCGCATCTGCGCCGGGCGCGGTGCCGTGAGCTCGCACACCGGCCGGTCGATGACAACACCGGTGACCCTTGGCATACCTACAACGATCTCGGCATGAAGGGCCGGCGGTCCTCCGTTTAGCCTGTTCTCATGGCTGAAGGCGGTGCCGTGCTGTGCGGCTTCAGGCTGTCGTCTAGCCGGTCAGCGCGGCGAGCGTGACGAACGAATAGCCTCGCGCCCGCAGCTCGGTGATGACCTGCGGAAGCGCATCGGCGTCGAACGTGGTGTGGTCGTCAGGATTAGATCCGACGTGCATGAGCACGATCTCTCCCGGCCGCAATCCGGCCAGGACTCTGGCCGCCACGACGGCGGCCGTGATGTGCCCGGCTGTTCCCTCCCAGCCCAGCGTGTCCACGGTCCAGCGCACCGGCACGTAGCCTGCCTGGTTGACGATCGCGATGGTGCGCGCGTCGGCGGCGCCGTAGGGGAAGCGGAACAGCCGCGCGGGGTTCTTACCCGTGACCGCGATGATCTGCCGTGCCGCGCCGGTGATCTGCTCGCGCACCGCCGCGTCGGTGAGCTGGGTCAGGTACGGATGGGAGATCGTATGGTTGCCGATTCGCTCGCCAGCTGCGGCAATGGACCTGGCCGCGGCCGGGAAGTCGCGCACGAAGTTGCCGGTGAGGAAGAACGTCGCCGGGACGCCGTATCGCTGCAGCGTGGCCAGGATCGAGCTGACCGCGTCGGCGTTCGCTCCGGCATCGAAGGTCAGCGCGACTACGTGCCTGCTCGTCGGGATGTAGGTCCAGTCGGTCCCGGCGAGGCTGCCGGTCACCGGCGGTAGTCCCGATGCCGCCGGGCTCGGGCTCGCCGACCCCTTACTTGGGCTGCTTCTATGTGGAGCCGGACTCGTTCTATCTGGAGCCGGACTCGGACTCGACGAGGCCGGAGTGGCAGAACCGGCTGTCGGCGCCGCCGTGGCCGGCCCGGTGTGCACCGGGGATCTAGACGGCGTAGAGCCTGCCGTTGGCGTGCCGCCGCCGCATGCCGCCACCACCGCCAGCACGCAGACTGCGGCGGCAGCCCGTGCAATCCATCGCATATGTACAGGATCGCCGGAGCCCTCGGCTTGACAGCAGGCCGGTAGTCCGCAATCCGACGGCAATGGTCCCCGGATTGCCCGCCTGCGGACGGGCTGCTGGCCTTGGCGGCAACCTGTGCCTGCGGCCGAGTCGGGCGGCGGGCCTGGGCGGCTGATGACACGGCCGGTGCTGGCCGAGGGCAGCCTGGTTCGCGACCTGTACGGGGAACCGGTCGTGCAAGAACGACACCGGCACCGGTACGAGGTCAACAACTACTACCGGACAGAGCTGGAGAAGGCGGCCTGGTCTGCTCTGGTCTTTCGCCCGACGGCCGGCTGCACGTGCCTGGCAGGCAGCAAGCCACAGCTCGCGGGCCGGACCTCCGCATGACCGCTGTACCTGTGTCCGGTTGTTCAGCTGGTGAGGCTGCCAAGGCTCACCAGGACGGTGGACTCGGTGCCGTTGCGTGACAGGCGTGCCTGGACCCGGTCGGGTTTGTACGCGGCCAGCACCGACTGCAGCGCGGCGACCGAGGTGATTGGCTGGCCGGCCAGGTCGGTGATGACGTCGCCCGCCATGATGCCGGCCTTGGCTGCTGGGCCGGTCGCGGCCACGCTGATGACCCCGATTCCAGCGGGCTGTCCGCTGGCATCGGCGACGGTCTGCGCGGTGACGCCCAGCGACGCCCGCCCGGAGTTAGTGACTTTGCCGGCAGTGATCAGCTGCCTTGCGATGCTGGTGATGGTATCGCTGGGGATCGCGAAGCCGATCCCGGCCGCTGCGCCGCCGAGCTGCGGGTCTGCCGCGGCGAGAGTCGGGATGCCGATCACCTGCCCGGCCAGGTTGACCAGCGCGCCGCCGCTGTTGCCGGGGTTG
The DNA here is from genome assembly GCA_027314515.1 of Actinomycetota bacterium. GTDB lineage: Bacteria > Actinomycetota > Actinomycetes > Streptosporangiales > Streptosporangiaceae > JAJYUU01. Next base: position 18,340 of record DAHVAR010000073.1, read on the forward strand.
ATCGCGGCGCTGGTCTGGATGGCGCTAATGAGAACTGCGGAACTGCCCTGGCCCTCGGCAACGGTGCGCCCGGTCGCCGAGACGATGCCCTCGGTCACCGTGCCGGTCAGGCCGAGCGGGCTGCCCATGGCCAGCACAATCTCACCAACCCGCACCGACGCCGACCGGCAGAACGACGCGGGGTGCAGCGCGCTGCTCCCCGCTTGCACCTTGATCACCGCCAGGTCGTCGGGGGCGAACACGCCGATGACCCTGGCGGCCAGCGGGCTGCCGCCGCTGGCTAGGCCTACCTCCAGCGTCGTGGCCGTGCCGACCACGTGGGCGTTGGTGACAATGTCGCCCTCGGTGTCGTAGACCACCCCGGACCCCGATCCCTGGCTCGTGGAGATCTGCACGACCGAGGGGAGCACCCGGCTCACCACCTGCTCGTACTGCTGCTCCAGCGAGGAGGCGGCCTCGGACGAGGTCACCGGAGGGGCAGAGCTTGCGGCCGGAGCGAACCCGCTTCCGCCGGTGCTGCTGCAGGCTACCGCGCTCAGGGCCAGCAGGATGATCCCGGCACCGCCGAGCCGTCGGCCAGCTGTAAGCCTCCACGGCCTGGCACGTGGCGCCTGCTGTGCTTACTCATCCACGGCTCATCGCCGCCGGTTAGGTCGACGCGCATTCCGGTCCTCCTGCACGCTAATGACACCGCTATGGGTATCGCGACTGCCAGAGTTCCGGGCAGGGCCATTGGGCCCGGCGCACGGCCGCAAGAAGCCTGGACATGGGAAAATGGCTTCATCCCCAATCCTGTAGACCTCGACACCCTGCGGACCTCGCCCTCCCCAAGCTTGCGGCGAACGTGCTGTCGAGAAGGCGAGCCGCAGCGGGCCGGCGGCGAACGCGATCGACGTCAGCAGCACCAGGCCCTCGGGCACCATTGCCGACACCCCGCCGCCGACCCGCGCACGGCGTCGGCCAGTGGCCGGTGCTGCGGAAGAACTCGCTGCCGACCAGCAGCAGCCCTGCCGGGATCATCACCCAGGCCACCATCCGCAGGATCACGCTGGTGCCCTGCTGCAGTTCGGACCGGATCAGACTGAACCGCCGTGCCTGTGCCTGCAACCGGCTGGCGTACGACAGCCCGCCCACGGCGGCTACCCGTGCCCGGCCGCTGCCTGCGACGACAAAGCTGCCGGACAGCACCGTTTCCCAGGCCGTTTCGGCACCGGGTCAGCCTCTCCGGTGAGCGCCGCGCAGCACCCGGGCCCAGGGCCATATGGTGCGGTCCGGTCCCGGCGGTGGCGTGTTCACCTGCCCGGCCAGCACCCGCTCACGCACCTCCGCAGAGCTGAGTCCCCTGGTCATGACGGTGCTCACGTCGGTGTCACGCCGGACAGGCTGAGCGCGATCACCCCGGCGAGGATCAGCGCGATCGAGACCAGCTTGATCGCAGACACCGACTCCCCCAGTGCCCACATTCCGACCACGGCCGTGCCCGCGGCGCCAAGCCCGGTCCACACCGCGTACGCCGACCCCACCTCCAGCTTCTTCAGCGCCACGGTCAGCAGCCCGAAACTGATCAGCGCACAGGCGGCGAAGCCCACCGTTGGCCACAGCCGACTGATCCCGTGGCTTTGCTTCAGCAGCACCGCGAAGCCGGTCTCGAACACTCCCGCCACGATCACCAGCAGCCACGCCACCACCGTCACCCCCCTTGCGGCAGCGGCGAGCCCGGTCGCCAGCCGGAACTGCCAGCGAGCGCAGACGCCCGTGCCGAAGTCAGCCCTGCGGATCCGCCGCGATTCATCGCTCTGGTCACCTTTCTGCGAGTCCGAGCGCGGCCTCTGGCTGCCGGTCCGGGCGATCCGGCAGATTCGCGACCAACCCTGCCGGAGGCCGCCCGGCAAGATGCGCAGCGACTCCGGAAATCCCGGAGTCGCTGCGAGGTAGAAACCGAAAGCCAGGACCGGCGGGCTAGACGCCTGCGGGCGCTGCGTCGACGCGTGACGCAGGCGTGGTGCTGGCGCCGCTGGGCAGCAGCATAGCCGGGACCTGGACGCCGGGCCGCGCTAGGGCGGCGGCCTGCTCGCGGGCCAGGAAGGAGCCGAGTTCCTCGATCGTGGACATCAGCGGGGCCGGGAACACCACGGTGGTGTTCTTGTCCACGCCGATCTCGACCAGGCTCTGCAGGTTCCGCAGTCAAGGAGTCCCGCGGTCTCGTCCGGCATCAGCCGCGCACCCGTGGCCACGACGAGTGTCCCGGCTGGCTGGAGAAGGTATTCACCTTCTACAGCTTGCGCGAAGCTGCTGTCACGTCATAGCCGATCGAGGTGCCATCAGCCAGCAGCACGGTGTCGTTCTGGAGGTCGACGTGGTCGATCGCGCTGCAGTGAAACTCGATCCCGGCTCGCAATTGATGTTGCCTGGACCGGACCAGCGCTTCGGGTTTTGCCAGCCCGAACGGCACGAACAGCAGGCCAGGCTGATACACGTGCTTGTCATCGGCGTCGACCACCACGATCTCGGCCGCGCCGCGAGACAGCTGACGGCGCAACCGGTTCGCCAGCAAGGTCCCCCCAGTGCCGCCGCCGAGCACGACAATCCGCTTTCGCACAAGCTCCGTGTCGGTCTAAACCAGCCGCGTCTCTTAGAGCCGATGGTCCCGGCCGGCGGGGCTATCTGGCCTGCCACGCAGGCTGTCGCACGGTGTGACCTGGCGGGGCGGGAACGCCCAGCGTCACGGGATGCCGGTTATCTGCAGGCCGGTATCGGCCGGGAATGAAGCGACGGTCTTGCTCGTTAACGCAACCAAGATATACCCCATGGGGTATTTTGGAGGTGCGTCATGAGAATCGTCAGGATGATGAACTCGACCGCGGGGCGGAGCGCCCGTGCCCTTGCAGGCGCGGGGCTGATCGCCGCGGGCGCGGTGGTCGGCGGCGGCACCGGGCTATTCCTCGCGCTTGTGGGACTCGTGCCGCTGGCCGCGGGAGCGGCGGGCACGTGCCTGGCCGCGCCGCTGCTGCACGCGCCGCTGCGCGCCCGCTAAGGGCACCGGCGCTGACCAACACCCCAGCACACGAGAACCGGGCCCAGGCCGCGCCGTCTTGACGGCCTGGGTCCCGGTCCGGCCACCAGATCCCGGCCTGGTCCAGCGTCCTTGCCTCCATCGCCCACCCCGACGACGCGACGTTCGGGCTCGGCGGGATCATCGCCAAAGTGACCGGCGGCGGCGCTGCAGTGCACATCCTGTGCTTCACCCACGGCGAGGCTTCCACGCTGAACGAGACCGAGCAGATTTGCATGCCACCAGTGAGGCGGAGCTGCGGCAAGCCAGCACCGAGCCCGGGACAGCCAGCGTGACCCTCCTCGGCTACCCCGACCGCCAGCTGCCCAACCAGCTCGACCCGTGCATTCGCGCCGCACCGCGCTCCTGCACGCCAGCCAGATTTCACCCACCGCCGCCTTGTGGCGGCGGCTCCAGCTGCTCGGCGACTGTGAACACCTGCGCTGGCTCCGCCATCCCGCGCAGCCGAGCGCCCGGCGGTAAGAAGCAACCGGGTAGAACGACCCGGCACAGCAAGATCAAAGGGCTCTTTGCGCACCGCCGGAGGGCACGCAAGCCGACTCACCTGGCCTCATCTGCGAATTACGGTCTAGGTGACGAACGTCCCCTTTGCCGGGAGGGTCACCACCAGGCCGCGCTGGCGTAGCTCCTCAACGGCACGGCGCGCAGTTCCGACGGCAACCTGGTAATCGGCCGCAAGATCACGTTCAGCGGGCAGCCTGGCACCCGCCTGCAACTCCCCCGCCTCGATCCGGGCCGCGATGTGATTAGCCACGCCGACGTAGACGTAAACCGGCCCGAGCGCATTGGCATCGAACCGGGGCACCTTCCCCATGAAGATCACCCTAGAACGCTTGTGAACTGCGGAAAGAGTCAGGACGCGGTCTGCTGCTTCAGAGCGCTCTATAGTGCGTTATGCTGAGCGCAGGCAGCCTGGTCTCCCCCGCGGCACGAAGTCGTCCGCCGGCCAGGCAGATAGTGGAGGCGGTAGTGGACAGAAGCGACGCATCCGCGCTCGCCGATCTGCAAATGCACTGGGACGAGGCCTACACGATCGGCCTCGATGGTGACATCTGGTCGGCCAGGTTCCACGGCTCAGCGGACGAGCTCCGCGCCCACACCAGCACCGAGTTGCGTGAGCTGATCCGTGCCGACTACATGTACCGGCAGCGGGCGCGCCGCGCTTCCCGCGGCAGGGCCTACGACGAGAATCTCGACGCCCTTGACGACCCCGACGCCTTCGACGACGACCCCGACGACGACGCTTACGAGGCTCACTTCGACAGCACCGGGATCGGGGCCGCCCGCACGGAGACGGCCGCCAGCAGCGCTGACCCGCCCCGGCGCCAGTCCGGGACGAGCCTGCCCGCCTCGCCCCCCGTCAGTTTCGCGGACATCAGCGGCGAGCGGATGTCGACCTGACGGCAGTGCCTGCTAGCCAGCGGATAGCCGACGGCCGGCCGCTGGCTCTGCCCTAGGCTGTGGCAGAGAACCCGTCCGGCCCGGCAAGCCGCCGGCCGGAAGCCACCGGAGGCGAGCATGGCTCATGTGCTTGGCATCGATATTGGCGGCACCGGAATCAAAGCTGCCCCAGCTGATACCACGCGCGGCGAGCTGATCGCCGAACGGCAGAAGATCGACACTCCGCAGCCCGCTACCCCAGAAGCCGTCACCGAGGTAGCCCGGAAGCTGGTAGCCGACTTCTCCTGGACCGGCTCGGTCGGCATCACGTTTCCCGGAGTCGTGGTGGGCGGCATCATCCAGACAGCGGCGAACCTGGATCACAGTTGGATCGGCACAGACGCCGTCAAGGCTTTCGGTGCCGCGACCAGGCTGTCCGTCTCCGTTATCAACGACGCCGACGCCGCGGGCATCGCGGAGATGGCCTTCGGTGCCGGCCACGGTGTTCGCGGCACTGTGCTGCTGCTCACGCTAGGTACCGGAATCGGCAGCGCGCTGTTCATCGACGGCACGCTGGTGCCCAACACCGAGTTCGGCCACATCCAGATCCGCGGCAAAGACGCTGAGAGGAGAGCTTCCGAGCATGCCCGCGAAGAACACGATCTCAGCTGGGGAGTGTGGGCGGGCCGGGTCGATGAGTATCTCGCTCACATGGAGGCTCTGCTGTCGCCCGACCTGATCATCATCGGCGGTGGCATAAGCAAGAAGTCCGATAAGTTCCTGCCGCGGCTGACCGGGCTGCGCGCGAAGATCGTGCCTGCAGCGATGCTGAACGACGCCGGCATCGTCGGTGCCGCCATGGCGGTGGGACGCGGCGGCCGGCCCGACTAGCCGGAGCCAGAGTAGCCGGAGCCGGGCGGGCCCGCCTGGCTCGAGCCGCCAGGCCGACCAGGGTCCGGCCACCGCACAGGGTGACCGCCATCACCACCCTGACCGGCATCAGTCTCACCCCAGTCCGGCGGTGCCGGAGGGTAAGGCCCTGTCATGAACGAGTCCATACCCGGCATCGTCACCGGCCCGGACGGCTCTTGACGCCGGCTCCTCATCACGGCGACTAGCTCTATGCCGCCCGCCATCGCAGCTGCGGCAAGCGGCCAGAAGGCCAGCGCGCCGGGTGAGCCGAGTGAGATGGGCGCGTACAGATAGGTTCCGGGTCTGCTCGTCGCGAGCAGGTGATTAAATCCGGGTCCGCCCGATGCCTGGTGTCCGAGCCATTCAGCAGCATAGGCCGCCGCGATCGAGCCGAGGATCACGCCGGCCATCGGCAGCGGGCCATAACGCCGGATCGCGAAGAGGTAAGCCAGCAGGCCCAGGAGCGCGCCGCCGGCCAGGGCGATGAAGCAGTACCAGCCATCGGCCGCGATGAAGGAACTTGTCTCTGGGTTGGTGGCATACGCGGTCGGCGGGTTCAGGGTGTACATCTGGTACTGCACTCGCGGCGCCACGGCCGCCCAGACCAGCCCGGCGGCTACGCCGGCCACCGCGCTTCCGGCGACAACCAGGACGGCCGCGAGCAACGCGCGGCCCCATTGCGGACTGAACCGCGTGTCGACGGCGCGACGCGAGGCCGGCCCGGCCGGCGGCGGACGCATGCTGTGCTCGGTCATAGCTTCCTAGCAGGGTACGGGACGAAACCGCGAAGCCGGACACCGGTGGCGCCGATTTCGTGATCTTCGCTGGTTCCGCCGAATAGCGGAACTGGGTTTGGCGGGAACGTGGCGGCACCCTGATCCGGGGCTCTGGTACCTTGGCAACGCGATAGGACTCAACTCTGCGTCACCACATGAGGACACCGATGATTGAGGTCACGGACCTTAGCAAGCGCTTCGGGGACAAGGTGGCCGTCGATCACCTGTCCTTCACGGTTCAGCCGGGCAGGGTGACGGGCTTCCTCGGTCCCAACGGCGCAGGGAAATCCACGACGATGCGACTAATCCTGGGCCTGGACCATCCGAGCGGAGGCTCGGCCACCATCAACGGCAGGAAGTACGCCGAGCTGGCCAGCCCGTTGCGGACGGTGGGAGCTCTCCTCGAGGCCAAATCAGTACATAGCGGTCGCAGCGCACGGAACCACCTCCTGTTCCTTGCGCAGACCCAGGGCCTCCCGCCCAGCCGGGCCGACGAGATGCTCGACATGGTGGGCCTGCGCGATGTCGCGAGGAAGCGAGCCGGCGGCTTCTCCCTGGGCATGGGCCAGCGCCTCGGCGTCGCCGCTGCGCTTCTTGGCGACCCGCAGGTCCTGCTCCTGGACGAGCCGGTCAACGGCCTCGACCCGGAGGGCGTGCTGTGGATCAGGAACCTGATGAAGTATCTGGCCAGCCAGGGCAAGACGGTCCTGGTATCAAGTCACCTGATGAACGAGATGGCGGTGACCGCTGATCACCTGGTCGTCATCGGGCGCGGCAAGCTGATCGTCTCCGCCGCCACGGAAGATGTCATCGCCCGCGGCTCTGGCCAGACCGTCCGCGTCCGCACGCCAGAGCCAGGCCGGCTGACGGACCTGATCGTCACCGAGGGCGGCAAGGCCATCCCGGCAGAGAACGGTAACGGCGGTGCGGCAGCACCTGACGGCCAGGCCCCCGTCCTCACCGTCACCGGCCTTGCCGCACCACGTATCGGCGAACTCGCGGCATCAGCGTCGATCGTGCTGCACGAGCTCACGCCTCAGCTCGCGACGCTCGAGGACGCCTTCCTCGAGCTCACCTCCGAGAGTCTTGAGTTCGGACATGCAAGTGCCCAGCCGGCTGGCCAGTCCATCGAGGAGAACGTCCGATGAGCATGACCACCGCCTCCGGCCAGCTCGACTCCGCTGCTACCCAAGCCAGTCAGCCCGGTGGTGCGGCCGGATTCGGCCGTCTGATGGCCGCCGAGTGGACCAAGCTCCGGTCCGTCCGGTCTACCGTCTGGACGCTGCTGCTCTTCGTGATTATCACCATCGGCCTGACCGCCCTGCTGAGCTGGCTGACGGTGTCGAACTGGACCGGTCCTCGGGCCGCGCCCCGAGATGCCAGGGTGGCGGCTGACCCGATCGGCTTCATCTTCGGGGCCGGAATCGGGCTGGGCCAGCTCACCATCTGCGTCCTCGGGGTGCTGCTGATCACGACCGAGTACTCAACCGGCGTTATCCGCGCCTCGCTGCTCGCGGTCCCGAAGCGGTACCCCATGCTTGCCGCCAAGCTCGTCGTGTTCGGTCTGCTCATGCTGGTGCTCGCCGAGCTTGTCGCATTCGGCTCGTTTTTCGCCGGCTCAGCCATCCTGCACAGCCGGGTGGCGGTGTCGCTGAGCGGTCCGGGCGTGCTGCGGGCAACCCTCGGCGCCGGCTTCTACCTGACGGTTCTGGGCATCCTGGCGGTTGCGGTCGGGGCAATAGTCCGGCATACGGCAGCCGGCATCAGCATCGTCATCGGCATAGTGCTCGTGCTGCCCATTCTCGCCGGGCTGCTGCCCAGCAGCTGGGGCGCGCACATCAACGCCTACCTGCCGCAGCAGGCCGGGTCGCTGATCTACGCTGTGCACCAGAGCAGCGGTCAGCTGCTCACGGCCTGGGAAGGCTTCGGCGTCTTCTGCATCTGGACAGTGCTGCTGCTCGCGGTCGCGGCTTACCTGCTCAACCGCCGGGATGCCTGACCGGATCGTGGCCGCGGGCGGCTGGAAAAGCCCCGCCGGGGAGCAAGTCAGCTCGCCGCGACGGCCAGGGCCTCGCTGATCGAAACAACCCGCTGGTAGGCGCGGCTCACATCGGCCCGGTCGCCGGGCTCGTCCACGCTGCCCGCGCTGAGTCGCTCGATCATGCCTGCCTGGTCGAGCAGCACCTGCCGGTCCTGTGGCCTCGTCGTGCGCTCCATGATCCTTGCCAGCGCATCAAGCTGCCTGATAAGCACCGCTGGCATGCCGCGGCCAGCCTGCCGGACCTTCTCGAAGGCGCGCTGCACGAGCCGCTCCCAGGTGACCTCGGCGGCGATGACCCGCACCGCTCCGCTGGAGTCCCGGTAAACCCTCGTGGGCTGCCACCTGCCGGTAACCTTGCACAGGCTGTCGCCGATCCAGTCAATGCAGGTCAGCGCCGTGAACGTGTCATTCACCGCGGTGGACAGCGCCCGGATGCAGATCTCGACCAGCTGGTCAACCCCGAACGACACGTCCTGGGCGAGCGTGCGGTACGGCCCGGTGACATGCGCCAGGGATAGCTCTTCCGCGACCCGGCCGGCCGCCTCAGGCGGCCAGACAGTGGCGTACACGGTCCCCTGGGTGATGAAGTGGCCCGGTCGGTAGCGCACGTGAACGACCGCGTCGACCTTTGTGGCGATCGCGATGAGCGTCTCATGCTGGATGTACTGCAGGTAGCCGCTGCGGGGCGCCTCGACCACCCCGCCCTCCCCGTCCATTCCGGCGATCAGCAGCGCGGCCATCTCGGCGTCGGCGCCCACCGGCGGATCCCCGGCCTGGAGCTCGATGGCCTTTTGCAGGTCACCGGCGATCCCGGCAATCACCTGGGGCAACTGGATCTGGACGGCGATGTGATGCAGGAAGTAGATCAGCACGGCCAGGTCGGCCAGCATCAGCGCCAGGGTCACAGTGACGCTGATGTGCGGCACGAAGCTCCCGTGACTGCCCTGGCCGACAGAGCCCAGCGTCAGCACCGCGTAGACGAACGTAGCCACGTAGGTGCCAAGGGTGAGCTGGGTGCCGCGGTCGCGGATGAAATTGCGCAGCATGCGCGGCCCGAATTGAGTAGAGGTCAGCGTCAGCGCGACGATCACGATCGAGAACACGACGCCGATGACCGTGATGACGGCGGCCGCGATCGCGGTCAGCACAGTCCGGGCGACATCCGGGGAGCCGCTGATGGCCCAGCCGGGAACCTTGAAAGCGCCGTCGTAGGCGGCCCGGTCGAGTGCGTAGGTGCCGATGAACAAGATCACCGCAGCGACGACTTCGACAGCGGGTACCAGCCAGAGATTGGTCCGCAGAACCTCGCGGCGCCACTGCGACCCACGCAGCAGCCTGCGAAGCGCTGACGCCCGGCCTGAGCGCCAACCGTACCGATCCATGGCGAGCCTCCATGGGAGTAACCTGAACTGCCGACCAGGCTTCCCGGCTCACCTCAGGCCACGATAGCAGCGGGACCGGCCGGGCAGGCCCGGCGGGACCGGCGTCCAGTCCGTCCCGGTATCAGCCGACGCAGCCGGCACCGAGCAGTTGCTTCAGGTCAGCCAGCAGGGATGGCGACGGCTTGACCCGGAGCTTGTCGTCGAGTCTCAGCACCTTGATCCGTTCCCCGGTGAGCAGCCGCAAATGCACTTCAGTCGGCCCGGGGTGAGTCCGCAGCACTTCTTTCAGCCGCTCGACGACCGGAGGGACGCACCGCCCTTCCAGCATCGACACGACAAAAGGGCCGGCCTGGCCCGATGTCATGTCCGGCATGCTGACGTCCATCGCGACCAGCTTCGGCACTTCCTCGCGCCGGTCGAGGCGGCCCTTCACCACGACCACCGCATCGTCGATGACCTGGCTCATGCACTGGGCGTAGGTAGCCGGGAAGAACAGAACCTCGATGGCGCCGTCCAGGTCCTCCAGGGTCGCCGCGGCCCAGGTGCTCCCCTGCCGGGTCACCTTGCGCTGCACGCCGGACAGGATGCCGCCGACCGTCACGACCTGGCCGTCGCGGTCGGCGCGCGAACCGCGCCCGGGCTCTTCTTCCTCGGCCGAGCTGACGAGCTGAGCCAGCGAGCAGTCGGTCACTGCCGCGAGGACGTGCTCTACCCCGAGCAGCGGATGATCGGACACGTACAGGCCGAGCATCTCCCGCTCGAAGGCCAGCAGCGTCGGCTTCTCCCACTCGCCGTCGGGCACCGGCACGTCGAACGTCACGTCGTCATGGCTGTCATCGCCGAACAGCGAGTCCTGCCCGATGGCCTCATTGCGCTTGACGTCGATGATCGCATCGACCGCTTGCTCATGGATCAGCATCAGGCCGCGCCGGGGGTGCCCGAAGGAGTCGAAGGCACCAGCCTTGACCAGCGACTCGATCACGCGCTTGTTGCAGACGTTGACCGGCACCTTGCGCAGGAAGTCCGAGAAGCTCGTGAAGGCTCCCTTGGCAGTGCGCGCGGCGACAATCGAGTCCACCACTCCGGTGCCGACGTTCCGCACGGCCGCCATGCCGAACCTGATGTCGTCCCCGACCGGGGTAAAGATCGCGTTGGACGCGTTCACATCCGGCGGCAGGACCTTGATGCCCATCCGGCGGCATTCGCTCAGGTACAGGGCTGACTTATCCTTGTCACCCGCCACCGAGGTCAGCAGGCCCGCCATGTACTCGGCCGGGTAGTTGGCCTTGAGATAGGCGGTCCAGTAGGCAACCAGCGCATACCCTGCCGCGTGCGCCTTGTTGAACGCATAACCGGAGAACGGGACCATGACGTCCCAGATGGTCTTGATCGCGCCGTCGGAGTAGCCGTTCGCCGTCATGCCGGCCGCGAACGGCTCGTACTCCTTGTCGAGAATCTCCTTCTTTTTCTTGCCCATGGCGCGCCGCAGCAGATCGGCTTTGCCGGGCGAGTAGCTGGCCAGCTTCTGCGCCGCGAACATCACGTCCTCCTGGTAGACCAGCAGGCCGTAGCTCTCACCGAGGATGTCGTCCAGCGCCTCGGCCAGTTCGGGATGGATCGGGGTCACCGGGGCGCGGCCGGTCTTCCGGTCGGCGTAGACCGGGGCGCTCGCCATCGGGCCCGGCCGGTACAGCGCGTTCACCGCGGAGATGTCGCCGAACTTGTCCGCGCGCATCGCCCGCAGCAAGGCGCGCATGGGGCCGCCCTCCATCTGGAAGACGCCGAGCGTATCGCCGCGCGCGAAGAGCTCGTAGGTCTTCTTGTCGTCCAGCGGCAGCCGGTCGAGATCGATGTCGATGCCGCGGTTGGCCTTGATCCCGGCGACCGCGTCCTCCAGGATGGTGAGGTTCCGCAGGCCGAGGAAGTCCATCTTGAGCAGGCCGATGTCCTCGCAGGCCGGGTAGTCGAACTGGGTGATGATCGCCCCGTCGGCCTCGCGCCGCCAGACCGGGATGTGCTCCATCAGCGGCTCGGAACTCATGATCACCCCGGCCGCGTGCACGCCGGGCTGGCGGATCAGCCCCTCCAGCCCGCGGGCGGTGTCGATGACCTGGCGCACCTCCGGCTCTGCCTCGTACAGAGCCCGCAATTCGGCTGCCTCGCCGTGGCGCGGGTGGTCGGTGTCGAAGATCGCCGACAGCGCGATGTCCTTGCCGAGCACCGCGGGCGGGAACGCCTTGGTAATCCGGTCGCCGAGCGCGTACGGGAAGCCGAGCACCCTGGCAGAGTCCTTGACCGCGGCCTTCCCCTTGATCGTGCCGTAGGTGATGATCTGCGCTACCCGGTCATCCCCGTACTTCTCGGTCACGTACCTGATGACGTCAGCGCGCCGGCGCTCGTCGAAGTCGACGTCGATATCCGGCATCGAGACGCGCTCGGGGTTGAGGAAGCGCTCGAAGACCAGCCCGTGCCGGATCGGGTCGAGGTCGGTGATGCCGAGCGCGTAGGACACTATCGAGCCGCCGGCCGAGCCGCGGCACGGTCCCACCCGGATCCCGTTGCGCTTTGCCCACATGATGAAATCCGCGACCACCAGGAAGTACGAGCAGAACCCCATCGTCTCGATGACGCCCATCTCGTACTCGGCCTGCTGGCGTCGCTGGTCGTCATAGCCGGCCGGGAACCGCCAGTCCATGCCCCGCCAGACTTCCTTGCGCATCCAGCTGGCTTCGGTCTCGCCGTCAGGCAGCGGGAATACCGGCATCAGGTTGCTCTTGCTGAAGCTCGCCTCGGTGCGCTCGGCGATCAGCAGCGTGTTGTCGCAGCCGGCCTGCCAGTCCTCGTCGCCGCGCAGCGCCCGCATCTCCTGCGGGCTCTTGAGGTAATAGCCCTGCCCTTCGAGCCGGAACCGGTTCGGGTCAGCCATGTTGGTTCCGGTCTGCACGCACAACAGCACCTCGTGGGCGGCGGCGTCGGCCTGGCTGGTGTAGTGCGAGTCGTTGGTGACCAGGTACGGCAGTTTCAGCTCGGCGGCGATCCGGCGCAGCCCGTCGGCATAGCGCTGCTCCACCGCGAGCCCGTGATCCATCAGCTCGACGAAGTAGTTGTCCGGGCCGAAGATGTCCCGGAACTCGGCAGCCGCATCGAGCGCCTGCTGATACTGGCCGAGCCGGAGTCTCGTCGGGACCTCGCCGCCGGCGCAGCCAGTCGTCGCGATGATGCCCTTGGCGTACCTGGACAGCAGCTCACGGTCCATGCGCGGCTTACGGAAATAGCCTTCAAGCGAGGCTAGCGACGACAGCCGGAACAGGTTGTGCATGCCCTCGGTCGTCTCGGCGAGCAGCGTCATGTGCGTGTAGGCGCCTGCCCCGGACACGTCGTCGTCCTTCTGCGCCGGGGCCCCCCACCGGACCGGCTGCTTGTGCCCCCGGTGCTCCGGCGCGATGTACGCCTCGGTACCGACGATCGGCTTGATCCCGGCGGATCGCGCTTTCGACCAGAAGTCGTAGGCACCGTAGACGTTGCCGTGGTCAGTGAGCGCGATCGCGGGCATGCCGGTGCGCTCGCACTCGGCGAACATCTCCGTCAGCCGCGCGGCGCCGTCGAGCATCGAGTACTCACTGTGAACGTGCAGGTGCACGAATGAGCGCCCGGACCGCTTGCCCGCCTGGCCTGCTGCCATGAAGCACCGCCTCCTTCAGGCATGCTGCCACGAGCCGTGCGTCGAGGCGGCAATCCTGGCCGACCGCAGGGCAGGGGGCACATCGGTTGGTGTCAGACGACCCTACCTCCGGCCGCCGACAGCCCGCCCCTGCGACACGCCCCCGCCCACGCCCCTGGCCCCGGCACCGGGCCGGACCGGCCGCCGGAGCCGACCAGGAGCCGGCCCGGAGCCGGCCCGGAGCCGGCCGGAAGCCGGGCAACGGCAGTCGGCCATTTCTCAGTTCACCGAGCGCTCACGAGCAATTGGCTCACCGGCATTGGCAGCATCATCAGGTGCTTTATCTGGGCACTTAGCATCATCCGCGCGCGGCCTGTCAGTGCGGGATTCCGCAGTTGGCAAGGGACAGGCCGGACCTGCGACCGAGAGGAAGCACGGATGAGGCGATCAGTGAAGGCCTACGCGGTAACAGCCGCGGCTGGCCTGCTCGCGGCCATGGCGTTCGGGATGACCGGCGCCGCCGCGAGCGGTGCCGCCGGCGCCAGCCACCGCGGCGGCGGCTTCGGCGGCACCGCGACCCCGATCAGGCATCTCGTGGTGATCTTCGACGAGAACGTGTCGTTCGATCACTACTTCGGCACCTACCCCTACACGGCCAATCCGCCCGGCGAGCCGGCCTTCCACCCGAGGCCCGGCACGCCGGAGGTCAACGGGCTGTACAACAGCATCACGAAGGCCGGCCCGGTCGGCCCGCTGCTAACCGACAACCCGAACGGCGCGAGCGCCAACCCGGTACTGCTCGGCCGGGACGACCCGATGACTTGTGACCAGAACCACGGGTACGCTGCCGAGCAAGCCGCCGCTGACCATGGCGCCGAGGACGCCTACCCGGCGAACACCGGAAACAACCTCACCGTGGACCAGTGCCTGAGCGGGTTCAGCTACAACGGCGTGCCCGAAGTAGCGCCGCCCGGCACCGGACCAGACGCAGCCGCCATGAGCTACTACGACGGCAATTCGGTGACCGGGTTGTGGAACTACGCCCAGCATTTCGCGATGAGCGACAACGCCTACGGCACGACTTACGGGCCGTCGACACCGGGAGCGCTGAACGTATCCTCCGCCCAGACCTACGGTGCGACCTGCGGGCCGTCGTATGCCACCATCAACGACTCCCCCTGCACGGCTCCGTCCGGCCTGAACACCTCTAATCCGGCCCTGTCCGACATCACCGCCGGACCGGCGCAGCCGGCCGGGCCGGGGACCGACTTCAGCGACACCGACCCGACCTATGACATCTGCTCCTACCTGCCGAACGCGGACGGCGGCGACGGCCGGTCGCCGGCCCAGACGCTGACCATGGGCGGCCCCAACATCGGCACCGCACTAGACTCGGCGCGCGTCACCTGGGGCTGGTTCGAAGGCGGCTTCGACAACGGCTACGTGCCGGGAACGGGCATGACCAAGCCGACCACCGCCCAAATCTGCTCGGAGAGCCATCGGAACGTGGGCGGCAACTCGGTGACCGACTACTTCCCGCACCACGAGCCGTTCCAGTTCTATGCCGCCACGGCTAACCCGATGCACCTGCCGCCGACGTCCGTGGCCATGGTGGGGCACCAGGACCAGGCCAATCACCAGTACGACATCGCGGACTTCTGGGCCGCCGCTGACACCGGCCACCTGCCGGCAGTGTCCTACCTCAAGGCTCCTGGCTACCAGGACGGGCACGCCGGCTACTCCGACCCGCTAGACGAGCAGACCTGGCTTACCGACACCATCAACCAGCTTGAGTCGCTGCCCACCTGGAAGTCCACCGCAGTCCTCATCACCTGGGACGACTCCGATGGCTGGTACGACCACGTGCTGGGCCCGGTGCTGACCCAGTCGCAGACGTCGCTGGACTCGCTAACCGGCACCGGGCTGTGCGGCAGCCAGCTTTCGCAGGTTCCCGTCAACTCCGCGGGCCAGCCCGAGCAGGGCAAGTGCGGCGTCGGCCCGCGGTTGCCGTTCCTGGTGATCTCGCCCTGGGCGAAGTCGAACTACGTATCCAGCACGGTGATCGACCAGAGTTCCATCGTCAAGTTCATCGAATACAACTGGCACCTGCCGGCCCTGGGCAACGGGGCCGCCGACGCCGCGGCCGGCTCGATAGCGGACATGTTCAACTTCCGCTCCGGACCGGTTAACCCGCGGCTGTTCCTCAACCCGGGCACGGGCGAGCCCATTAGTCAGGGTGCCTGGGTCGCGCGTTACCGGCCCACGTCGGAGGTCTACACGGTCAAGTGACACCCGGCGGCCAGCGGCGCTGACGGCAATGCCAGCAGGACTGCGGGCCGGGGCTACGCCTCGGCCCGCAGCCTGTCGACGGCCGCCGCCAGGTCGGCCGGGTACGGGCTGGTGAACTCCACTTGCCGCCCATCGGCGGGGTGAGCGAACCCCAGCCGGACGGCGTGCAGCCACTGCCGGGTCAGGCCCAGGCGCGCTGCCAGGACGGGATCCGCTCCATACAGCCGGTCGCCCGCGCACGGGTGCCGTACCGCAGCCATATGCACCCGGATCTGGTGCGTCCGGCCGGTCTCCAGCCGGACCTCGAGCAGGCTGGCGGCCCTGAATGCCTCCAGCGTGTCGTAATGCGTGACCGCTGGCCGGCCGTCAGATACCACCGCGAACCTGCCGTCTCCGGACGGATGCCGCCCGATCGGCGCATCGATCGTGCCGCGGAGCGGATCCGGGTGCCCTTGCACCAGCGCGTGATAGCGCTTGTCCACCACGCGATCCCGGAAGGCCTGCTTCAGCACGCTGTAGGCGTGCTCGCTCTTGGCCACCACCATCACGCCGGTCGTGCCTGCGTCCAGCCTGTGCACGATCCCCTGCCGCTCGGCCGCGCCGCTGGTAGCGACGGTGTAACCGGCCGCCAGCAGCCCCTGGACGACAGTCGGGCCGGTCCAGCCTGGCGTCGGGTGCGCCGCGACGCCAACTGGCTTGTCCACCACCACGATGTCCGCGTCGTCGAAGAGCACCGTCATGCCCGGCACTGGCTCGGGCGTCGCCTGGACCGCCGCTGGCGGCGGCAGCGTCACCTCAAGCCATTCCCCGGCTGGCACCCGGTCCGACTTGGCTGCAGGCTGGCCGCTGACCAGGACCGCGCCGTTCCCGATGAGGTCGGCGGCCTGCGCCCTGGACAAGCCGAACATCCTGGCGAGCGCCGCGTCGAGGCGCTCTCCGTCGAGCCCGTCCGGCACTGGCACCCGGCGAGCGACAGGCTGTGTCATCCGGTTGACCTGAACCGGATGGCCCGGAGCGGCATCACCTGGTCTCACGCTGACCGTCGAGCCGGACGCCCCGGATCGACAGCCAGACCGCGAGAATGCCGCCGCAGACGATGGCGGAGTCCGCCAGGTTGAACACTGGCCAGTGGGGAACCTGAATCCAGTCCACCACCCAGCCGCGGAACACGCCCGGATAGCGGAAGATGCGGTCGACCAGGTTGCCGGTCGCGCCGCCCAGCAGCAAGCCGAGCGTCACCGCCCACGGCGCGCTCCTGATGCGCCTGGAGGACCGCAGAATCACCACGATCACGGTGATCGCGATCAGGGAGAACAGGATCGTCAGCGACGGGGCGAAGCTGAAGGCCGCGCCCGGGTTGCGGTCTACCCGCAAGTGCAGGAAGCCGCCCAGTAGCCGGATCGGCGCCCGCCCGGTGAGCGTCGCGACAACGATGATCTTGGTCGTCAGGTCGAGCCCGAGCACGGCGACCGCAACCGCCAGCAGCAGTCCGATCCGCCGACGGCGCTGCCCGCCCTCCGGCCCGGCGCTATCCGGCTTGTGATCCTGCTGACCGGTCGCCGGCCCGGTCAGCGGCGTTCCTCGCGCTGCTTGCATGTCACGCATAGCGTAGCCCGTGGGAAGGCCTGGAGTCTGGCCTTGCCGACCGCCTCCCCGCAGGACTCGCAAGTGCCGTAGGTACCCGCCTCGATCCTGGCGATGGCACGCTCGTTCTGGGCCAGCAGCTCGCGGGCATTGTGGGTCAGCGCCAGCTCATGCTCGCGCTCGAAGGTCTTCGCGCCCACGTCGGCCTGGTCCTCGCCGGCATCGCCGACGGCATCGCCGAGCCTGCTGGCGATGTCGGTCTCGGCCCGGTCGATATCGGCCCGCAGCGCCGCGGCCTCTGCGGCTAGCTGATCCCGCAACTGCGTGACCTCGGCCTGGGTCCAGGGCTTTTCCCCGTGCCGCACAGGAAGGGCGGCAGCGCCTGAATGCGCGGTAGCGGTCATAATCCGCCTCCCTCAGTGCAGCTGGCCTCAGTGCAGCTGGCTTTCGCTCCTCAATGCAAACAGTCACCGGAGGATAAGTGGTGACTGGCGCAATCCGCAAACGTACCCGCTGCCGGCGGGGAGCCAACCGGGCAATCCCGGCCGGTCTAGCGGCCTCACCGGGTAGCACCGCCCGGCCCGGAGCGGCCGGGCGGGCCGCTTTCGAGTAGCCTTGTATGGCCATGCCGCGCCCGTTTTCCGCGCTGCCAACCCGCGCTGACCTGCCCGCTTTCGAGCACGAGGTGCTGCGCCGCTGGCGCGAGACCAACGTGTTCGAGCGCTCACTTGACCAGACGGCGGGCGGGCCGCGGTGGAATTTCTATGAGGGTCCGCCTACAGCGAACGGCATGCCAGGCGTTCATCACATCGGCGCCAGGGTGCTGAAGGACGCTTTGCCCCGGTTCAAGACCATGCAGGGATTTCACGTCCCCCGGAGGGCTGGCTGGGACTGTCACGGCCTGCCTGTTGAGGTCGCGGTCGAGAAAGAGCTCGGGCTGACCTCAAAGCGCGATATCGAGTCATATGGGATCACGGCTTTCAACGCGCGCTGCCGCGAGTCCGTCTTGCGACATGTAGCGGCGTTTGCCGAATTCACTCAGCGCATGGGCTATTGGATTGACTTGTCGCAGGCCTACCGCACCATGGATGCCAGCTACATCGAGTCGGTGTGGTGGTCGCTCCGGCAGATCTACGACAAGGGCCTGCTCGTCCGGGACTTCCGCATCAGCCCGTACTGCCCGCGCTGCGGGACTCCGTTGTCGGACCACGAGATGGGCCAGCCGGACGTCTACCGGACGGTGGCCGACCCGTCGGTGATCGTGCGGTTCCCGCTTCGGACGCTGCCGCCCGCGGCCCCGCCCGAGCTGGCAGGTGCTGACCTGCTGGTCTGGACGACCACGCCGTGGACGCTTGTCTCGAATGCCGCGGTAGCCGTCCATCCAGAGGAAACCTATGCACTTGCCCGCAAGTCCGGCGTCGGAGATCTCGTGGTGGTCGCCGGCGCGCTGTTCGCACGAGTACTCGGCGAGGGCTGGCACATCACCAAGCGGCTTACCGGGTCACAGCTGGCAGGCGCGACCTACGAGCCGCCGTTCCGGCTGGTCGGCGTGCCGGCTGAGCACCAAGAGGCTGTGCACCGGGTGGTCACCGGGACATTCGTCACCACGGAGGACGGCACCGGACTGGTGCACCTGGCGCCGGCTTTCGGCGCTGACGACCTGGCAACGAGCCGGGAGCACGGGCTGCCCGTAGTGAACCCGGTCATGCCTGATGGCCGCTTCAGCGAGGACGTTCCGCTGGTGGGCGGACTGTTCTTCAAGGCCGCCGACGACCGGCTGATCGAGAACCTGTCCGAGCGGGGCCTGCTGTTCAGCTCCCACCTGCACGAGCACAGCTACCCGCACTGCTGGCGCTGCGGCACTCCGCTGCTGTACTACGCGCTGCCGTCGTGGTTCATCCGGACGACGGCGATCAGGGACCAGCTGCTGGCTGTGAACGAGGCGACGAACTGGCAGCCGCCGACTATCAAGAACGGCCGGTACGGGGACTGGCTGCGCAACAACGTCGACTGGGCGCTGTCCCGGACGCGCTACTGGGGCACGCCGCTGCCGATCTGGCAGTGCGCCGAAGATCACCTCATCTGCGTCGGCTCGCTTACTGAGCTCTCGGAGCTGGCAGGCGCCGATGTCACCGGAATGGACCCGCACCGGCCGTTCGTCGACGACGTCACGATCAGCTGCCCAGACTGCGGCACGACGGCCCGCCGGGTACCCGAGGTGATCGACGTCTGGTATGACTCTGGCGCGATGCCGTTCGCCCAGTTCGGCGCTCCGCTGCGCAACGAGGCCGAGTTCACGAGCTCCTTCCCGGCTCAGTTCGTCTGCGAGGGCATCGACCAGACCAGGGGCTGGTTCTATGCCCTGATGACGATCGGCACGCTGATGTTCGGGCGGCCGGCCTACCAGAACGCGGTCTGCCTCGGCCTGCTCGTGGACGACCGCGGCCGCAAGATGAGCAAGCACCTCGGCAACGTGCTTGAGCCCATGCAGTTCATGGAAGCCCACGGCGCTGACGCCGTGCGCTGGTTCTTCGCCGCGTCCGGCTCGCCGTGGGCAACGAGGAAGGTCAGCGCGGACACCCTTGCCGAGATAGCCCGGAAGGTTCTGCTGACCTACTGGAACACAGTGTCGTTCCTGGTGCTGTACGCCAGCGCCGACGCCGGGCCAGATCACACCGCCATGCCCGGTCCGGTGCCGCCGCCAGCAGATCGTCCCGCGCTCGACCGGTGGCTGCTCAGCGAGCTGAATCTGGTAGTCAGGGAGGTGACCGCGGCGCTGGAGGCGTTCGACCCGGCCACGGCCGGCCGGCGCATCGCCGGCTTCATCGACGACTTGTCGCACTGGTATGTGCGCCGGTCGAGGCGCAGGTTCTGGGACGGCCCGGTGACTGCGGACGGCGCGGCCGCCTTCGCCACGCTGTCCCGGGCGCTGGAGACCCTTACCAGGCTGATGGCGCCGATCACGCCGTTCCTCACCGACTACGTCTGGGATGTGCTACGCGACGAGGGCTGGCCCGACTCGGTGCACCTGGCCACCTGGCCAGTCGCCGACGACACGCTGATCGATGCCGGCCTGCAGGCACAGATGGCACTCGCCAGGCAGCTCGTGGATCTCGGCCGCTCGGCGCGAGCCGCTGCGCTGGTCAAAGTCAGGCAGCCGCTGCGGCGTGCCGTCATCGCTGCGCCAGGGTTCGCTGGACTGCCCGCCGAACTGCGCGCCCTGGTGGCTGATGAGCTGAACGTTCATGCGCTCGAGCCGATTGACAGCTCAGGCGCCGAGCTCGTCGGCTACTCGGCAAAGGCGAACTTCCGCGCCATCGGGAAGCGGTTCGGCCGGGCCACGCAATCGGTAGCCGCCGCGATCGCCGCCGCTGACGCTGCCGAGCTGGCGGGCGAGCTCGAGTCCGACGGCACCGCGGAGCTGGAAGTGAACGGAGTGCCGGTCACCATAGGCCAAGACGACGTCATCATCACCCAGACGCCGCTGGCGGGATGGGCGGTGGCAGCCGATGCTGGGCAGACCGTGGCACTGGACGTCACGATCACGCCTGACCTGCGCCGCGAGGGTATAGCCCGCGAGGTCATCCGGCTGGTACAGGACGCCCGCAAGAATGACGGGCTCGACATCGCCGACCGTATCTCCCTCCGCTGGAGCACGGCCGACACCGAGGTGGCCGAAGCCATCGCCGAGCACCAGGCGATGATCAGCGCCGAGGTACTGGCGGTGGATTCCGGAGCGCAGCCAACCGGGGCATTTGCTAGCCCAGGTGCCGCCGACACTGGTCCCGGCAGTCCCGGTACCTTTCACGGCGCCGACGACGCTGGCAGCTTGCCCGGACCGGCCGGCAGACTGGAACAAGCTGGCACGAGCCCGGCCGCTTACCGGCATGACCTCACCGAGCTTGGCTTGACGTTCTGGATCCAGCGGCGCTGAGCGCGCAGATCACGGACGGGCAGCAGCCTTGTCCGGCCGGCACGCCCGGCACGGGACGCAGCCAGACTCCTCGGCTGCCGCCTGGCTCATGGTCTGCAGGTCTTCGGTCCCAAGGAACCTGATCAAGATGCAGTCGGCCTCGTGATACCGGGCGATGCCGGGGACCACCGAGACCTGCCCGGCGTCCGTCGCGGAGCCGCCGTCAGCCGCACCGCTCGACCGGGCTGTGCCGTCGGCGCTGACGCTAGCCCCGGCTGTATTAACCGCGCCTGCCGCCGGCCGGACGCTGGCGGCAGGCGCGGCGGCGGCAGTGGCAGCGGCGGCGGCGGTGGTGGCGGCGGCAGCGGTGGTGGCGGCGGCAGCGGTGGTGGTGGTGGTGGTGGTGGTGGCGGCGGCGGCAGCGGTGGTGGCGGCAGTAGCGGTGGCAGCGGCGGCGGCCTGGGCCGGCACAGAACTGCGGGACACCGCTGAAGCCGGAGCGACCCGCGCTACCTGTGGGCTGTCAGCCCCGGTTGCGACAGCCGGCCGGGTTACCTCGGCAGGGCCGGGCGCGGCCGGAGAAGAGCTGGCCGGACCCGCCGCAGTCTTGGCGGCTGCGGCAGCCTCGGCCTCTTTCTGCAGGCGGGTGCGGCCCGAGTTGGCCAGGCTGACAGGCGCCGGCCCGGTCAGCGGGTCCGCCGATGTCACCGGGCCGGCCGGCCGGCGGACGGCCGGCGACGGCCCGCCCAGCGGGTCGGCCGAGGGCCTGCGCGGCTCGTGCTGACGCGGTTGCTGGTCAGCCAGCCCGCTGGCCGACGAAATAGCGGCATCCGCTGACCGTGGAGCTGACTCCCGGCCTGACGGTCCGGCCGGCACTGACAATCCGGCCGGCACTGACGATCCGGCCGGCACTGACGATCCGGCGGGCACTACGGACGGAGCGGACCGAACGGCCGTTGCCCTGTCGGGGCCGGCCTGCCGGGATACCTCGGCTGCGGAGTTGAGCCGCCGCGCTAGCCGGGTCGGGTCGTCGGCGGGGCTCTCCGTCGCGGCTGCGGTCGGGGCCTGGCCTGCGTTCCCGTGCTCCGCGGCCACCGGGCGCTCAGCCATCTCAGGACCCCGGCCGGGTGCGGCATGGTCCGCGGTCAGCGGGCTGCCGGCTACGCCAGAAGGCGGTCGTTCCGTCCGCGGCGAAGGTGGCTCGACGCCAGCCGCGCGAGCGCCGGCCGGGCGGGCATCAGCGGGCCCGCGGCCAGCGCGCTCGGCGGGGACCTGGCCCCCGACGAGCGTGCGGTCTGCGGCCGGATCCAGGCGGCCGGCCGGCTCCCGGTCGTGCCATGCCCGCGGCCCCGGCGGTGCCGACTGGTGCCCCGTGCCTGATTGGCGGGCCAGCCAGTCAGCATCGGTCATATCGGCCCCGCTGCGTGCCAAGCGCTCACCAGCAGCACGCTCAGCCGCGACGTGCTCACCATCTTCATGGCCAGATCTAGCCGTCGCGACCGCCGGACCGAACACCTGGTCCCGCCACACGGCCACGGCGGCGATCAGCATCAGCAACGCCAGCGCAGCCAGTGCGATCGAGACGTAGACCAGAGTCAGATCGCCGGACACTGCCCCCGCGATCAGCAAGCCGATCGCCACAGCGACGACGGACACGATTGCGCCGAACCGGATCACCTGCGGGCTCCGTTAGTCGTCAAGCGCAGTCAGCCTGGTCGCGCTACCGGCGGTCGTGCGGGCCCGCGTCTGACGGGTGGAAGCCGCCATTGTGCGCCACTGGCTCCGGGATCGCCTGGTAGCCGCTGTTCGGGTTGCCATTGCGCATGTCCAGGCGACCCATTCCGACGCCGACCGGCGACTGCTGGGGACCGGCGCCTACGGCCGGGAACACGCCGCTGTCGGCAGCGCCGGCCTCAAGGTCGCGTAGCTGGCCCTCCAGGTACGCCTTCAGCCGGCTGCGGTACTCGCGCTCGAACGCGCGCAGGTCATCCACGCGCCGCTCAAGCTCTTCGCGGGACTGGACGAGCGAGCCCATCGCCTGACGGTGGCGCTCCTGCGCATCGCGCTCGAGGCTCTCGGCCCTGGCGCGAGCATCACTGGTCACCTGCTCGGCCTGGCGGCGCGCCTTGGTCAGGATGTCATCGGCCTCGCGGCGGGCGCGGCCGAGCGTCTCGTCGGCTTCGCGCCGGGCGTCGGCGATGGCCTGGTCGGCTGTCTGCTGTGCAAGCGCGAGAACCCGGGCGGCCGTATCCATGTTGTCCTCGGCAGGCCGCCGCGGAGCCAGCATGACCGGCTCGGGCCGCGGCTCAGGCTCATGCCGGACCGGCTCGGGCATGATTTCCGGGAGCTCGGCCTGCGCGGTCAGCGAAACTGGCGGCTTGCCGCGCAGCACTTCAGCCAGCTTGGCCCTGAGCTCCTCGTTCTCCTGAATGAGTTCGTCAAGCGCTGCTTCTACTTCGTCGAGGAAAGCGTCGACTTCCTCTTCGTCGTAGCCCGGCCTGAGCCTGGTCGTGCTGAACTGCTTGTTCCGCACATCCGCGGGCGTCAGTGGCATCTCTTCTCCCTGGAGCTTTGTCCCTTTGGACGCTACCTGATGACCTTATGTCACCGTGCGACTTGCCAGAGCACGTAGACCACCAGGAACAGCAGCATGAAGCTGAGGTCAAGAGCCACACTACCGAGGCGGACCGAGGGAATGTAGCGCCTTAGAAATCTCAGTGGCGGATCTGTGGCGGAGTAAACACCCTCAGCTATCACAAGAAGGACACCTGACGGGCTCCACGATCTGGCGTAGACCTGTATCCAGCTGATAACCAGCCGCACGATGAGCAAGACAAGGTAGACCGACAGCAGGTAGAAACAGACATCCCTCAAAATGTTCACACGCACTGCCTATCAGGTCACAAAGGTCCGGAGGCCTGCCTGGCTTGGCAGCGCCGCTGGTCAGCTCTGGTTGAAGAAGCCCCGCTCCGCGATCCGGGCTTTGTCCTCGGCTGCCACCTCAACATTAGCCGGGGACAGCAGGAACACCTTGTTCGTCACTCGCTCGATGCTCCCGCGCAATCCGAAGATCAAGCCCGCAGAGAAGTCCACCAGCCGCTTCGCGTCGCTGTCGACCATCTCAGTCAGGTTCATGATCACCGGGGTGCCCTCACGGAAGTGCTCTCCGATCGTACGAGCCTCATTGTACGTGCGCGGATGCAAGGTCGTGATCCGCGCCAGATCGGTGGTCTGCACCTGCCCGGTGAGTCTCCGGTCGGCGACCCGGCTCCCGGCGGCGTCCGGCAGCGCAGCCTCGTGCCGGTCGTCGTCCTGCACTAGCTCGGTGCCGTACTCGTCGTACTCGCCGTAGTCGTCCTGGTACTGGTCTTCGAAGCGGTGGTCATCCTCTACCAGGCCGAGATAGACCGCCATCTTGCGCATAGCGCTGGCCATCTGCTGTCCTCCGTCGTGCACGCCGAGCGGCCCGGCCTGGTGCGGGTCTTACTGGCCAGGGTCCCACGCGACGGACATTACCTGACGAAGGCTCGCCGGTCACCGAGCAACGCCGTACCGATTCGCACGTGTGTCGCGCCTTCAGCGATTGCCTCGCGCAGGTCACCGCTCATGCCCGCGGAGATCACCTGTGCGCGGGGGTAGTCGGCCCGTACCGTTTCGGCGATCTCCTTCAGGCGCGCGTAGGCCGGCCGGGCCGACTGCCCGAGTGGCGCGACCGCCATCACCCCCGCGAGTTCGAGCCCCTCGGTGGCCGCGATCTGCGCGGCCAGCTCTGGCACCTGACCCGGCGCGACACCGCCGCGGCCAGCCGCTGGACCCGATCCAGCCGCGTCTGCGGGGTCCAGGCTGACCTGAACCAGGCAGCGGAGCACCCGGCCGGCCTCGCTGGCCCGTCGGCCGAGCGCGGTCACCAGCCTGCCCCTGTCGACCGAGTGCACCATGTGCGCATACCTGGCGACGCTGGCCGCCTTGTTGACCTGCAACTGGCCGACGAAGTGCCAGCGCAGTCCGAGTCCGGCGGCATCGCACACGGCGACCTTCGGCACCGCTTCCTGGTCCTTGTTCTCGCCGACGTCGATCACGCCAAGACCAGCCAGCGCCATGATGTCGGAGACGGGGAAGGTCTTGGTGACTGCGATCAGAGTGACCTCGGCCGGATCTCGCCCGGCGGCGGCGCACGCGCCGGCAATGCTGGCCCGCACGGCCGCCAGGCTGGCTGCGAGCTCAGCTAGCCGCTCCTGGTCAGCCGGACTGTTCATCAGGTCCGGCCATCAGCGCACCCGTTCGCCGCCAGGCCGCGGTCATGGCGCGTTGCCAGCATCGCTGGTTCCGGCTGGCGCTAGCCAGATCAGGCCGGCGAACCGGCCGGTCGTGCCGTCCCGCCGGTAGGAGTACAGGTCGCCGCACTCTTTCGTGCACCGCGGCACCGACCGGATCCAGCCGACTCCGGCTGCGGCCAGCTGAGCCCGCACGCCCGCGGCGATGTCAAGGCCGGCGGTCCCGTCTGTCGTCTGGCAGCGTGCCTCCGGCACGGCGGCGCTGACTCGTGCCTGCAGGTCGGCCTGCACCTCGTAGCAGCCACCGCAGATCGACGGGCCGGTCAGTGCGCGCATCAGGGCCGGGCTTGCGCCAGCCGCCGTCATCGCCGTGATCAGAGCCGGCACCACGCCCGCAACCAGGCCCTCGCGGCCGGCATGCGCAACCCCGACGAGCCGGGAAGCAGGATCGGCAACCAGCACCGGCAGGCAGTCGGCGGCCAGCACGCACAGCGGCCGGCCGGGCACATCGGTGAACATGGCGTCAACCGGCCCCGGCGGCTCGGTCATCCCGGCACCGAGATAGCAGACGCCCGCCCCGTGGACCTGGTGCATCCAGGCCAGGTCCCGCGCGGCGACCTCGCACGCAGCGGCCAGCGCGGCCCGGTTCGCAGCGACCGCGGCGGGGTCGTCCCCTACCCTCAGCCCAAGGTTGAGCGAGTCGAAGGGAGGGCTGCTCACCCCGCCGCTACGGTCGGAAAACGCCGCGAGTATCCCGTCGCCTAGCTCCTGCCAGGCCAGCCTTGGCGGGTCGGCCGTGACCCGCCTCACTTCAGGAAATCGGGTACGTCGAGCTCGTCATCTTCCTCGAAGACCACCGACTTGCGCCGGGTGCTGCCCGGATCCGGTCGGCCAGCCGCACCCGGCCGCGCCCCGGCGGGCTGCCCGTCTCGTGTGGCGTACCCAGCCGGGTCCTCCGGGCTGCCGATCCGCGGTGCCGGTATGCCGTCGACCATGCCGTCGCCGGGCGCGCCCCGGCCGGCCGGGCTGTCCGCCGACGCGCTGTCGCCGCGCGCGCTGTCGCCCGGCGGGCCGCCGGGACCACTCCCGTTCGCTGCCGCGATGGCCGGCTCGCCGACGGAGTCGCCAGCCTGGCCAGGCTGTGCCGGGCCGGAGCCTGCCGGGCCGGACCCTGCCGGGCCGGAGCCTGCCGGGCCGGACGGGCTGCCCGCCAGGCCGGGGCCGACCGCAGCCGCTCCCCCCGGCCGGGCATCGCCGAGCTGGAACGGCCGCCAGGCCGGTCCCCCGGCCGGGCCTGCGGGCTCCGCGCCGGAACCGGACTGGCCCGCCTGCGCAGCGGACGGCAGCGCAGCAGACGGCAGCGCAGCAGACGGCAGCCCGGCGCCAGCGCCGCCCTGCGCCGTGCCGTAGCTGGCAGTACGCGGCCGCGACCGGCCGGGCTGCGGTTCGTCGAAACCGGCCGCGATGACCGTCACCCGAACCTCGTCGCCGAGCGCGTCGTCGATGACCGCGCCGAAGATGATGTTGGCGTCGGGCGCGGCCGAGTTCGCCACCAGTTGCGCGGCTTCGTTGATCTCGAACAGGCCCAGGTCCGAGCCGCCCTGAATGGACAGCAGCACGCCGTGCGCGCCGTCGATGCTCGCCTCCAGCAGCGGGCTGGAGATCGCCATCTCGGCAGCCGCGACCGCCCGGTCGTCGCCGCGGGCCGTGCCGATCCCCATCAGCGCCGAGCCCGCTCCGGACATGACCGATCTCACGTCGGCGAAATCCAGGTTGATCAGGCCCGGCGTGGTGATCAGGTCGGTGATTCCCTGGACACCGGACAGCAGCACCTGGTCGGCGGCCTTGAACGCGTCCAGCACGCTGACATGGCGGTCGGAGATCGACAGCAGACGGTCATTGGGGATCACGATGAGCGTATCGACCTCGCTGCGCAGCCGCTCGATCCCGGTGTCGGCCTGCGCAGCGCGCCGCTTGCCCTCGAAGCCGAACGGGCGGGTCACGACGCCGATCGTCAGCGCCCCGAGCGACCGGGCGACGTCCGCGACCACCGGCGCCCCGCCGGTACCCGTCCCGCCGCCTTCGCCGGCGGTGACGAACACCATGTCCGCGCCCTTGAGAACTTCCTCGATTTCGTCGCGGTGATCTTGTGCAGCCTTGGCGCCGATATCGGGGTTGGCTCCCGCGCCCAGGCCCCTGGTCAGCTCTCGCCCGACATCGAGCTTGACGTCGGCGTCGCTCATCAGCAGCGCCTGGGCGTCAGTGTTGATCGCGATGAACTCGACTCCCCTGAGCCCTTCCTCGATCATCCGGTTCACGGCGTTGACGCCGCCCCCGCCGATACCGACGACCTTGATTACCGCCAGGTAGTTCTGCGGTGCTGCCACGAGGAGCAAACCTTTCCGCTCGTCTTACCTCCGGGGGGAGAACTTCCGCAGTCCCCCCGCGCCGCCCCCGGCACGATTCCGGCTCATGCAACTCTCACCCTCAACTTGAGATTTAGAGTTATGTCAAGCTGCCGATTGATAGGGACAGTAGGGTTGCACGCATCCCCAGGTCAACCACTGGTAGCTCTCCCGGCGCGGCGTGTCGCCCCGGCCGCACCGCAAAGCGTGCCATGCCAGCCGGGCGGGCCAGCCGGGCGGGCCAGCCGCCTTCATCCGGCCGTCACCGCCGTGCCCGGATCACTGATGTCGTAGTAGCGCGCGTGCGTGCGCAGCAGCATCGCTAGTTCGGCCAGCTTCTGGGCCGGTAGCGCGGCACTGCCCCACAGCACAGTGATCCCCCCGGTCAGGTGCAGCGTGACGGTACTGGCCGAGGCCGCGGACACCGAGGCGATCCGCGTGCGCAAGCCGCGCGGAAGCTGCCGGAGCACCGCGGCCGCAGCGGCGACGGCCGGGTTGCCGCGCAGCACGGCTGGCGGGGCGGTCAGCAATGGCATCGACGCGGGCTTGCGGGACACCCACTGGAAAGCCACCCCGTGGGAGTCGACCAGCTGATAACGGCCCGCGGCGGCGACCGCGAACACCGGCGTGCGCTCCCGCACGGTGATGACGATGGTGTCCGGCCAGGACCGGCGCACCGTGGCGGACAGCACCGGCGCGAGTTCCTCGACCCGCCGGGCGGCCGCTCCGGTGTTGACCGTGGCGAGCGGCGCACCCGCGGCAATCCGTGCCACCCGGCGTACCTGCGCCGCTGTCACCAGCCGATTCCCGGTCACCTCGACGTGCCGCACCACAAGCAGGCTGGAACCGAGAAGCGCCCAGCAGGCTCCGGCCAGAATCGTCAGCACCAGCGCGCCGACGAAGACCCTGCGCCACGGATCGCCATGCCGACTGCTCACCGTCCCCCGGTCTGCCGGGGCGGGCCGGGAGCGGCTGGCTGGAAAATCCGCGTTCCCGCCGTCTGGGTCCGTGAGGGCCGGACGCAGCTGGCGGGGGCTCACCACCCGCCTGCCCGGTCCCGAAGGGCCGAGAGGATCGCCGGCCCGAGTTGCGTGACGTCCCCGGCACCCATAGTCAGCACCAGGTCTCCCGGCTTGGCCAGGCTCGCTATCGCGGCCGGCACGCCCGCCCGGTCGGGCATGAAGGTCGCGCGCCCGCCGGGCACCGCGTCGCTGATCAGCTTGCCGGTGACACCCGGCTCTGGGTCCTCCCTGGCCGCGTACACATCCAGGACCAGGACCTCGTCCGCCTGGCCGAGAGCCGCGCCGAAGCCGTCGGCGAACAGCCGCGTCCGGCTGAACAGGTGGGGCTGGAAGATCGCGATGACCCGGCCGCCCAGGTTGCCCGCCGCGATATCCCGCGCAGCCGCCAGGTCGGCGGCCAGCTCGGTCGGATGATGGGCATAGCTGTCGATCACCTGCACACCGTCGGCCTCGCCGGTCAGCTCCATCCGCCGCCGGGCTCCCCGGTAGCCCGCCAGCCCGGCGACGGCGTCGCCGACGGCCAGGCCAAGCTGAACCGCCGTCCCGAACGCAGCCGCGGCGTTCAGCGCGTTATGCCGGCCGGGCACCGCGATCTCAAGCCGGACCTGGCCAGCACCGACGAGCGCGGATTCAGCTAGCCCGGATTCAGCCAGCCTAGTCTCGGCCAGTACCGTGCCCGGGCCGCCGACGATGGTGAGCGCCGTGCGCATTCCGCTGGACTGGATCTGCGTGATCCGGTACGCGGCATCGGCGGCGGTCCCGTAGGTCAGCGCGGTCACGCCGGGCGGCGCCATGGCAGTCAGCGCCCGCGCGCCGGGGTCGTCGGCGCAGGCCAGCAGCAGGCCGCCGGGCCGGATCCGGCCCGCGAACGTCGCGAAGGCCGCCTCGATCGCCGCCAGCGTGCCGTAGTTGTCGAGGTGATCGGCCTCGACCGAGGTGACCACTGCCGCGTCGGGGGCGAACATCAGGAACGAGCCATCGCTCTCGTCCGCTTCCACCACGAAGGCCGGCCCGGTGCCCTGGGCCGCGCCGACGCCGCTCTCGGCCAGGATGCCGCCGATCACGTAGGACGGATCGGCGCCCGCGTGCAGCAGAACCGTGGTGATCATCGAGGTCGTGGTGGTCTTGCCGTGCGTGCCGGCCACCGCGATGCCCTGGCAACCCAGCATCACGCTGGCCAGCGCCGCAGCCCGGTGCAGTACCCGCAGCCCGCGGCGCTGGGCCTCGAGCAGCTCTGGGTTATCTGGCCGGATGGCCGTCGATACCACCAGCGTGTCGGCGTCACCGAGGTTCTCAGCCGCGTGCCCGACCCGCACTCTCGCCCCGGCGGCTGCCAGCTCGCCGAGCAGCGCCGAGTCCGCTGAGTCACTGCCGGATACGGCTATGCCGCGGGCCAGCATGATCCTCGCGATGCCCGACATGCCCGCGCCGCCGATGGCCGCGAAGTGCACCTTGCCGAGCTTGCCGACCGGCACCGGGTCGACCGGGGTGACCAGGCCCATGGCTACCTTTTCCGCCGTCGGCCGGGCCGCCGCCGTCCGACTTGCAGTACCAGTGCGGCCAGATCAGCGTCGGCGTCCCGGTTGCCGCTAGCGGCCGCGGCCCGGGCCATCACCGCCATCCGCGCGCGGTCGTGCAGGATCGGCAGCAAGGACTGAACGATCCACTCGGCGGACAGGTCCGCGTCCGCGACGAGGAGCCCGCCGCCCGCCTGCGCGATCGGCCCGGCGTTCAGCCGCTGCTCGCCGTTGCCGTGCGGCAGCGGCACGTACACCGCCGGGAGCCCGACGGCGGTCAGCTCAGCGCAGGTCATCGCCCCGGCCCGGCACAGCGCGAAGTCGGCCGCGGCATATCCCAGGTCCATCCGGTCCAGGTACGGCAGCACCACGTACGGTGCCGGGCCGGGCGGGACGTCCACATCCCCGGCCCTCGGCCCGACCACGTGCAGCACCTGCACGCCGGACGCGCGCAGCGTGGCCGCCGCCCCGAGCACGGCGCGGTTCAGCGACGCCGCGCCCTGCGAGCCACCGGTGACGAACAGCACCGGCAGGTCCGGCTCAAGGCCGAAGTGGGCCCGCGCCTTGCCGGCCAGCGCCAGCCGGTCCAGGCCGGCGATCTCCTGGCGGATCGGGATGCCGGTATAGCGTGCGTGCGGCAGCCTGGTGCCCTGCTGGCCGGCGCACACGTAGCTGGTCAGCCGTGCGCCGATCCGGTTGGCCAGGCCCGGCCTGTAGTTCGCCTCGTGCACCACGATCGGCACCCTGCGACGGCGCGCGGCCAGGTAGCCGGGCGTTGCCACGTAACCGCCGAAGCCGACGAGCACGTCCGCCCCGGTCTGCTCCAGGACGCTGGCCGCGGCGCCGACAGCGCGCAGCATCCGGGCCGGCACCGAGAGCAGGGCAGGCGTCAGCCTGCGGGGCAGCGGCACGGGCGGGATCAGCGCCAGGTCATAGCCGCTCATCGGCACCAGCCTGGTCTCCAGGCCGCGCTCGGTACCCAGGCAGGTGATCTCAGTATCCGGGTCAGCCCGGCGCAGCGCGTCCGCGAGCGCGAGTGCGGGCAGGATGTGCCCGCCAGTCCCGCCTCCCGCGATGACGACGCTTACTCCCATTGCTGCCTCAGTTCCGGCCGGCCGTGCCTGTCGACCGGGCTACCTTACTTGCGCCCGCCCCAACTCGCCCTCGATCCAGTCCAGCCCGCCCCGATCCCGCCCGGCCCGCCGCCCACCGCGGCCGGTTACCGAGTCCGAGCCAGCGTGCCAGCCGGCGCGGCATGCTCGGGCCGGCTGCGGCCAGCGCTTGCGCGGCTTTGGGCTCAGACCGGGCGAACGCCATCAGCATGCCGAGTGCGACCATTGTCACGATCAGCGACGACACCCCGGCCGAGATCAGCGGCAGCGGCACGCCGGTAATCGGCAGCAGGCCCAGAACGGCCCCCATGTTCACCAGGGCCTGCGCGACGATCCACACGGTGATCGCGCCTGCCGCCAGCCGGGAGAAGGTATCCGGCACCCGGCGGGCGATCCGGAACCCGGCGAACGCGATGCCGCCGTACAGCAGGATGACGCAGATCGCGCCGACCAGGCCGAGTTCCTCGCCGAGGATGGAAAAGATGAAGTCGGCATAGGCCAGCGGCACCCATCCCCACTTAGCCGTGCTGGCGCCGAGGCCGACGCCGAACAAGCCGCCTGAGCCGAG
Organism: Actinomycetota bacterium; assembly: GCA_027314515.1. Classification (GTDB taxonomy): domain Bacteria; phylum Actinomycetota; class Actinomycetes; order Streptosporangiales; family Streptosporangiaceae; genus JAJYUU01. The sequence continues at coordinate 50,249 of DAHVAR010000073.1, forward strand.
CGCGTCCTTGCCCTGCGTCAGCTGGTAGCAGCTCAGGCAGTTGCGGGAAGTCTGAGCTGACAGGAATGCGGCGATGCGCTGCAGTTCGTTCGGATGCACAGCGATCAGCATCAGAACCGCGAAGGCCAGCAGCGCGACCAGGCCGAACATCAGCTTGCCGGGTGCCCCGATCACCCAGAGCAAGGCCAGGAAGATAACGCTCAGCAGGAACGTGGTGCCGAGGTCGTTGCCCAGCATGACCAGCATGCACACAACCGCCACGCCCGGCAGCAGCGGGACCAGCAGGTGCCGCCAGTCGGTCAGCTGACCCAGCTTCTCCTTCCGCGCGAGCAGGTCGGCTCCCCACAGCACCAGGGCTAGCTTGGCGAACTCCGACGGCTGCACCGCGTTGCCGGCCACATCCAGCCAGCGCTTGACGCCATCGATCTGCTGGCCGACGAGCAGCACCAGCACCAGGCCGAGTACCGCCGCCAGCAGCAGCGGGTAGGCGAACGCCCGGAAGACCCGCGGCGGCGCCTTGCTGGCCAGCCACATCAGCGCCAGGCCGGCCAGCGCGCCGAGCAGTTGCTTGATGAACATGGCGTACGGCGGTGCGCCGATTTCCAGGTCATAGGCCGTGGACGTGGACAGCACCATCAGCAGGCCGATGGCGAGCAGCAGCAGCGTGCAGCCGAGTACCAGGTAGTAGGACGCCAGCGGCCGGTCCAGCAGCGTGGTGAGCCGGAACGCGCCGCCGGGCATGCCGGCCGCGCGCTGGCGGCCGCCACCAGGCGCGCCGCCACCAGGCGCGCCGCCACCAGGCGCGCCGCCGCGGGGCGTACGTGAGCCGGCCGGGCGTATCCGGGCCGGCTCAGCCGACTCGCCGCCGAATCCGCCCTCGTCCAGCCTGGTGCCCGCCGAGGACCTGGTGCCCGCCGACGCCGCGTTAGCTGACCATGGGCTCACCGCGACGCTGCCAGTTTGCGCGCCGCGGCAGCGAACGCATCGCCGCGAGCCGGGTAATCGCGGAACATGTCCCACGACTGCGCGGCGGGGGCCAGCAGCACGGTGTCGCCGCGCCGCGCGGCGGCCGCCGCCTGGGCTACTGCCTGCTCCATGACTCCAGTGTCGGTGCCGGTCAGCTCGGTGACGGGGACATTCGGGGCGTGTCGCGCCAGTGCGCGGGCGAATCTGGCCCGGTCCGTGCCGATCAGGACAGCGGCCCGCAGCCGCGGGCCGGCCGCCGCGACGATGCCGTTCAGGTCGTCGTCGCTGCCGCGGAACAACCCGCCGGCTACCCAGACGACGGACGGGAACGACGCCAGCGACGCGGCCGCAGCCGCCGGGTTGCTCGCCTTGGAGTCGTCCACGAACGCCACGCCGTCGATCTCGGTCACCAGCGTGATCCGGTGTGGCTCGGGCACGAACCTCGCCAGCCCGGCGGTAATGGAGCCTGCCTGGTCGCCGTAGGCGCGGGCTAGCGTGGCGGCCGCGAGCGCGTCCGCCACGTTGTGCGGCGCGGCCGGGTGCACCGCGCTGACCGGTGCGAGCCGGGCCGGCTCGAGATCGCCGGGCGCCCCGGGACCGAAGGCACAGTCGACCAGCCAGTCGTCTGCGACGCCGAGCTCGCCGGCGCCCGGCCGCCCGAGCCTGAAGCCGACGAGCCTGGCCGCCCGGCTGGCCGCGGCCGACGCCATTGCCAGGGTGGCCGGGTCCTGCGCGTTGTAGATCGCGATCGTGCCCGGCGCGTAGATCTTCGCCTTGGCGGCGGCGTAGGACTCGATGTCGTCATGCCAGTCGAGGTGGTGCGCAGCCAGGTTCAGCACCGCGGCAGCCAGCGGCCTGATGGTCGCGCTCCAGTGCAGCTGGAAGCTCGACAACTCCACCGCGACGACCGGGTACGGCTCCGGGTCAGTCACTACGTCGAGAATCGGGGTGCCGACGTTCCCGGCGGCGACGCTGCGATGGCCAGCGGCCGCGAGCATGGCGGCAAGCATCCTGACCGTGGTCGTCTTGCCGTTGGTACCGGTGATGGCCAGCCACTCCTGCCGCCCGCCGCCGGGCAGCAACGGCCGCAGTCGCCAGGCAAGCTCGACGTCGCCGATTACCTCGACGCCAGCGGCCGCCGCCGTCGCCAGCAGCGGCGTATCCGGCCGCAACCCCGGCGAGGTGACGACCAGCGCTGTGCCCGGCGGCACGCTGGCGCCCGCGCCCAGCTGCTCCGGCCCTAGACGGACGGCTACTCCCCTCGCGGCCAGCGCGTCCGCGATGTCGCGGCGCTCTGCGTCGTCCCGTGAGTCGACCGCGGTCACCGAAGCGCCGTGGCTGACCAACAGCGAGCTCACCGACTGCCCGGTGATGCCGAGACCGGCGACAACGACCGGACGGCCCGGCAGGTCCGCTAGCCCGACCACATCGCTGCCGGTCATCGGTCTAGCTCGCCAGCCACTCGGCGTAGAAGATGCCGAGTGCGAGCGCGACGCACAGGCCGGAGATCAGCCAGAACCTGATCACGATAGTGGTCTCGGCCCAGCCCGCCATCTCGAAGTGATTGTGCAGCGGGGCGATCTTGAACACCCGGTATCCGCGCCCGCTCTTGAACTTGGTGACCTTGAACACGCCCACCTGGATGATCACCGACATCGTGATGATGACGAACAGTCCGCCGGCGATCAGCAGCAGGAGCTGGGTCTTCGTGCAGACCGCGAGGCCAGCCAGCACCCCGCCGAGCGCGAGCGAGCCGGTGTCGCCCATGATGATCTTGGCGGGCGGCGCGTTCCACCACAGGAAGCCGAAGCACGCTCCCAGCACGGCCGCAGCAACCACCGCGAGATCCAGCGGGTCCCTGATCTGGTAGCACTGCCTCGACAGGAACGTGGTGCAGTCGTTGCGTTCCTGCCAGATGCCGATCAGCACGTAGGCCGCCAGCACCAGGACGGTGGCCCCGGTCGCCAGCCCGTCCAGGCCGTCGGTGAGGTTCACCGCGTTCGAGAACCCGGAGATCAGGATCACGGCCCAGATCACGAACGGCAGCACGCCAATGGCCGGGCCGAAGTCGCGCAGGAACGACAGGTGCGCATCGGCCGGGGTGAGGTCATAGCCGTCCGGATGCTGCAAGACTTCGAGGGCGAACACCGCGCCCACCACGACCTGGCCGGCCAGCTTCGCGCCGCTGCGCAGCCCGACGCTGGTCTGCCGGAAGATCTTGAGGAAGTCATCGACGAAGCCGACCAGGCCGAGGCCGGCCATCAGGAACAGGATGAGCATCCCCGACGCGCTCATCGGGTCATGAGTGGCCAGGTGGCCTACTACATAGCCGATCAGCGAGGCCAGCACCATCACCACGCCGCCCATCGTCGGCGTGCCGCGCTTGGTCTCGTGCGATTTCAGGCCCTCGACGCGGATCGGCTGGCCGTAGCCGTGGCGCCGCAGCACCCGGATGACCAGGGGCGTGCCGAACAGCGCCAGCAGCAGCGACACGGCGCCGGATACCAGGATGGTCTTCAACGGCGCGGCCCTTCCTGCTCATCGGGCAGTGGCCGCTCACCGGTGAGCGCCAGCGCCACCCGCTCCAGGCCGATGCTGTGCGATGCCTTGACCAGCACCACGTCACCCGCCCGCAGCCGGTCCCTGACGGCGCGCACGGCGGCCGCGGCGTCGGGTACCGCCAGCAGCTCGCCCTGCCAGGCAGGCACGGCCTTCGCGCCAGCCAGCATCGGGGCCGCTTCCTCCCCCACCACGATGAGCCCGGCAAGCCCGGCCCGCGCGGCAGCCGCGCCGACCTCCTCGTGCAGCCGGTCTGCTTCGTCGCCTAGCTCGGTCATGTGGCCGAGCACGGCGAAACCGCGGCGCCCGGTGGCCATGGTGGCCAGCGCGGCGATAGCGGCCCGGACCGTGTCCGGGTTGGCGTTGTAGGCGTCGTTGACGATCGTGACGCCGTCGCCGAGCTGCGTTACCTCCATCCGCCACCGGCTTCTGGCTACCGCTGCCGTCAGCCCGGCGGCGATGTCGGCTACCGGCATGCCGAGCTGACCCGCCAGGGTAGCGGCCGCCAGCGCGTTGGACACGTGGTGCTCGCCGTGCAGCTGGAGGCGCACCGGCGCGGAGCCGTCCGGGGCTTCCAGGGTGAAGTGCGCGCGGCCGAGACTGTCGGCGCCGACACCGGTTGCCCGCACGTCGGCGGCCGGCGATCTCCCGAAGGTGACCACCCTGGCCCTGGTCCGTGCCGCCATCGCGGCGACCCGGTGGTCATCGGCGTTCAGCACGGCCACGCCGTCGGCCGGCAGCGCGGCAGGCAGCTCGCCCTTTGCCGCAGCGATCCGGTCCAGGCCGCCGAACTCGCCGACATGCGCGTGGCCGACGCACAGCACCGCGCCCAGCCGGGGTGGTGCGATGTGGCAGAGCTCGGTGATGTGGCCAGGACCGCGCGCGGCAAGCTCGGAGATCAGGTACCGGGTCTGCGCCGTGATCTTCAGCACAGTCAGCGGGTGGCCGATCTCGTTGTTGAACGAATCCCGCGGCGCAACGGTGGGGCCGAGCATCTCGATCAGCTGGGCAGCCAGGTCCTTGGTCGTGGTCTTGCCGGCGGAACCGGTGATGCCGATCACGATCAGCCCGGTCGCGCGGTCGATAACCGCCCTGGCTAGCTTGCCTAGTGCTGCCGGTACGTCCGGCACGATCAGCGCCGGCCCCCCGACCGGGCGGGTGGCAAGGACGGCGACCGCCCCAGCCGCCAGCGCCGCCCTGCCAAACTCGTGGCCGTCCATGCGAGTTCCGGGCAGCGCGGCGAAGAGGCTGCCGGGCCCGGCCTCGCGCGAGTCGATCACTACCGGCCCGGTCACCATGGCACCCGGATCTGGCACATCCGCGAGCCTCGCGCCGGTGGCCGCAGCGGCCTGCGCGATCGGCAGCGGGATCACGCATCCTCCGGGAAACGGGGAGCGGGCCAGACGGCGCCGGCCGCGGTGGCGTGCGGATCCGGCCAGCCGCCGGCCAGGGTCGCGTCCCCGCGCCCCTCCGCCATCTGCGTGACCTCCGTCAGCTGGCTGGCCCCGGCTGCCGCCTCGCTCGCCTGCCGATGCAGGATGGCCTCCCTGGCGATCTCACGGTCGTCGAACGGGATAACTGCGCCCGCTACGTACTGGCCCTGTTCGTGTCCCTTGCCCGCAATCAGCACTACGTCGCCCTTGGCGGCGCCTGAGATCGCCAGCCCGATCGCGGCGGCGCGATCGGGCTGCACTACTACCTGAGCGCGCTCACGCTGCGGGACCTCGATCGCCCCGGCTAGCATCTCGGCGAGGATGGTCAGCGGATCCTCCGAGCGCGGGTTGTCGCTGGTCAGGATAGCCACGTCGGCGAGCCTGGCCGCCGCGGCGCCCATCAGGCGGCGCTTGCCGCGATCCCGGTCACCGCCGCAGCCCAGCACGATCACCAGGCTTCCCTGGGTGACCGCGCGCATCGCCGTCAGCAGCGCCTCCACGGCACCCGGCTTGTGAGCATAGTCGACGAGCACGCTGAAGTCCTGGCCGTGGTCCACCCGCTCGAGCCGCCCGGGCGGGCCAGGGCAGGCGGCGACCCCTGCCACCGCGTCCGCAAGCCCGGCCCCGGCCTCGACCAGGGCTACGATCGCGGCGAGCGCGTTCGCCACGTTGAATTCGCCGGGCAGCGCCACGGCCGCGTCGGCCTCTACGCCACCCGGCCCGATGACCCGGAAGGTCGATCCGTCTGCCCCGGACCGCACGTCTACCGCCCGCCAGTCAGCGGCGCGCCGGCCTTCGGCCGAGAACGTGGTGACCGGGATCGATGCCACCGCGGCGAGTTCACGACCGTGGACGTCGTCGATGTTCACCACGCCGGTCCTGGCGTATTTGGGGGTAAACAGCTCCGCCTTGGCCGCGAAATAGTCGTCCATCCCCGCGTGGAAGTCCAGGTGGTCCTGAGACAGGTTGGTGAAGACGGCCACGTCGTAGTGCGTGCCCGCCACCCGGCGCAGGGCCAGTGCGTGGCTGGAGACCTCCATCGCCACCGCGTTGATGCCCCGCTCGACCATCGCCGCCAGCAGCGCCTGAAGGTCCGTGGCCTCCGGGGTGGTCAGCGCGCTAGCCCGCGCCGCGTCTCCGATCCGGGTCTGCACGCCGCCGATCAGGCCGGTCCGGTAGCCCGCCGCCCGCAGCCCCGATTCCAGCAGGTAGCTCGTCGTGCTCTTGCCCGCCGTACCGGTCACTCCGGCCAGCAGCAGCCGGTCCGACGGGTGCCCGTAGATCCAGGCAGCAACCTCGCCCAGCCTGGCTCGGGGCTCAGCGACCACGAAGACGGGCAGGCCGGAAGCGATCGCCGCCGCGCGGCCGTCCGGGTCAGTGAGGACGGCGACGGCTCCGGCGGCGGCCGCCGCGGCGCAGAACTCGGCACCGTGCACGGAGCTGCCCGGCAGCGCCGCATAGAGGTCGCCTGGCCGGACGGCCCTGGAGTCATGGGTGACCCCGGTGAGGACCCCCGCGCTGCCCGGATCGTCCGGGAGCGGGCCTGCCTGACGCAGGCCAAGCAGCGCCGCGAGCCCGGCTAGCCGGAGGGCGGGCACGCGATCGGGGCGAAAGGCCGCTGGCACGGGCAGAGGTTACCTCCCCTCACGGTGCCGTGAGCCGGATATAGGGCGTCCTTGCGTAGTCTGGCGCGATCTTCAATGTCTGTAGCGCGAACTTGGCTACATCGAAGAAGGCCGGCCCGGCGACCTGGTCACCGTAGTAACTGCCCTGCGGGTCCTGGATGTTCACGGCGACGACCAGTTGCGGGTTGTCGGCCGGGAGGATGCCGATGTAGCTGGAACCGTACTGGCACAGGCAGGAACCCGAGCCGGGGCCGGAAATCTGCGCGGTTCCGGTCTTCGCCGCCACCGTGTAGCCCCTGATGAGCCCCCAGGGCGAGCCCACCGAGGCGTCCACCCCAGGTACCTGCTGCAGCATGACCATCAGCTGGCCGGCCGTCTTCGCGCTGATTACCCGCCTGCTCGGCGGCTTGCGGTCCGGGATGAAGCGCCCGCTCGCGGTCGTCGTGCCGGCCACGATCGTCGGCTGGACGCGGACGCCGCCGTTGGCGATCGTGGCGTAGACGCTTGCCATCTGCACCGCGGTCACGCCCACGCCCTGGCCGAATGAGTACTCATACCGGTTGTCCCCGTAGTAGCCGGGCGAGCCCGGTGCCGGGAGCAGGCCGGCGCTCTCCCCTGGCAGCCCCAGCCCGCTGACCGAGCCGAGCCCGAACGCCCGCATCATGCGGTATTGCTGCTCGGGCGTGATGTGCTGCGCGACCTGCACCATGCCGACGTTGCTCGAATTCGCGAGGATGCCGGCGATCGTCAGCCTGACCGTCGGGTGGTACTCGGCATCATGGAAGGTGTACACGTGGTTCATGGTGATCGAGTAAGGGATGGTGTATGCGCTCAGCGGCGTCTGGCCGCCCTCCTCCAGCGCGGCCGCGAGGGTGACCGGCTTGAGCGTGCTGCCCGGCGCGAACACATTGGCGACGCCGATGTCCGCGGTCTGATTCAGGTTCGTCACATCCGCCGGGTTGTAGGTCGGCCACTGCGCCATCGCGAGAATCGCTCCCGTCTTGGGCTGCATCACCACGATGGAGCAGCTCGCGGCATGGGTCTGCCGCACTCGCTGGGCGCAGACCTGCTCGGCTTTCCACTGAATGTCGGCCTGGATGGTGAGCCGGAGACCCTTGGCCGGCACGCCAGGAGACAGCTGAACCTCGGTCAGCGGGATCGGCTCCTGGTTGACGCCGACCTCGACCTCCTCGCTGCCGTCACGGCCGGCCAGCATCGCGTTGTACTCCTGCTCCAGGCCGGCCTCGCCGACCAGGCCGCCGTTGCCGGACGGGGACGGATTAGTGAAGCCGACGATGCTGGCCGCGAGGTCACCGCCCGGATAGACGGTGCTGTAGGCCGGCACCATGCCGATGCCCGGCAGCCCGAGTTTCCGCACCTCGTCGGCCGCGAACACCGGGACACCGGTAGCGAGCACCTGGTATAGCGGCGACGACGGATGGTTCAGCATCTGCAGGACCGTCGCGGCGGAGAGCTTGAGCGGGCCGGCCAGCTCGGCCGCCGCCTTCGGGCGCGACGCCACCGGGATCTCCCCAGGGTCAGCGAAGACGCGATAGGTCTGGACCGTCAGCGCCAGCACCGTCCCGTCGCTGCTGGTGATATTGCCGCGAACGACCGGGAAGCTGATAGACGCGAGCTGCTGATGCTGCGAGGCCATCCGGTACTGCGCCGAGTCGAACCCTTCGATCTGGACGAGCCGGGCGGCAAACAGCGACAGCGCGACAGCGATGCACAGCAGGCCGATCCGCAGCCGGCGGTGGGGGCTGGCCCGGCGGAGGGGGCTGGCCCGGCGTACGGCCGCACGCGGCGGAACCGCGTGCCCCGGCTGGTCTGCCGAACTGCGCGGCGGCGGGCCGTCGCTGGCCGGGCCGGGACGAGTTCCTTCCGCAGCGGGACGGTAAGGGTATGCGTGGCCACGCCCGGGGCTGCCGGAGCTCTGGGCACCGATCCCCGGCCGCGGCCCGCTCGCCGGCCTGACTGGCTCGCCCGGCCGGGCCGGCCGCCGCGCGGCTGCGGGACCGCGTGAACCGCCGGGAACCGGCTTGCCGCGGCGCTGACGCGGACCAGAACCGCCGTCGCGCCCCCCCGCCCCGGTCACCGGCCCGACCCGGACTTAGCCGCGGGGTTCGCGCCGGCGGCAGCCCGCTTCGGCTGCGTGACCAGGCCGGCCCGCGCGGCGTGCCGGGCCGGTGTCGGCGGTGCTGCCGGATGGCGGCGGGCGGCCCGGCGGGCGGCGGACGTGCTGCCCGCTGACGGCGTGGCAGCGGCGTACCGCACTTGCCCGCCAGCCTTGTCCGGAAGCTGGTAGTACCTGCCGGTGCGCAGGTCGAGGATGTTGCCTCCGGCTTGCGGCCGCATGCCGAGCTGGTAAGCCCGCTCCTCGACCCGCTGCGGCGACTGCTCCTGCGCGACCTGCCCGAGCAGCGTCTGCTCTTGCAGGGACAGATTCGCGTTCTCGGTCTGCAGCTGGCTGATGCGGAGACCGGTCGCGCCCAGTGTGGTGTAGACCACGAGCAGGCAAACGAGCCCGCCGCCGAGCAGCGCCAGCACGAGCAAGACGAACGTTATCCGGGGCACGCGCAGGCCGGCCGCCGCTGTCCCGGCAGCGGGTGCCCGGTCCTGCCTGGCCGCCGGGAATCGGACGGCCGCCGCCCCGGGCCCCGGCGGACGCAGGCCGGCGTTCGCGGCCGCCCGCCCGGTACGGAGCGACTGCCGTCCGGTACGGAGCGCCTGCCGTCCGGTGCCGGCCTGACTGCCAGTGCCGCGAACGGCGCCACGCGAACCGGGACCGGGGTTACCGACGGCACGGTCACCGGGAGCACGGCCGGCCACGTCACCGAGAGCACGGCCGGCCACGTCACCGGGAGCACGGCCGTTCAGGTCACCGGTAACGCCAGGCAGCCGGCCGGCCACGGTGGCCGGGCAGGGCCGCGGCGGGCGCCCCGAGCCACGGCGCAGCCCGTCACCGGCAGCACCGGCCCGGCCGCGGCGCGCCTGCGGCTGGCCCGCCCGCGCGGCTGGCGGGCGCAGCCGGCTAGGTACCTGAGATGTGGTATCCATCCGGTTACTTCATCCCTCCCCGGCCGTCCGGGCGTCCCGCCCGGAACCGGACCGCATCCTGTCCGCGGATCGGCCTCATGCCGCTGCCCTGATCCGCTCGGCCGCCCGCAGCCTGGCCGGCGCGGCCCGCGGATTCGCCGCGACCTCTTCCGCGGTCGGGCGCTCGGCCCCCCTGGTGAGCAGCCGGAACTGCGGGCGGCCGGATTCCAGCGAGACCGGCAGCCCGCGCGGCGTGGTATCGGCTGCCCTGCGGGCCAGTTCCTGCTTCACTGCCCGGTCTTCCAGCGAGTGGTACGCGAGCGTGACTATCCGGCCGCCGACCGCCACCGCCTCCATGGCCTCCGGCAGCGCCCGCCGCAGCGCGCCGAGCTCGTCGTTGACCTCGATGCGAAGTGCCTGGAACGTGCGCTTCGCGGGGTTGCCGCCGGTCCGCCGGGCGGGCGCGGGTATCGAGTCCCTGACTATCTCGGCAAGCCTGGCCGTGCTCGTCAGCGGTTCTCGCGCCCGTGCGGCTACGACCGCGTCGGCGATGCGCCGGGCGAACCGCTCCTCGCCGTAGTCGCGCAGCACCCGCGCCAGGCGGTCGGCCGGGTAAGTGTTCAGCACATCGGCTGCGGTCAGCTGGCCCGCCTGGTTCATCCGCATATCCAGCGGGGCATCCTGCGCGTACGCAAACCCCCGGCTCGGGTTGTCCAGCTGCGGTGACGAGACGCCGAGATCGAACAGGATGCCCTGCACCGCCCGATGCCCAGCGCCCGCCAGGACCTGCGGAAGCTCGTCGTAGACCGCCTGGACTAGCGTCACCCGGTCGCGATAGCTCGTCAGGATCTCCCGCGATTCCTCGATCGCGGCAGCGTCGGCATCGATGCCGATCAGGCTGAGCCCTGGATGCGCGGCCAGCAGTGCCCGCGCATGCCCGGCGCGGCCAAGAGTGGCGTCTACCAGCACGGAGCCGGGTTGCCGCAGAGCAGGCGCCAGCAGTTCGAGAACCCGTCCGCGCATGACCGGCACGTGCGCCGCCGCAGCCGTACCCATCGTGCCCCCTCGCTGCCGCTCCATCGCCGCGCGCTGCGGCGATCCCGCCTGCCCTGGCCGCCGCGATGCCCGGCCGGGTCCCCATCCGCGCCGCTGTACTGACGGGTCCGTTTCCGCCTGACGCCGGGGAAGTGACGTCAGCCGGGCCGTAGGCCCTCCAGCACGGGCGGAGACCTCGCCGGGCATCCAGCGCCGTTACAGCACTCCTGGCAGAACCTCCTCCGATGCGTCAGCGAACGCGTCCTCCTGCTGCTCCAGGTAGCTCGCCCACGAGGCGGCATCCCAGATCTCCAGCCGCGTGTTAGCGCCGATCACCGCGCAGTCGCGGTGCAGCCCGGCGTACTCCCGCAGGCTCGGCGGAATGGTGATCCGGCCCTGCCTGTCGAGCTCCTCGTCCGACGCGCTGGCGAAGAACACCCGGCTGTAGTCCCTGACCGCCTTGGCTGTCACCGGAGCCGTGCGCAGCGCCTCGGTGATCCGCCCGAACTCAGTCACCGGGAACACGTACAGACAGCGTTCCTGTCCCTTGGTCAGGACCAGCCCGGTTGACAGCTCGTCGCGGTACTTGGCAGGCAGGATCAGCCGGCCCTTCTCGTCGAGACGAGGCGTGTGGGTGCCGAGAAACACCGGCCTCACCTCCCCGGGCCATCCATTTCACGCCTGCTGGACGCCATTCCAGCCCCACGGAACACCACTGTACTCCACTCTTCCCCACCGTCAATCCTGACAGCGCCGCGAGCCCGCTACCTTCCGCATGAATCACCTGGTCAAAGTGGTGGAGCGAAGTGGCGATAGCATCGCCGCGCGGTCCGGCCACGATCGGCGTCAGGCAGGCCTCGGCTGGGTGCGACCTGGCCGGAACGGGGAATAGTCACCTGAGCGTTACGGCCCCGATATGGGGCGGGCATCGCCTGCGACCCATACAAGGACGTACTGTCTGATCGCACAGATGATTCCGCCGCGCCAGCGCTGCGGTGGAGCGTTAGTGCTGAAGTGGCCGGTGAGCTAGTGAGAGCAGCTAATAGCGAAAAGCCGCCAGGAGGGCGCGTGGTCACACAGACCGACCAGCAGGCTGGGCGATCGCTGGATGAACTCGTGGGCATTGCCAAGCAGGTCAGCAGTGCCGTGCAGACAGTCATCTCCGGCAAGGCAGGCGCGGTCCGCCTCGCCCTGACGGTGCTGCTGGCCGAAGGCCACATCCTCATCGAGGATGTGCCAGGGGTTGGCAAAACCCAGCTTGCGAAAGCGCTTGCCAGGTCGATCGACTGCTCGGTGCGAAGGGTTCAGTTCACCCCGGATCTGCTGCCGAGCGATATTACCGGCGTGAACGCCTACAACCAGGAACTGCGTGAGTTCGAGTTCAAGCCCGGCCCAATCTTCGCCAATATCGTGCTCGGCGACGAGATCAACCGCGCCTCGCCGAAAACGCAGTCCGCATTGCTGGAGTCGATGGAGGAACGCCAGGTCACCGTCGATGGCAGCACCTACCAGCTCGAGCCGCCGTTCATGGTGATCGCGACCCAGAACCCGGTGGAGATGGAGGGCACCTATCCGCTGCCTGAGGCGCAGCGTGACCGGTTCATGAGCAGGATCTCGATCGGCTACCCGGACCGGGTGTCCGAACTTGCCATGCTCGACTCACATGGCGGCGGCTCGCCGCTGGACGAACTCACCCCGGTAGCGCATGTCAGTGACATCCGGGCGCTGGTCGCCGCCGTGCGCGAGGTACATGTGTCGGTGTCGATCCGCCAGTACATCATCGACCTGGTCAACGCCACCAGGACGGCCGCAGAACTGCGGCTTGGCGCGTCACCGCGCGCGGCACTGCATCTCCTGCGGGCTAGCCGGGCACATGCCGCGCTCGACGGGCGAGACTTCGTCATCCCCGATGATGTCCAGGCGCTCGCGATCCCGGTGCTCGCGCACCGCCTGCTGCCGAGCGCCGAGGCGATGGTCGGGCGGGAACTGCCCGACCAGGTCTTGTCAAGCATCATTCAGCGGCTGCCGAGCCGTTAAGCGGCGTAGACTCGCGCGCAAGAGCAGCCGGAAGGACGGGAACATGCGGACCTCGCTGCTCGCCGGGCTGACCACCCGGGGGACGTCGTTCCTTGCCGCCGGGGCCGCTTCTGCCGTGGCTGGCTACGCGCTCGGCGAGCGCGGCCTTTTCTGCGTCGGCATCGCGCTGCTCGCCCTGCCGCTGCTCGCTGCCATGGCAGCCCGCCGGAGCCAGTACCGGCTGGCCACCAGCCGGATCATCAGCCCGCCTCGGGTCCCGGCAGGGCACACGGCCACCGTGACGCTGCGGCTGGAGAATGTATCGCGGGTCCCGACAGGGCTGCTGATGACCGAGGACAGCGTGCCGTACGCTCTCGGCACCCGGCCCAGGTACGTGCTGGACAAGATCGAGCGCGGCGGCACCCGCGAGCTGACCTACCCGCTGCGGTCGGACCTGCGGGGCAAGTTCGAGATCGGCCCGCTGCAGTTGCGGGTCGCCGACGCGTTCGGACTGGTCGAAGTCGCCCGCTCACTGTCCGGGCGCACGACGTTCGTCGTGACGCCGCGGGTGGTCCCGCTTGCCAGGACGGTGATCAGCCGGTCGTGGGCTGGCGAAGGTGACGGGCGAGCCCGGCTGACCTCCACAGCCGGGGAAGACGACGTGATCCCGCGCGCTTACCGGACCGGGGACGAGTTCCGCCGCGTGCACTGGCGATCGACGGCCCGGCATGGCGAGCTCATGGTGCGCCGGGAAGAGCAGCGCTGGCGGAACAAGGCGACCGTCTTCCTGGACGGCCGCTCGCTCGCGCACGAGGGCACTGGCGCCGCGTCCTCGTTCGAGATGGCCGTCAGCGCCGCGGCGTCCGTCGGCGTGCACATCGCGCAGGAGGGCCTGACCGGGCAATTCATCTCCGATGCCGAGGTAATCCGCAGCACGCAGTTCTTCGAGGACCGGCTGCTCGACTCGCTCGCCGTCATCAGGCCCTCGGGCAAGCGCAACCTGACCCAGTCACTCAAGGAGCTCAGGGTCTCCGGAGCAGGCGTGATCATCGCGGTGATGGGCCGGCTCACGGTCGACGAGGCGCGCCAACTGGCCGTCTGCCGGGGGGAAGGCAGCCAGGGGATCGCTTTGCTGCTCGAGGTGTCGAGCTGGACCGAGCAGGCACTCCGGGCAGCAGGCCCGCAGGTGACTGGCACAGCCGGAGTGACTGGCACAGCCGGAGTGACTGGCGCCGCCGAGGTGACTGGCCGCACGGCTGCGCCAGCCGCGAGGGCGCCCGATCGCTCCACTGCGGCCGGGGCGGACTCGGCCGGGCCGGACCCGGCCGCGGCAGCGGGGCCGGCCCACGGGACCGGCATACCCGCCGCCCCCCGCTCAGCAGGCCGTCGGGCCCATGCCGACAGCAGCGCGGCGGCCGCGCTACTGCGCAGTGCCGGCTGGCACGTGACGTCTATCGACGCCAGCACGCCGCTGGCAGTTGCCTGGCAGCGGCTGCCGCGGGCGGCCGAGATGCTTGTCACCGCGACGGCGGCAGCACGTCGGTCTGACGGGGCGCCGGCATGAACCGCCTCGCCGTCACGGCGGCAGGAGCCGTGCTGCTGGCTTCGCTCTCGCTAAGCTCGGTGATCGCCAGTGCCGGCTGGATTGTGACCGGGGCCGGCGCGGTGGCCGTCGTCACGATCGCCGGAGCCCTGACCAGGCGGGCCAGATTGCCGGCCGCGGTAGCGGCGACGTTGCTGGTCTTGATTGCGCTCGTTCCGCTGCTCACCAGGCCTGGCTGGGCTGACCGGAGCGTCGCGCTGGTCATTCTGGTCATCACCGCGCTGAGCGCGACCGGCGCCTGGCCATTGCGCGGTATCGCCGTTCTGACGAGCTACCTTTCCGCCCTGCTGCTCTACCTGAACATGACGTTCGCGCACAGCGCATCTCTCGGCCTTCTCATACCGACCGACAGCTCGATGTCCGCGCTGGCCCGGCTCTGGCAGGCCGCGTTCGCTGAGTTCCGGTATGCGCCCCCGATCCCTGACCTGCAGCCAGTCAGCCTGGTGACCGCCGCGGGCATCGGCGGCGTGGCGATCGCCGTCGACCTACTTGCGGTGCGGCTGCGCCGCCCGGCCGTCGCCGGGCTGCCGCTGCTGCTGTTGTTCAGCGTGCCGGTCGCGAGCAACCTGAAGGTGTTCGGCTTGCCGCAAATGATCATCTTCGCGGTGAGCCTCACCGGATACCTGGCGCTGCTGTCCGCCGATGGGCGTGAGCGGCTGCGGATGTGGGGCCGGCTCGTGACCTTCCGCTACATCCAGTCGGCCGATGAACCGGGGTCCGGCCCGGACACCAGGGAGCTCAGCGCTTCGGGCCGGCGGATCGGCCTCGCCGCCGTCTGCCTGGCGATCGTCGTCCCGGCGATCTTGCCCACCGTGCGCGCCCGTGACCTATTCGGCACGGTCTCCACCGGGGCCGGTCACGGCGGCAGCCACAGTACTGGCGTGTCGCCGCTGCTGAGAGTGCAGAACTTGCTTGAGGGCAAACCGCAGCCGGTGCTGACCTACACGACCACCGCAAAGGACCCGGCAGAGCAGTATTTCCAGGTCTATGCGCTGAACTACGACGCACGCCAGAATGACTGGCCGCCGCCCACCTACTCCGGCACTCGCGCACCGGATGGCCCGAAACTGCCATGGGCGGTGCCAGGCGTGCTCGCATCGACGCCGGCCACCAAGGTCACCACAACGATCACGATCAGCAACAGCGACACCGGCGAGGCCATCCTGCCGATGCCCTACGCCCCGGTCCGGCTGGATATCGGCGGCTCTGGCTGGCTCGAGTTGGGTGGATCCCTTACGGTGTTCGACCCCGCTGTGACGATGCCTGACTTGCGGTACACAGTGCAGAGCGAGGAAGTTAGTCCGCCGCCCGCCGATATCCCCGACTACCTGGGACCGCCAGCCAGCATCTTCACCGCCTACGGCACGTACAACGGCCCGGATTTCGGGCAGCTAAGGCACATCGCTGTCGAGCGCACCAGGGGCGCGACCACCGAACTACAGCAGGCGCGGGATCTGGAGAACTGGTTCCGGTCCGGCGCATTCACCTACAGCCTGAAGCCGAACCTGCCCGCGACGAACTGGCTGCTGCCCTTCCTCACCACCGACCGCCGCGGCTTCTGCAGCCAGTTCGCGCAGGCATTCGCGATTCTCGCCAGGACGCTGGGGATTCCCGCGCGGGTTGCCATCGGCTACACCGCCGGCACCCCCGGACCCGGCAACACCTGGAGGATAACCACCGCTGACGCGCACGCCTGGCCAGAGGTGTACTTCGCCGGCGAGGGCTGGCTGCGGTTCGAGCCGACACCGAGTGGCTCGCGAGGCCAGGGTACGGCCGAAGTGCCTGCGTACGCGGGCGGCGGCGCCGGCAGCGCAGGGCGAAAGCAGGGCGCCGCGCCGGGCGGCTCGTCGCCCAATGCGACTGGCCGGCTGCCGGGCATCCGAGGCCGCGCGCTGACGAACCGGGATGCGCACCTGGCAGGCGGCGGGCCGCTTACCCCCGCGACCCGCCACGTCGGGTCGAAGACGGGGTTCGCCATTGCCGTAGCGATCGTGCTGTTCCTCCTCATCGCCTGGCCGGCATTGACCCGCCTGCTGACCAGGCGACGCCGCTGGCTGACCGCGTCCGGCGATGCCGGGGTCGCCACGGCTGCCTGGCGAGAACTAACCGATGATCTCGCCGACTTCGGCCTGCCGTGCGGGCCCGGCGAGACGCCGCGCGCCGTGGCCAGGCGGGTTACCAGCGAGGCCCGGCTGGGCGAGACAGCGACCGCGGCGATCAGCAGGCTCGCGGCGGCCGAAGAGCGGGCCAGGTATGCGCGCCTGCCTGAGCCGGGCACCGGCCTTAAGTCCGCCGTGCTCACGGTGCGCCGGGCCGTCGCCGCCTCGGTGCCGCGGCGGCAGCGGGTGCGCGCCAGGCTTCTGCCCGCCTCCACCGTGCTGGCGGCCAGGCACCTCCTCCAGCGCGGCAGCGAGATGCTCAACTGGCTGGACTCGCCATGGCCGGCCGTGCGGCGGCGGCTGCGAGACGTCACGGCACGCCGCGCCGGATGACCCGGGGCCGGGAAGCTCACCGGTGCGGCGGCTACCGCTAGCGGTTGTTGCCCTCCTGGCGGCGCCGCCAGCGTTCCTCAAGCCGTTCCATGAGGCTGTCCCTAGGGGCGGCCTTCGCCGCGGCTTTACGATCCCGGCGCTTCCGCTTGCTCAGCACGCCAGCCATCCGCCGGTAGCTGACGATGGCCAGGATGCCGCTGAGCAACAGGACGGCCACCCCGGGCGCCACGAGCCAGACGTGCTTAAGTACGATCCCCGCGGCCAGCAAGCCGACGCCGACCAAGAACCCCACGGCGGCCTGAACGACTCGCCGCCGGTAGTGAACTTTAGGATCTTTCGCCCGCATTGCCCTGGCAAGTCGCGGATGCTCGGCATAAAGCGCCTGCTCAATCTGCTCGAGCTGGCGCTGCTCGTGCTCAGAGAGCGGCACTGTGCCTCCCATCAACCAGGCCGTGCTGACTGCGCTATGGCCTCGCCCTTACGCCAAGAATACGAGCGCCGGGGCGTCCTGTGGAAGGGTACACGGCCACCAGCGCGAACCAGCCACATCATGACGACGTCCGGTCAGTACCATTCCCGCTTATGCCGTGCTGCCACCGCCGCCGGGCGGACCCGGCGCCGCTGCGCGCGGCGCCCGCTCGACCAGCGCGGCCGGACGCACGGCATCCGGGCCGAAACGACCAGTGATCTTGTCTAGCGCTGATTCCGCATCGTGCCAGGACCCCCCGCCTTCGCCCAGCACAAGCTGGGCTGGTGCGGCGGCGGCCGGCACGAGGCCGGTCGCTCGCACGCCGACCAGCCGCAGCCGTGCCTGGCCGCTCAGCCCCGAGGCGGCATAGAGCGCGCACGCCGTGGCGTAGATCTGCTGGGTCTCGCTGGTGGGCTCGGGCAGGGTCTTGGAGCGGGTGATCGTCGTGAAGTCGGCCTTGCGAAGCTTGACGACGATCGTCCTGGTTGCGTGACCGGACGAGCGAAGAGATCGCGCAGTGCGCCGCGACAACCGGAGCAGCTCGCGGCGGACGACGACCGGGTCGCTGACGTCAACGTCGAAGGTCTCCTCGCTGCCGACGCTCTTCTCCCGCACCGCGGCCTCGACGCCGCGGTCATCCCGGCCTGCGGCCAGCGCTTGCAGATGAGCCGCCGCAGCCTTGCCGATGTCGCGTTCCAGGGCGGCCAGCGGCGCGGATGCGATGTCCCCCACCGTCCGCAGGCCCAGCCGGGCCAGCGTCTGGCCAGTCTTCTCCCCCACCCCCCACAGCGCCGAGATCGGCAGCGGATGCAGGAACTGAAGCGCGCCATCCACCGGAATGACGAGCAGCCCGTCTGGCTTGCAATGCACCGACGCGAGCTTGGCGAGGAACTTCGTCGCCGCGACCCCGACCGAGCAGGTGATCTGCTGCTGCTGTGCCACCTGACGCCGGATGTGCTCGCCGATCCCGGCGGGCGGGCCGAGCAGCCGGATCGCCCCGGACACATCGAGGAACGCCTCGTCAAGCGAGAGCGGCTCGACTATCGGGGTCACTGCCCGGAAGATCGCCATGACCTCTTTGGATACCGCGCCGTATAGTCCGTGCCGGGGCGGGATGACTGTCGCGTGCGGGCACAGCCGCCGGGCCCGGGCCATCGGCATGGCCGACCGGACCCCGAAGGATCGCGCCTCGTAGGTGGCCGACAGCACGACGCTCCGGCCGGACAGCCCGCCCACGATCACCGGCGTGCGGGCAAGCTCCGGGCGGTCCCGGATCTCCACGCTGGCATAGAAGGCGTCCATGTCTACATGCAGGATGTGACAGCCGGCGTCGTCACCGGACAGGCCCGTGACCCGTGACGACGCCTGCCTGCTCATCCGATCACCTGCCAGCAATCCGGGCACGGGCGCCCGGCGGCTCACCAACTGTAGCGCCAGGTGAGTGGCCGGGGGGAATCGCACCCCCCGGCCACTCACCTGATCACAGCGACTCGGGTGAGCGGTCAGGTCAGCGCGATTAGGGCAACGGGACTATCACGACAAGCTCGACACGCCTCGGCGGGCACTCGGTTGTGCGAGCGCGAGGCGGCACGATCAACTTCCACGGCGGCCTGGATCCAGGTTGTCGCGCCGCATTCAGTAACACCAACGGCGCAATCGGAGTCACCTTGCCGCGCGGTTCGTCGGCTGTCGTTGACGCACGGGCTCCCCAAGGATCGATCAATTCCGGATTCCCTTCCTTGCACGTGACCTCTAACTCCGACGGGCGGGTCGCCGATGGCCGCCTCGGGCGTGGTGCAGCGGCGCGCCTCAGCATCGAGACCACCGGTGGCTCAATCGAGCTGAGTCACGGGAGCTGACTGGCTGGCGGCTAGCAGATTATGGCCACAGTGCCTGCACTGCCGCCGGAACTCCGTCCACTGCCGCTGGGCCGAGAGTGGCGAGCTGGAGGATGAAGCCGGGCACGATAGACAAGAACACCGCAGCGACCGCTTCGGCCGGGACCTGACCTGGCATGTCGCCGGCGCTTTGGTGGTTACGCACGATTTCTGTGAGGTCGGCGCGGATCTGCCCGAACAAATCCGCGAAACGGCCGGCTAGGAGGCCAGGGCCGGCTTGACGTCCTTGTGCACCAAGGCGGCCAGTACCGGCAGCGCCACCGGCCGGGACACCACCAGCCTGGCCACCGCCAGGCCCAGGTCGTGCGAGCTCCACCGGGCGCCGGAGAAGAACCGGTGCGCCCGGTCATGGCGCCACACCCGGGAAAGGCCGCTCCGGTCAGCATGCCGCACACCGTCCGCCTGCCCGTCTGGGCCAGGAACCCGCCGGCCAGCGCGCAGAACGTGCGGAATGACGGCGCGGTGCACAACGGCCGGTACGGCCAGCAGTTCCATCAGCGAGGCAGGAAGCGATACCGCCGGTTCCGGGAGCATCGGCGCTCACTTGAGGTGAGGAAATAGACACGCCGATGCGCCCTTGCTCATGGTTCGAACTGGTGAACCCCGAGATCACCCGGCGTGTCGCGAACGTACCGGCCAAAGCCAGGCCAGGGCCGGTCAGGCCTCCGGACCTACCCCCGACTGGGCATCACCCGGCTCCCAGCCGAAAAGTGCGAAAGTCGAGGGACCAGGCCAGCAAGGCGAGTCCGGTCCGGTAAGGCCGTAGTCAGCGTCTTTGGCCTTCAAGGCGGTAATGATGTCCGCCAGCACGGTTCCGACCGGCCTGCCTGGCTGCCTGCTGGCCACGTCGTGGATCATCGCGACAACATCGCGCATGTTGTCCTCAGCGATCGCGACGATCATGTCATCCTTGCTCGCGAAATACCGGTAGGCCGCGCCGGATGAAAGTCCGGCCTCCGCGAACAGGTCCTGCATCGACGTGGCGTGGAATCCGTTCCGCAGAAAGCAGCGCCTGGCTGCGCTCAGGATCTGATCGCGGCGCGCGTCTTTGTACTGGTTCGTGACCTTCGGCATGTTCTGAATTCTAGAATGAATGTTCGTCTTACAGGTCCGGTCTTCATCAGCCCGTGGACGCCATCGCGGCAAACCGGACCGGAGCATGATGGCCGATGATGATCGCGGCCAGCCCAAGCAGGCTCCAGGTAGCAAGCACGCTGAGATAGCTCGAGGCCCCGTTCCCGTGGAAGTGGGCCGTGCTGCGGATCAGGTTGGCAGCGGCACCAGGCGGAAACCATTGCCCGATATGATCCACTGCCGCGGGGAGCAACTGGGGCGCCGAGGTGCTCCCGGAGAACGCGTTGCCGACGAAGATCATGAGGGCCGCGCTGAGTCCTAGTCCGGCGGCTCCTATCAGGGCAACGAGCCCCGCTGTCGTGGCGGCCATGGCGAAGACGGTGAGCGACAGCGCTCCCCGGGTAGCCCAGTGCTCCTGCGGCAGCATGTCAAGGAAGCCCTGTACGACGAGATAGGCGCCTAGCCCGGCGGTGGCGGAGACAATCGCCAGCTCGATGATCTGACGCCAGGCCGGCCGGAATCCGAGTAGCAGTGCGATCACCGCTGCCATCAGGACACTGCTGATGCTCAGCGGCACGAGCGCCAAACCGAGCGTCAGCTCCCGCGGATCGCCCGGCGGCGCACGAACGAGGTCGACCTGGGTTACGCGGAAACGCAACGCTGACTCGCCACTGATTACGGCCCGCCCGGTCGCCTGGCGCGCAAGCTGCTGGCCGACACAGTCCAGGAGCTGAGCGACAGCCGGGCTCCCAGAACTGGCATCGAGCACGGTTACTCGCCGGCGGCTGAAAGCGAACGCGCCATAGATTGCGCGAACCTTGATCGCCGACTGAGCTGATGCCTCCTCTGCATAGTGCCGGAAGAGAAGCCGCCAGGCTCGGCATGGCTCGTGCGGCGACAGCCTGCTCGCTGGCAGGGCCCGTTTCCCGCGACGCCGACTGGCAGGTCGCGCGGGGCAATACGCGCGACAGGCCACCCGAACGCTAGTGCTGCCAGCGAGATCATCACCGGCAGCGCCACCGAGATGATGCGGAGTTGACGCCACGGCGGGTCGGCAGCCAGCGGGTTCCTCACGTCAGGCCTTCTTTAAAGGGCACGTTCGTTTTGTATGCAAGGGCGTGCGTGTGCTCGTGCCAGCAGGCCCGGCCACCGGCTAGTGGGCCTGTGCCGGAACCGCACTCGGACTCTGACGGTTCCGCGGGCCCCGGGGCCTGAGTGGGGGCGGTCGCCGGACTCCAGGGTTCCGGATCGCGCTGCAGCCATGAGCGTCAGTTCCTGGTACCATCCGGGCCCAGAGCAGTGGCGCTGCGCCGCTGGCCGGCGCGAGCTAGGCGAAGGCAGGAACGGTGACAATGAATGCACCCGCGCCCGCCCGAGAGGCTGCTGATAGCCCGATCATCGTCGTGGGCTCCGCGCATTGCGGCGTGCCTGTGCTGCGTCAAGCGCTCGTGGCTCAGCAGGGCGTTACCTGGATCGACGCGCCGGGCCTTGTTCACCTCGGCCATCAAGTTTCGAGGACATGGAGCAGGGTGGATGGTCGTCAAGGCAGAGTATCGGGGTTAGCGCGCGCAGCTATCAGCACGATGCTGCAGAGCATGATCGTCGGCCGCCTGGCGGCAGATGGTTGCCGGACATGGTCGGCAACTACCGTGCCAGCGGAGCCTGTCAAACTGAATGAGACATCAGGCGGCTGGGTTTGTTTGTGGCGCCTCCTGGGTTTCGATGGCCGCCCGGGGCTGGTTGATCCAGACCTTGGCGGGCAGCCGGGGTGCTAGCGGGCGCTTGTGCTGGAAGCGGATCGGGCTGGCGGCGTAGGCCTGGTCGAGGACGTGCTGGCGGCGGGCCTGGATGGCCCAGGCGGTGCCGTCGTGGACGGAGGCCGGGGTGTGCAGGCCGATGCCGGAGTGCCGGTGCTCGTTGTTGTAGTAGTCGAAGAAAATGTCGCAGAAGTCGCGGGCCTGGCCGAGTGTTTCGAAGCTGCCGGGGAAGGCCGGGCAGTATTTGAGGGTCTTGAACTGCGCTTCTGAGTAGGGATTGTCATTCGATACGTGCGGCCGGGAGTGGCTGCGGCTGATCTTGAGGTCGGCCAGCAGGTCGGTGACTGTTTTGGAGGTCATCGAGGTGCCGTTGTCGGCGTGAATGCCGCCGGGGGCGGTACCGCCGTTGGCGGCGATGGCGTTGGTGATGAACTCCTTAGCCAGGTCACCGTTCTCGGTGGCGTGCACTTCCTGCCAGATGGCCTTGCGGGAGAAGATGTCCAGCATCACGTACAGGTCGAACCAGATGCCCCGCCACGGGCCTTTCAGCTTGGTGATATCCCACGACCATACTTGCGACGGGCCGGTGGCCACCAGCTCGGGCCGCACCCTCGGCGGGTGGGCGGCCTGGGCCCGCCGTTCCCGTACCTGCCCCTCGGCGCGCAGCACCCGGTACATGGTGGACACGCTGGCCAGGTAGGTGCCCTCATCCAGCAGGATGGCCCAGGCCTGGGCCGGGGACTTGTCGGCGAACCGCTGGCTGTCAAGCACCGCCAGCAGCTGCTCTCGCTCCGCAACGGACAGGGCCGCGGGATGTGCCGCGCGGGAAGCCGGCGGCCTTTCCGGCTCCGGCACCGGATTGCGCTGCCGGTAGAGCGTGGCCCTCGGCTTGCCGAGCAGCCGGCACGCAATTGTCACCGAGGTGAGGGGTTCCAGCTCGGCGACCGCCTGGTCGATCACTTGCCCGGCCTCGTGCCGTAGTCCGCGCTCTCGGAGAGCAATTCCAAGAGCGCGTGTGCTTTTCCCACCACTTCCAGCGCCGCTTTGGTCCGGGCCAGTTCCGTGGCGAGTTTCTCGTTCTCCTTCCGCAGCCGCTCGTTCTCCACCTCCGCCTTGCTGCGCGACGGCCGCCCGGCCGGCTTTTCCGCCAGTGCTGTCAGCGCGCCCTTATCCCGCGCCGCCCGCCAGTACTCGATATGGGAGTGATACAGCCCCTCCCGGCGCAGCAGCGCGCCGCGCTCGGCCGGATCCTCCAGCTGCTCATACCGCTGGAGGATCTTCACCTTGTAGGCCGCAGTGAAAGTCCGCCGCTTCGGCTGGCCCGCCCGCGGGCCCCGCCTGGAGGTCACCCGCCCATCCTCGCGCGTCGCGGAGGCCATGTCTGCCATGGTCAGTGTCAATGTCTCGTGGGTCCCGTCTCGCCCTGCTCGCTACAGAGGTTTACCTCAGCCTCATGTCTCACGGGAGTTTGACAGAGAGGGCAGCGCCTCGCGCGGGCCTGGACTTCTTCGCGCGCACGTTCCCGTCCGCGAAATTCATCTGCCTGCATAGGCGCTGCGATGCGGTGATCAGGACTGTTCTTGCCGCACATCCGTGGGGGATCGTCGGGGACGGGACCGCGTTTCACAGCTTCGTCATGATGCATCCCTGGAGCCTGCCCGCAGCGGTGGCTGAGTACTGGGCTGCGCAGACCAAGGTGCTCAGCGACTTCGAGACTGACCATCCGGACAGAAGCCTGCGCGTGCGCTACGAAGACATGCTGACCTGCCCGGACGAGACTTCATCGCGGCTCGTCGGCTTCACCGGTTTGACATTGCGGATTGGCAGCAACGAGGCCACAGGGCCAACTGGCCGCGCTGTCGGCTCTGCCGGCGATACACTCCCGGCACCAAAACGTATCCCGCTAGAACTCGTAAGCCGGGTGAATACTTTGATGACGGTCTTGGGATACCCGACGCTCGAATCGGCGACGCAGTAGGCATGTCAAGACTCGGCGAGCTGCTGCAGGGAACCGGAGGATACGACGTGGACGGCGCGAGCGAGCAGTCATTCGTGCAGTACTCACCTGCCCGCAGGGTCCGTCGGATTATCTACTTCGCGCTCGGCGCAGCCTGCTTAGCGATAGCTAGCGGACTGATCGGAGTTTCGCTCGTCAAATCCCCTGCGCAGGTAGCGGCGGAGACGGCGCCGCCCACGCCAACCCTAATCACCGCGCCGGTAGTACACCAGGTGCTATCGGAAAGCGTCGTTATGCGGGGCACTCTCGCAGTTGGCAGATCACTGTCGTTTGCCCCGTCATCCGTCGCTTCGACGGCCGCCAATGCAGGTGGTGGCGGGATGGTGGTCACGGCGGTGAATGTCAGAAGCGGCGAGCGGATTCGCTCCGGCCAGGTCGTGGCAGAGGTTTCGGACCGTCCCGTATTCGTATTGCAGGGAAATCTTCCGCTCTGGCGCAACCTAATGCCAGGCGAGTCAGGTAAAGATGTCGCAGAGTTGCAGACGGCGCTGGCGGATCTCGGCTACTCCTCGGGTACCGATTCATATGGCTTCTTCGGAGCCGGGACTGAAGCCGCCGTGCGGGGGTTCTACCAGGGCATCGGATATGCTCCAGCGATAGAACCTCCGAGCAGCGTCAGTACCGCGACAGTGGGCGGCACCAGGGCGGGCACCAGGGCCGGGAAGACGTCGACAGCGAACCCGCCGGCAATAGTTCCGATGTCTGAGGCGTGGTTCGTTCCGTCACTTCCCGCTGAAGTTCTCTCCGTGCCGGCATACGTGGGAGAAGTGTCTGCGGCATCGCTGATGACCATCGCCGAGGGGTCGCTGCGGCTGACCGGCCAGTTGGATCCCTCCGAGGAATCTCTGGTAAAGGTCGGCCTGCATGTATCGGTCTACTCGGACGTCACGGGGTATACCGGCACTGGCAAGATCTCTTCGATCGGCAGTCAGATCGTGCCCTCGGGACCTAACGGCGGCGCGTACGTGCCCATCTATATCAGGCCGCGTACCTTGTGGCCGACGTCACTGAACGGACAGAACGTGCAGATCACGATTACCGCGGTCACGACAGGACGGCCGGTGCTCGCAGTGCCTGTCGCCGCGGTTTCTTATGGCGCCTCCGGGCTGGCACAGGTGACTGTCAGGGGACCTGGCGGCGTGGAGAGAAGGGTTGCGGTGCGAACAGGCGTCTCGGCTGGCGGCTATGTCGAGATCACCGCTCTCGACGGCGGGGAGCGCGCGCTAGCCGCGGGAACGCAGGTCGTGGTGGGGCAGTGAGGTTCAGGCGGGCGCAGCCTGGGACCGGGACGCTCACTACGGATGTCCCGGTGATCAGGATGTGTGGCGTCGGTCGCACCTACCCTGGGCCTCCGCCGGTCCATGCGTTACGCGACGTCGACCTGGAGATCGAGCCTGGTGCTTATGTAGCGATCACCGGGCCGTCCGGAGCGGGGAAGTCCACACTGCTGAACCTGCTCGGCTTGCTGGACAGGCCTAGCAACGGCACTTGCGAGCTGGACGGCATCGACGTATCGCGTCTGCCGGAGCGGGATCGATCGGGATTGCGCGGTGCACGCATTGGCTTCGTTTTCCAGAGCTTCCACCTGCTCCCGCACCGGACGGCCCTGGAGAACGTCATGCTTGCCGAGATATACAACCATCGACCGCACGCAGCCAGAGCCGACGCTGCGGCCATGGCCCTGATCCGGGTTGGTCTAGCGCACCGGATCCATGCGCTGCCGAGAACCCTCTCCGGCGGCGAGCGTCAGAGGGTCGCCATAGCTCGCGCTGTCGTGAATATGCCCAGGTTGCTACTGTGTGACGAACCTACCGGCAACTTGGACTCCGTCTCGACTGCGACGCTTCTCGACCTGCTTGGCTCGTTGAACGATCTGGGTCTGACGGTCATCGTCATCACGCATGACCCCTCGGTGGCAGCGCGCGCCCGTCGTACTATCTCGATGCTGGACGGCCGAGTCGTCAGCGACAGCCAGGTGGCCCCCGACCACCCGCATAACTGTACCGGCGCGCACCGGTGAGAGGCGGCCGGACAGTCGCCGACCAGTCCAGTTACTGCTTGCGCGATCTCGCCACCGAGTCCCTTGCCGGCCTCGCCCAGCGGCCCGGCCGCTCAGTGCTGACGCTGCTAGGGACGGTTCTTGGCACTGGGGCATTCGTCGCTGTTCTAGGTCTGGCGGCGACGGCGAACGGTCAGATCGGCAAGCAATTCTCGCTGCTCAGCGCGACTACCGTGACAGTGAACGACGTCGGCGTACCGCAGTCCTCAGCTAATGAGGGCGGTAATGCTTACCTCGATGACTTCCCTGCAGACGCTGATATGCGGGTCGACAGGCTGAACGGCGTGATGCAAGCAGGTGTATGGTGGCGGGTCCAGCTGAACGAATCTGTCATCAGCACATCGCCGTATGCAATCGCCGGCAGCCAGAACGACAACGGCGGGTTGCCAGTTTACGCGGCGTCTGCCGGGGCCCTGCGTGCGATGCGGCCAGCTGTCACGACCGGCGAACTATTCGGAAGCTTCGACGTGCGCAATGCCGAGCCGGTCGTCGTTCTCGGCGCCGCAGCCGCGAGTCAGCTGGGGATCAGTAACCTTACCGCCGAGCCAGTTGTGTTCATCAATGGTCTGAGCTTCACAGTTGTCGGCATTATTTCTAATGCGCAGCGAGTAACCGAGGCTCTATCAGGGCTTATCGTGCCGACTACGACCGCTGAGAACTACTTCGGACTACCCCAATCCATTGACCCGCCGCAGATGGTCATATGGACCAGGATCGGGGCAGCGGATCAGGTCGCCGCCGAGGCTCCGATTGCGCTGCGCCCAGACGATCCTCATGTCTTTCAGGCGGTCGCCCCTCCGGACAGGTGGTCTATCCAGGGCAAGGTGGATGCGGCACTGGAGGAACTGTTCCTCTCCCTGGCGGGACTGTCGCTGTTCATCGGCGCCGTTGGCATCGCGAACACGACCCTGATTGCCGTCCTGGAGCGGACCGGAGAGATTGGCCTCAGGCGGAGCCTCGGCGCCCGACCGGGACACATCACCGCACAGGTGCTCTGTGAGTCCGGCACGCTCGGCCTTCTCGGCGGGCTTATTGGCGCCAGCCTTGCGGTGCTGCTCGTCATTGCGGTCGCTCTGGCAAAGCAGTGGACGGCCATCCTCGACCCTGCCGCGGCGCTTTTCGCACCACTGGTCGGTGCGGTTCTGGGCGTTCTGGCCGGGCTATACCCGGCGGTTCGCGCGTCACGCATTGAGCCGCTGGAAGCGCTGCGTAGTTAGGCTGGCGATCCAAGCCCTTTCAAGACGTTTCTTCTAAGTGCAGAGGAGTTATTGGTGAAGGCCACCTTCAGGAGCGTCGCGACGGTGGCGGCGGCGCTGTTGCTGACGGCGTGCAGTGCGGGCGTTGCCCGGAGCACCGGAGCCGCCAGTCAGCCGAGCACGCCGCACGACCGTCTGACCCTCGCGCTTGGCGACACTAGCAATTCCTTGGTCCTTCCCCTCACGCCCTACTTCCCGTCACAAGAGCAGCTGGCCAACCTGTTGAATGCCCAGGATGTGCTTTTGTCGCGCTGCATGCAAAAGACAGGATTTAACTATCCCGTTGTCGTGAACGAACCAGAGACCTTCGGCGGCGATCCGGGAAACGGGCAGTTCTACGACTTCGGTGTCACAAGTTCGAGTTTCGCGAAGGTATATGGGTATCACAACACCACGACGCAAACGCCTATGCATACGGTCTCCGGGGCCCCGGCTCCGAAGCTTTCGCAGTTGCCAGCTGCCGAATTGACAGAACTGGTGAGCTGCCGCGACGCGGTTTCTAAGGAGGCAGGCAGCCACCTTCAGTATCTGAGTCTCGTTCAGCAACTGGGTGTGCAAGCCTGGAATCAGGCGAAGACCAATCCCAAGGTCGTGGCCGGCTTCAGGCGCTGGTCAGCATGCATGGCGGCAAGTGGCTATGACTATGCGAACCCGCTGCAGGCGCTTGCTGGCGCTCCGGGTGATTCCCAGAAGGCGACACAGTGGCAGACCGCCACTCCTTCGCAGCAGGAGATCCAGACGGCCGTTACAGATGTCCGGTGCAAGGACAAGACAAGCTTGCTGAAGTTGTGGATCGGGACACTGGCTATGTTCCAGAACGAGCTCGTGCAGAAGGACCTCCCGCAGTTGCAGGCAGGCATTGCTGACTTCCAGCAGACATTGCGACGGGAGGAGGGGCTTGAGGCGCAGCCCTCATGAGGCAGGCGGCAGCCGCATCCTTTGGATAAGGCGGCTCGGGGTTAGCGGGCGCCGGGCGCGCGCGGTTTCGTCAGTCGGCGTGGCTGGCCCAGGGAGGGCACCCGCTGCTGGATATGCGCTCATGAGCGCGGGCGTAGGCTCGCGCTCATGAGCCGTGGATCGCTTGCCGTCGTCGAGGAATGGCTTGCCGCCGTGAATCGTAGTGACGGACAGCGGGTGATCGAGTTGCCGGCTGATGACGTCGAGATCATCGGCCCTCGCGGGACGGCACGCAGCCGCTGCGTCCTGACCGATTGACTCGCCCGCGCCGGGTTTACAGCCGACGACCTGCGCTGGTTCTGCGGCTCCGGCGGCAGGCTGGTGGTCGAGCAAGAGGCACGCTGGTACGACGCGCAGAGCGGCGTCGTGCAGGGTCAGGCTCGCGTTGCGTCCCAGTTCGTCGCCCGCGGCGGAGCGATTAGCTTCTACCAGCGTCACGAGAGCCTGGGTCACGCACTACTGGCGGCGGGGCTTGACCCTGCCGCGGAGGTAACGTCCCGCTCGTGAGTCCCGGTTGCTCTTCGCCGCCATTGATCTCAGACCGCGGGATAGACGGAACGATCTCAGCCAGCCTGGTTCACTTGGGGAACGCCGTCGTCGCGCCCTCGCCGGGACACCGCCCGCGTGATCCTGGCCAGCCCCGATGACCGCGTGCCGCTGTTCAGGTACCTTCTGTTGGTCCCGTGGGCGCGAGAAGGATGGCTGACGCCGGGCGGCGCCTTCGACCCTGGTGAGACCCCAGGGCAAGCCGCTGCACGCGAACTGGCCGAAGAGACCGGTCACCTGATCTCGGTGACCGGAATGGGGCCTGCGGTCGCGGTCAATTCGGGCCGATGGCAAGACGCGCACGGGACCACGATCGCCACTACAAACTGGTATTTCTTCGCCTGCGCGGCTAACTCTGACATCGACCTGTCCGGCCAGGGCGACAGCGAGCGCAGCGGCCTCCTCGGTCACCGCTGGTGGACGGTCAGCCAACTCCGCGCAACCGCGGACCTAGTGCTTCCCGCCGGGCTAGCCGGGCTCATAGGGCGACTGCTGATCGATGACAAGCGCGTCGTCCCGTACTCGGCGCCGACCGGGATGCTGCTGTCGAGGTATCTGGCCCGCCGTTCGGCGATCAGCCGGGCTCGGGGACCGCTGCTTCTGTCGGAGTCCCGGCGCAACCATGCTGAGCCGCTGAGCATGTGGACCTAGTCGAAGGTGGTGCGCCGGATCGCGTTGGCTGCCGGGGTGCCGCAGTTCTCGACGCACACGACCCGTCACCTCTGTCTGACCGATCTGGCCCGCATGGGCTGGGAACTGCATGCCATAGCCACCTTTGCCGGCCATCGCAGCACCGACTCGACGCTGGCCTATATCCACCTGTCCGGGCGAGATCTGGCCGACAAGCTCGCGCGTGGCATGGATCAGATCCACGCCTGGCGGGTGCAGACGCGACGCGGTCGCGCAGGCGATCGAGCCGGTCCGCGCCGTCCTGCATGGCTGGGGCTACCGGGCCCACGATCTGGAGTCGATGGTTTGCACGTTGCTGCTGCTCAACCGAAGCCCGCTGCTCAGCGATCTTTCCTCGCCCGTGCTGGACCAGATGCGCGGCCGGCCAGCGATCGGGCGGCATTTCCACGGCCGCCACCTGCACGGTGTCTACCGTGCGCTGGCTGCGCTCGGCCACGCGGACCCGCCGCCGACGCCGAAATACGGCGACGGCCCGGTCGCGATCACGGGAACGGCAGACCAGTGGGCGCGCTGGGTGGAGCGCTGGCATGCGACCTCGACACTGGAGGCGGGCACGCGAGGCATCTACCGTGTCGTGCTGGCCAAGATCGGGCGCTGGCTGACGGCTGAGCATCCCGAGATCACCGAACCCTGCCACTGGACGCGGCAGACCTGCACGGCCTGGATCGCAGCCGTGGACCGGATGGCCGTCGGCGACCACTCCCAATGGCGGGCAGGACAGCGGGCACGTGTCGGCAAACCGCTGTGGGTGCACGACTGAATCGTGAGGGTGCTTTGTTTGCGCAGGCTGCGCGGCTAGTCTGAGTGATGTTGACACGCAGATGGGAGGCCTGCGTTGGCTGCTGACTTGTCCGGCCGTGACCTGGCGTGGCTGGAGCGCCGCCGCGCCGAGCTACTGGCTCTGTTCGCGCAGGTCGGGGACTTCCGCCGGGGCGCGCTGAACCCGGTGTGGCGCAAGTGCGGCAAGCCGAACTGCGCCTGCGCCCGGCCGGGGCACCGCGGGCACGGGCCGCAGTGGAACCTGACCCGCCGGACCGGCGGCAAGACGGTGAACGTGCATCTCAGGCCCGGGCCTGAGCTGGAGAAGGCGCGGCGGGAGGTGGCCGAGCACCAGCGGTTCGCCGGCCTGGTGGAGGAGATGACCCGGGTGAGCGAGGCGATCTGCGCGGCCCGGCCGCCCGCCGCGGACGGGGCGCCGCCGGACCAGGGAGCTGAAAGGGGGGGCTCTGGGCGCGGCTCGAGGAGGCCGCCGCCGCCGAGGTAGGCAGGCTCGCCGGAATCGCCGCAGGCATGCTCGGCTCCGGCGCGGCGCTGGGGACGCTGGAGAGCGCGATGCGCGCTGCGCTGACCGCGGCCGGCGCGGCGCTGCTGCAGGCCGTGCTGCAGGAGCAGGATGACGGGTACTGCGGCCCCCGCGCCAGATGCCCCCGCTGCGGCGGGCACGCTGCCTTCGCCGGGACCCAGGGCAAGACGATCACCACCGTGCTCGGCCCGGTGCGCATCACCCGCGCCTGGTATCACTGCGCGCAGTGCCGCCACGGGTTCGCGCCCCGCGACCAGCAGCTCGGCGCCGGCGATGGCTCGCTGTCGCCGGGCCTTCCGGAGATGACCGCGCTGGCCGGCGCGGAAACCTCGTTCGCCCGCGCCGCCGGGCTGCTGGCCGGGCTGGCCGGAATCACCCTCAGCCCCAGGACCGTCGAGCGGGCAGCGCCTCCACCAGGCCGTCCCGCTCGAGGCTGGCCAGCGCTCCATACAGAGCGCCGGCCCCGAGCCTGACACCGGCGAAGTCCTCGATGTCCTTGATCAGCGCGTAGCCGTGCTTCGGCGCCTCAGCCAGGCTAGTCAAGATCAAGGTGCTGCGGTCAGACGAGCCTCGGATAGAGTCCCTGGTCACCCGCCATCCCTCAGCTCAT
This sequence comes from Actinomycetota bacterium, assembly GCA_027314515.1. Lineage (GTDB taxonomy): Bacteria > Actinomycetota > Actinomycetes > Streptosporangiales > Streptosporangiaceae > JAJYUU01. The sequence goes on from DAHVAR010000073.1 coordinate 81,653, forward strand.
TGCTACCAATAGTGTTCTATCGGAAAATGTAATAATGGGCCGAGGTGGAACGCAACCGGCCGTGCTCGCCCGACTGGAAGCACGACGGCACCGGAACCCGTCCCGCATGAGTGGCCGACCTGCACGTCGTGGCCCGTAACCAGATGACTGCTGACCCGGGCACCTACTCGGCGATCCGGAGCGGCGGTGGGTGGAGGGTGGCGACTCCCGCCGCGCACCCCGCCGGGTTAGCTGATCGCGCCCGCCGGAAGCAGCGCGTGAACACCCCAGGACTGGTTTGCCACCTGCGTGATCCTCAGGTCGAGCACCGGGCTTGCCATCGCCAGCGCTGTTGCCTTGCCTACTCCGTATCTAGCCTGCAACCAGGTCAGCATCGCGTCGAGCGCATCGCCCATCGCCGCATTGAGATCCGGGCTGAAGCCAAAGGTGATCTGGCCAGCCGGGGTCTCCGCGTGTACCCCCGGAACCGGCCGGCCGGTCACTAGCCCGAGCTGAATCTCGGTCGTCATGCCGCACTCGATAGCAGTGCCGGCCACTTCTCCGTCGCCCTGGGCAGCGTGGCCATCGCCGATGCTCAGCAGCCCACCCGGCACGGCAACCGGCAGGTACAGGATCGATCCGGCGACCAGTTCCTTGCAGTCGATGTTGCCGCCGCCGACCGGCCGCGGCGGGATGGTCGAATGCTCGCCCGGTTCGTCGAAGGCGACGCCCGTCACGCCATGGAACGGTGCTATCCGCACCGTGTGCCCCCGGTCGCTGACCGCTGCTCCCGCCTCCGCGTCAATCTGCCAGAGCAACCACGCAGGCGGGCCCTCGTGCAGGCCGAGTCGCCTGGTCAGCGGGGTATCGCGAGCGGCTGCAACGGTGAAGCCCCAGGGGTCGGGCCGCAGCCAGGCGAAGCGCACCGCAAGCACGTCGCCTGGCAGCGCACCCCGAACAGCGATCGGCCCTGTCAGGCAATGGCCGCTGCGCGCATTCCCGGCCATCGTCGGCACCCGTTCGCCAGGGAACGTCTGCGGCTCCAGGTGGCCGGACGCGTCCAGCGAGCGCAACACGATGGTGTCGCCAGGATCGACGGTCAGGGCCGGCGGCACGTCACGGGAAAACGCGTGCACAGTCGTCGACGGCGACGGGTCGAGGTGGTGGCGAGTCATGCTGATAACAGCGTAATCGTGGGCTTGAGTTCAAGCAGCCGGGCGAGCAGGCCGTTCACGAACGCTGAGGAGCCATCGGTGGACAACTCGCCGGCGAGCGTGACCGCTTCACTGATGGCCACCGCGTCGGGCACGTCGTCGTTCCACAGCAGTTCCTGCACGCCGATGCGCAGGATGTTGCGGTCGACGGCGGGCATCCGGCTCAGCGCCCAGCCCTGCGCGTGCGCCGCCAGCAGCTGGTCGATCTGCTCGCGGTGCTCCGCAACGCCGCGGATCAGCTCGGCGGCGTACGGCGGTACCGGCGGGCTGGCCTCCTGCGAGCGGACAGCCAGCAGGTCAAGCACCGGCTCGCCCCTGATCTCAGCCTCGAACAAGACGTCAAGTGCCCGCTTGCGGGCCTTGCTGCGCGCTGTCACTGCGATGGCCGGCTCGTTGCCCTGCCTTCCCCTGCTATCTCAGGCCCGGCCGAGGTACTCGCCAGAACGGGTGTCGACCCGGATCTTCTCGCCGGTCGTGATGAACAGCGGCACCTGGATCTGCGCGCCAGTTTCCAGCGTGGCCGGCTTCGTCCCGCCGGTCGACCTGTCGCCCTGCAGCCCGGGGTCGGTGTGCTCGACCGTCAACTCGACGGCGGCCGGCAACTCGACATAGAGCGGCGTGCCGTCGTTGAACGCGATCGTGGCGGTTTGCTCCTCCAGCAGGTAGTTCGCGGCGTCACCGACGACGGCAGCCGGAATATGCGGCTGGTCGTAGTCGGTGGTGTCCATGAACACGAAGTCCTCGCCCTCGCGGTAGAGGTACTGCATCTCCCGCTTGTCGACATTGGCGACCTCGACGCGCACGCCCGCGTTGAACGTCTTGTCCACCACCTTGCCGGACAGCACGTTCTTCAGCTTGGTGCGCACGAAGGCGCCGCCCTTACCTGGCTTGACGTGCTGAAAGTCCACCACGCTCCAGAGTGCGCCGTCGATGCTCAGCGTCATGCCGTTCTTCAGGTCGTTGGTGGTGGCCACGTGTGTCTCTCCCGCATGCGTCCGGAACCGGATGCCCGGTCAGAGCACCAGCAGTTCCTTGGTGATCGTAGTGAGTACTTCCGCTGTTCCCGCCGCGGCGGAGCGGACGACGAGGGTGTCCTCGATCCTTACGCCGCCCTTGCCCGGAAGGTAGATCCCTGGCTCAACGGTGACCGGAACCCGGGCCTTCAGCTTACCTGTCCGGCCGGGTCCCATCAGCGGTGCTTCGTGTACCTCAAGACCCACGCCGTGGCCCAGGCCGTGGCCGAAGTGGTCGCCGTGACCCGCGTCAGCGATGAGGTCCCGCGCGCTGGCGTCCACCGCTTCGATGTCAGCACCCGGAACGGCCGCCCGGATGCCAGCGAGTTGCGCGGCCGCCACCAGGTCGTAGATCTCCCGCTGCCAGGAAGCAGGCTCGCCGAGTGCCGCCGTCCTGGTCATGTCGGCATGGTAGCCACCGACCTCCGCACCGCAGTCGATAGTGATCAGATCACCCGGCTGGAACTCCCGGTTCGCCGGCGCATGGTGCGGGATCGCGCTGTTGGCACCGCTGGCCACGATCGTGTCAAATGCCACGCCGTCTGCACCCAGGTCGATCATCGTGCGCTCCAGCCAATCGACCGTCACCTCGTGCGCATCGAAGGCCAGCGAGCCGACACCGAGCTCAGCGGCCAGGGTGACAAGCGCGGGCTCGATCTGGCGCTCGGTGCGCATGTCCAGGTCCGGGCACTGGCGCGCGGCAGCCTCGGCATATCGAGAGTCGGTGGCGAGCACGCCAGCGCCGGCCGCGGGCAGCAGGATCGCCGCGTTGGAGCTGACCAGGCCGCCCGGACGTTCGGCCGGCTGGTGATCAGTGCCGCGTCCGCGCCAGCCGCGGCGATCTTCTGCTGGGCACGCAACCGCCGGTTTGCGTAGATGTCGGCCATGCCGGCTAACTCTACTGGCCGCTCGCGCCACCGCGGCTTGTCCGGCCAGCGGCTAGCGCCTGCCCGGCACGTCGTCGCCGACGATCACGCCGCCGCCACGGCTCCAGGTCAGGTAGCGCCAGGCAAGGTTCACCAGCGTTACCACGCGGTTCCGGTTGCCGAGCAGGTAGATCAGGTGCAACCCAAGCCAGGCAAACCAGGCAATCGTCCCGCGTAGCCGCAGCCCGCCGCGCAGCTCAACCACGGCCGACCGGCGGCCGATCGTAGCCATGATGCCCTTGTCGTGGTATCGGAACGGCCTTGTCGGCTGACCGGCGATCCGGCGAACTACCTGCTCCGCCGCATGGCGGCCCTGCTGGATAGCGGGCTGGGCCAGCTGCGCGACTGGATCCTGCACATTGATGGCCACGTCGCCGGCGGCGAAGACCCGGTCCTGCCCGCTCACCTGAAGGTCGGCAGTCACCTCGATCCGGCCGCCCTTGCCGTGCGGCAGCCCGGACATCCAGCCCGCGTCCGGCCCGGAGACTCCGGCGGCCCAGACAGTGATGTCGCTGCGATGCTCACTGCCATCGGCCAGCAGTACCGACCGCGCGCGAACCTCCTTGATCGCCGTGTTGAGCAAGACCTCGACGCCCCGGTTGACCAACTGCTGGCGGGTGTACTGCCGCAACCGGTCGTGATAGGGCTCGAGCAGCGCGGGACCCATCTCGATCAGGCGGACCCGGAACAACGAGCGGTCAACCTCCGGGAAGACCGTCGGCAGCGCCATGTTCCGCAGCTCGGCAAGCGTGCCCGCTAGTTCCACGCCGGTCGCGCCGCCGCCGACGATCGTCACGTCGAGCTCCGGACCGGCCAGCCCCTCGTTGCGGCGCTCTAGTGCCGCCATCAGCCGGTTCCGCAAGGTGATCGCGTCCCGGCGGGTGTACAGGCTCAGGCTGTGCTCGGCGGCGCCGGCCACGCCGAAGAACGCGGCACTGACCCCGGTGGCGATGATCAGGTAGTCATAGCCGAGTTTTTCGCCGGAGTCCAGCCTGGCCACGCGCTGGCCCAGGTCAAGCCCGGCGAGCTCGCCCTTCCTGAAGCTCGCGCCCCGCCTGCCGGTCGCCGACCACAGCGGGTAAGCGACATCCGCGCTGGTGAGGCCGGCCGTGGCCACTTGGTACAGCAGGGGCTGGAACGTGCTGTACACGTGCCGGTCGACGAGGGTCACCCGGGCGGCCGAGCGCGCCAGCACCGGCAGCGCCGAGATTCCCGCAAATCCGCCGCCGACGACAAGCACCGCCGGGCCATCCGACGGACTGCCCGGTCGCCTCGCTTGCCTCATGCTTCGCTCTCGTTCATCACGAGCGTGCCTGCCCACGGCCCAGCGGTCAAAACCGCCGCCAGGCCGCGCGAGACCGCAGCAGCCGCCGTGCCGCAGCAGCCTGCAACCAGGGCCATGGCCAGGGCCGCCAGGGCCTAGGCTGCCAGGTCCTTGATCTGCTCGATCAGCGCTACCCGCTCGGAGTGCGTGGCGGCCATCGGGGCCACGTTCAGCGTGGTGACGCCGGACTCGCGCATCGCGGCGACCCGCTCGGCCACGAACGACCTGGGCCCGATCAGCGAGACGTGCTCGAGCAGCTCCTGCGGGATAAGCCCGGCCGCCTCGTCCTTGCGCCCGGCGAGGTAGGCGTCCTGGATCGCCGCCGCTTCCTTGCCGTAGCCGTAGCGGACAGCCAGGTTGTTGTAGAAGTTCTTGGTGCGCGCGCCCATTCCGCCGATGTACAGCGCCTGGACCGGGCGGATCAGGTCGATCAGGCCCTTGACGTCGTCGCCGATCGCGAGCGCGGTTTGCGCGAAGACATCCAGCGGCGGCAGCGAAGGGTCGCGCCTGGCGGCACCGGCCGCCAGGGACGCGCCCCAGACATCCTTGGCCTTCTCCGGGTAGTAGAAGATCGGCTCCCAGCCCTCGGCCAGCTCGGCGGCCATCTCCACGTTCTTCGGGCCGATCGCGGCCAGTATGATCGGGATGCGCTCGCGGACGGGGTGGTTGATCAGCTTCAGCGGCTTGCCCAGGCCGGTGCCCTGCCCGGCCGGCAACGGAATCTGGTAGTGCGCGCCGTTATAGACCAGTCGCTCCCGGCGCCAGACCGCGCGGCAGATCTCGACGGTCTCCCTGGTGCGGGCCAGCGGCGCGTCGTACGGCACGCCGTGCCAGCCCTCGATCACCTGCGGCCCGGACGCGCCGATGCCGAGCGAGAACCGCCCCCCGGAGACGAAGTCGATGCCAGCCGCGGTCATCGCGGTCAGCGTGGGCGTCCGTGAGTACAGCTGCATGATGCCCGATGCGAGCTCGACCCGTTCAGTGACCGCCGCGAGGTAGCCGAGCTGGCTCACCGCGTCGTAGCTGTAGGCCTCGGGCACGAAAACGATGTCGAGCCCGGCCTTCTCGAAGTCAGCCAGCTCAGCCGCCGTCTCCCTGAAGCCGCCCGCGTAGTTCAGAGCCATCCCGATGCGCATGCGCCGACCCCTTCACGCTGCCTGAGACCGGCCATCGCCGGCCGGCCGCGGCTCGGCGAGCCGCAGTCCCTCGCTAGGGATGAATCGTAACTGTCGCGATCAGGTCAGCACAGCTGCCGGTGCTTCGTGTTCAGCCCGGCGCCGGGCCGGCCGAGAGTCGTGGTCGACCCCGCGAACTGCTTGTTCGTCGATGTTTCAATCGGCGGTCACCAGGTGTCGGCGCTGTACCCGGCCACCGCTTTGCTCAGCGCGGCGCGGCGGGCAGTGCGCCAGCGCTAGCCGGCGCCCGGCCCGATCATGGCCGCGATCGCTCGGAGGGCCAGCTCGTAGGACCGCACCCCGAAGCCGCAGATGGTCCCGTCAGCGACCGCCGAGACGACCGAGGTGTGCCGGAACGACTCGCGTGCGGCCGGGTTCGACAGGTGCACTTCAACGACTGGCGCCCGGCGCATCGCCAGTGCGTCCCGCAGCGCGTAGGAGTAGTGGGTGAACGCGGCCGGGTTGATCACCACCGGCAGCCGGCGCTCGAATGCCTCATGCACCCACCCGATCAGCTCCGCCTCGTCGTCGGTCTGCCGCAGGTCGATCTGGAGGCCGAGTTCGGCGCCGAGCGCCGTGCACTGCGCCGCGATGTCGGACAGCGTGGCCGACCCGTAGATCTCCGGCTCGCGAGCCCCGAGCATGCCGAGATTCGGGCCGTTCAGCACCAGGACCGCCGTCAACCTGGACACCCCCAACGTCAGGACACTTCCGCGTAGGCCAGCTCGAGCAATTCCTCCGGCGGGTCCGCCATGATGCCCGGCCTGGCCAGCCCGTCCAGCACCACCAGCCGGAGCTTCGCCGCCCTGGACTTCTTGTCCATCGCCATCGCGGCGCGCAAGGCCGGCCACGCCCCCGGCCGGTAGCGCACCGGCAGCCCGACGGCCGTCAGCACGGACCTGTGACGCTGCGCGGTCGCCGCCTCAAGGCGCCCGGCCAGCCTGGCGAGCGAGGCGGCGAAGCACATCCCGATCGAGACCGCGTCGCCGTGCCGCATCCTGAAGTCCTCGGCCCGCTCGATCGCGTGACCTAGCGTATGCCCGTAGTTGAGTACCTCCCGCGGCCCGGACTCCCGCAGGTCGGCCGACACCACCTCGGCCTTTACCCGGATTGCCCGCTCGATCAGCTCGCGCTCGCGCGGTCCGCCGGGCCGGGCCGCGCCCGCCGGATCGGATTCGATCAGGTCCAGGATCGCCGGGTCGGCGATGAAGCCCGCCTTGATCACCTCTGCCAGCCCGCTGACGTACTCAGCCGGCGGCAAGGTGGCCAGCACCGCCGTGTCGGCCAGCACCCCGGCCGGCGGCCAGAAGGCGCCCACCAGGTTCTTGCCGTCGGCGGTGTTGATCGCGGTCTTGCCGCCGATCGCGGCGTCGGTCATGGCCAGCAGCGATGTCGGCACCAGCACCAGCCGGACGCCGCGCAGCCAGGTCGCCGCCACGAACCCGGCCAGGTCAGTGACGGCGCCGCCGCCGACACCGACGATCGCGTCCGCGCGGCCGACGCCCGCGGCTGCCAGCTGCGACCAGAGCCGGGCGGCGACGCCGGCTTCCTTGGCCGCCTCGCCGTCCGGCACCGGCTCTGGCGCCACCGCGTACCCGGCCGCCGACAGCGCCTGGCACACCCCGGCCGCGATGCCGGCCAGGCTGACCGAGTGGATGACCACCACGGTCCTGGCCGCGGCGCCGACGAGTGAGGGCAACTCGGCCAGCGCGCCGGTACCCACGGTCACCTCGTAACGGTGATCGCCGCCGACCACGATCCGCGTAGCGCTCACCGCCCGGCGCCCTGCGCGCCCGGCGCACTGCCGGCTGCCGCTCCGCCGGCCATCACGGTGGCCGCTCTCCCGGCAATTTCCGCGGCGATCTCGTCCGGTTCCCGCCCGTCGGTGCTGACCGTCAGCCAGGCCAGCCTGTCGTACACCGGCAGGCGCTGGTCCAGCAGCGACTTCAGCTGGGCGCGGGGGTTGGTGCCGATCAGCAGCGGCCTGGCGCGGTCCAGTCCGACCCGCTTGGCCAGTTCGGCAAAACCGGTCTGCAGATACACCACCGCGCGCCCGGCAAGCTGCGCCTGTGCCTGCTCGTCCATAACCGCGCCGCCGCCAAGTCCGACGACCCCGGCAATGCCCGTTCCCGCCGTGGCGGTGCCGTCGCGCTGAGCGCTGCCGCCGGTGAGCGCAGCCGCCACGGCCGTGCGCTCCAGCCGGCGGAACTCCGGCTCGCCGTCGGTGATGAAAATATCGCTGACCGGCTTCCCGGCAGCCGCTTCGACCATGGCGTCGGTGTCGGTGAACGGCACGCCGAGCCGGGCCGCCAGCATCGTGCCCACCGTCGACTTGCCGGCGCCCGGTGCCCCGATCAGGACAACCGGGGGGAACGGGGCAGCACCGGGCTGCCCGCCCGGTCCGCGCGCGGTCACCGGACCACCATCGCGCCGAGGTAGGCCCTGGCGTTCCGCGCGGTCTCGGCCACGCTGTCGCCGCCGAATTTCTCCAGCACGGCGTCGGCCAGTATGAGCGCGGCCATCGCCTCGGCCACCACGCCGGCCGCTGGTACCGCGGTCACGTCACTGCGCTGGTTGATCGCGCTGGCCGCCTCGCCGGTCCGCACGTCGACGGTGCGGAGCGCGCGCGGCACGGTCGATATCGGCTTCATCGCGGCCCGCAGCCTGATCGGCTCGCCGGTGCTCATCCCGCCCTCAATTCCGCCCGCCCTGTTGGTCAGCCGCCTGATCCCGGAGTCGCTGCCTTCGATCTCGTCATGCGCCAGCGACCCGCGCCGGGCCGCGGTCGTGAACCCGTCGCCCACCTCGACGCCCTTCATGGCCTGGATGCTCATCAGCGCGCCCGCCAGCCTGCCGTCCAGGCGCCGGTCCCAGTGGACGTGACTGCCAAGGCCGGGCGGCAGCCCGTAGGCGATCACCTCGACGACCCCGCCGAGCGTATCGCCGTCACGGCGCGCGGCATCGACTTCGGCCTGCATCGCGGTGCTGGCGCTGGCGTCCAGGCAGCGCACCGGGTCGGCATCGATCCGGGCCTGGTCCTGCGGGCCGGGCAGGTACTCGCCGGGCGCCTGCACCGTGCCGATCGCGACCACGTGACTGACGATCTCCGCTCCCAGTACCTGGCGCACCAGCCGCCTGGCGATCTCGCCGAGCGCGACCCGGGCCGCCGTCTCCCTGGCACTGGCCCGCTCGAGGACCGGACGGGCGTCGTCGTGGCCGTACTTCTGCATGCCCGCCAGATCCGCGTGGCCGGGCCGCGGCCTGGTCAGCGGGGCGCCCCGGGCCTGCCCGGCCAGGAGCTGCTCCTCGACCGGGTCGGCTGACATCACGGTCTCCCACTTCGGCCACTCGGTGTTGCCGATCCTGATCGCCACGGGGCTGCCCAGCGTGAGCCCGTGCCGGACGCCGCCGGTGAGCTCGACCTCGTCCCGCTCGAACTTCATCCGGGCACCCCGGCCGTACCCCGCCCGGCGCCGGGCTAGCGCGAACGCGAGATCGTCCGTCGTCACCGCGACGCCCGACGGCACGCCCTCGCACACGGCGACCAGGGCACGGCCGTGCGATTCTCCCGCTGTCAGCCACCGCAGCATGCTGCCGATCTTGCCACGCTGGCCGCGCCGGTGTTCCGTTAGCCGGCGCCCCAGGCCGGTCCGGGGCGGCCGTCGCACGCCGTTTGCCTGGCCGGCCGCCGGGTATCCCGGCATAGCGATCGGGGGAATTCGTCGGCCTTGCAACTGCCTTGCACCTGTTCCTTGCGCATGCCTCACGCCTGCCTTACGCCTGCCAGCACCTGCCGCCGTGATGACGGCAGGTGTGCTTTGCCATGGTGCGAGCGGTTCTCGGGGAGGAACCTTCATGCGGCTGATGCGGCGATTTGCCGTTCAAGTGACGCAAGGTCCCAGCCTGGCCAGCCCGCCTGGCCGGGAAGGTTTCGCGTGGCTGGGTTTCGCGCGGCTGGGTTTCGCGCGGGTCCGTGCCGTTGTGCGCCTGGCGACTGCGGACCTGGTTACCGTGCTGGCTGCGGGTCTAGCCGTGCTGGCCGCCGTGCTAGCCGTCAGCGCCGGTCCGGCGCTGGCGACGGCGGCCGGTCCGGTGCTGGGTCCGCCGACCGGCAATCTGGCCTCGGTAGTCCCCTCTACCGCGGTCGCGGGCGGCCGAGTGACGTTCACGGTGTTCTGCGGCAGCAGCGCCAGCGCGGCGACGCTCTCGGGCCATGCCCTCGGGCTGCCCCGGCATATCCAGATGCGGGCCAGCCCGCCGAGCGGTGAGTTCACCGTCTCGGTCATCTTGCCGGGGCACATCAGGCCCGCCACGTATCAGCCCGGCATCGAGTGCTCGGACGGTACGGCGACATCCGCGCGGCTGCTGATTCCGGCGTTCGGGGCGGGCGGCACCGCGCAGTCTGGTGACGGCGCCACGTCAGCGACCACCTGGCTCGCCGCTGCAGGGCTGGTCCTCATCGGCGTGGGCGTGGTGACCGGCACCCTCGCGCTCCGGCGCCGCAGGTCTGGTCGCTCCGGGCTGGGTCGGCCAGATCACTCAGGCAGCTCAGAAACCTCAGGGAATTCCGAAGACGCAGAGGACTCAGAAGACGCAGAGAAGTCAGAACGCTTTGACTACTCTAGCTACACCAATTTCCGGTTCTGACCTCACCAGGCAGCCCCGGTCATTCCGGGCCCGAGCTCGATATCGACCTGGTCAGGCTCGATGGCCATGCCGCATGCACGGCAGACAAGCTGCTGTTCGACGTCGCCGCCGCACTCGGCGTGCCGGTAGATGACCGGGCGCCCGTTGGGCGCCGCCCAGCGATCGCCCCAGTCCGTCAGGGCAATGATCACGGGGGCGAGATCTCGGCCCTTCCGGGTCAGGCGGTACTCCTGATAGGCCGCGCCTTCGGGCAAGAAGCGCTCCATGATCCCAGCTTCGACGAAGCCGTCCAGCCGGGCAGCAAGGATGTTCCTGGCCAGGCCAAGGCACCGGGCGAAGTCGCTAAAGCGGGTCACGCCGCCAAACAGCGCGTCCCTGATGATCAGCAGGCTCCAGCGCTCACCCACCACCTCGAGCGCCCGGGCCGCCGAGCAGACCTGGCCCTCGTAGCTGTTCCCGAGCACGAGCCAAGCGTAGCGCGACTGGTTGCATCATGCGACCATTGAAACCGGCGGCGCCATGATCGCGAAGGATCTTTAGCCCGAAACGGTGCAATAGTTTACGTGTTAACGCGGTAGAGCAGCTTCCTATCGAGTTCGGTTAGCCGGGCAGCATCGGCGGCTTCGCTCCACTGAGTGCGGATGATATCGAGTTGGTTATCGATGATCGCCTGCGCTTGCGCGGAGTCCAGCAAGTAGATCTCACAGGATGAGCGGCAGCTGGCGACTTGGCTGATGCGCTGTCCGTCCCGTCCGATCGCCATTGCCTGATTCGCTTGCGGAACGGATCTGGGCTGCGGGCAGATGTCGTATGCCGGAGTGAGCGTGAGGCTGCCGCCGGGGTTGACGAACGCGGCGTGATTTCGGGGGTGATCATCGGTGTTGCCGACCAGGACGTTGAACACAACGCGCGAGGACAACTAGGCCCGGCGAGGCCCGGCCAGCAGGCGCTGGCCCAGGGGTTAGCCCTTCGGAGACGCCTCCGGCGTGACGGCGTGACGGCTGCGTCCACGCCATGAAACAGGTGCTGCGGCGTCCATCCGTATGATCGCGGTCGTGCTGAGCTGGCCTCAGCTGCGCCGAGGTCAGCCCGTGATAGCGTCAGAGATGATCATCTGCGATAGATGTCATTGTCTCGCAGTACCCGTCGGAGCGTGCGCAGCCTCGTGAGTTGTCCGTGACCAGACAGGTAGTCAAGCTCGGCTCCAGTTCCATAGCAGGTCGCGACGGACTCGCCCTCGACGTGATCGCTAGCCTGGTCAGCCAGATCGCAGTGGCACAGCAAGCCGGGCACGAGATCATACTGGTCACCTCGGGCGCCGCCCGGCTTGGCCGGCAGCTCCTGGCGTTCGAGGGACCAACGGCCGGGGCGGCCCCGGCGCTACAGGCACTCGTCCGCTCCGTGCGGTCAGCCATCAGCACTGCGGCTACTGCCAGCACTGCGGCTACTGCCAGCACTGCGGCTACTGCCAGCCCTGCGCCTACTGCCAGCCCCGCAACCAGCCGTCCCGGCAGCCTGGCCGCCGCTCCCGCCGACAGCCAGGCCAGGCTCGCTGAGTCGCTTACGGAGGTGCTGCGCGGCTATGCGAGCAGGGAGGCAGGTCGGCGGCCCGCCGAGACGGCGCTGCCCTCGGCAGTAGGGCAGCCTGCCCTGATGGCCCTGTACCGGCAGCTTGCCGCCGCGGTCGGCGTCGAGGTATGCCAGATTCTCGTCTCCCGCAGCGATCTGTCATCGGCGCGCGCCATGGCCGACATCGGCCAGCTGCTGCGGGATGCGGTCAGCCGCGGCCTGCTGCCGATCGTCAACGGCAACGACGCGGCTGACCCGCTGTCGGCGCTCGACAACGACCAGGTCGCGGTGGCGATCGCGGTAGCCGCGGAAGCGCCGCGGCTGCTGTTCCTCACCGACGTGCGCGCCGCGTACCGGGATGCATCGCTGACCGAGCGCATCGGCCGGCTGACGCCAGCGGAAGCCAGGGCAGTCCGGGTGGCGGCCGGGGGCACCGGCCGCGGCGGGATGGGCTCGAAGCTCAGCGCGGCCGCGCGGGCCGCCTGTTGCGGGGTCGAGTGCACCATCGGCTCGGCCCGCGAGCCGGAGGTGGTGGCGCGCAGCCTCAATCCGCGTGCCCGGATGGGCACCGTCGTGCGCGCGGCTGGTCCTCAGCTCGAGGCCGCCAGGCGATGGATCGGCGGGATGGCATACTCCGCGGGCTCGGTGCACGTGAACCGGGAAGCCGAGGACAGCCTTCGCAGCGGAAGCACGCTGTTCCTGTCCGGCGTGAAGCGGGTGGACGGTGACTTCGCCGCCGGCTCGGTGGTGGAACTGCTGGACGTCCGGCATCCCGAGCGGCTGCTCGGCCGGGGATCGGTGGCCCTGCCGAGTGCCGTCCTGCGGCTGCTGCGCGCTCTTTCCCCGCAGGAAGTCGCGTGCGTGATCTCAGTCATGCTCCGGCTGAGGTATGCCGACCCTGCCGCCTGGCATCAGCTGCCCGGCGCCGGCGGGCCCGCATCCCTGCTCGACCCGGACCGCTACCCTGACTGCCGTGAGCTTGCGGACGGCACGTCGCGGGCCTGCCGGGAGGCGTACGCGCAGATCGCCGGGTTCTCCGCGGAGCGGGTTGCCGACCTGGCCGACTCGCTGCTGCTGGCGCAGCCCGCCGTCGCCACGACGTTCCTGCTCAGCAAGGGGTTTCAGGACGGCCGGGTACCAGGGGATCCGGCGGCGCGCCGGGTGGTGCGCAGCATCCATGCCGTGCACCGCGAGTCGCTCGTGATGTTCCCCGGCTAGTCACCATCGGCCGCGAGCTGGCCCGAGGCCAGCGGGGAGCCGGCCGGCACCACCACGTACTGACGCAGGCACAGATCGCGGAACGTCACCGGGCCGCGCGGTCCAGGCACGACGTCAATGTTGATCCCGGTCTCCGGAAGCGACAGCAGCTTGAATCCGTCCAGCAGGCGGGGTGTCGAGTTCCAGAACGCGCCCGTTCCGGAATAGGCGCCGATGAAGCGTCCGGCCGCGCCGGCGTCCGAGGCGACGATCGAGGCAGCGAGCCCCGAGGTTTCCCGGTTCGCGATCTCGGCCGCGTCCAGCGCGCTGTCCGCCGGCGCCACCGTGATCGTCGCCTCGGCACCGGCGTGCAGCGCCCACTCATGACCGAGCGCATGCCGGTGCGGCGGCAGCGACACCGCGATCCCGATCCGCTCAGCCAGCGCGCTCACCATCGGAACGATCTCGTCCCAGACGGCACGCTGGACCAGCAGCAGGTTCAGCCGGTTACACACCCCGAGCCGGTCCAGGCTCCGCTCGATGAGCTGCAGCGCCAGCGCGGCGTCGGCGGACCGGTCCACGTAGATCACCGCCCCGCCGTCGGCATGAGCGAGGGTGCGCACCCCGTGCAGCGCCGCCTCCCTGGCCAGCTCGCGCGTGCTGTCACCGCTGCCGCGCAGGATCACCAGCGGGATGAGCGCCGGCTGGCGGACCAGGGCAGCGGCGCTCTCCCGGCCGGGAACGCGCACGAGCTGGATCGCCGCCGCCGGCAGCCCCGCGGCCGTCATGGCCGGCCCGACCACTTCATCGACCAGCGCAGCAGCCGACCTGATCGCGCTGGAGCCGGTGCGCAGCACACCCGCGTTACGCGACTTGATCAGCTGCGAGGCGATATCGACGACGACGCCGGGACGAGCCTCGAAGTTAGCCCCGATGACACCGACCGGGCGCCGCCATTCCTGCAGCTCAAGCCCATCGGGCAGGTCGCGGATCCTGGACCTGGCGGCCTGCGCGGGGATGGTGGCCAGCGCCCGCAACTGGCCTGCCATGGCCTCGACCCGGCCTGCATCCAGGCGCAGCCGGTCAACGAGCGCGTCAGCCATACCATCGGCCTTCGCCGCACGGACGTCGCGGGCGTTGGCGTCGATGATGTCCGCGGCCCGTTCCCCGAGCCGGGCCGCGATCGCGATCAGCACGGCGTCCAGCAGGTCTTCCGGCGCCTCCCGGAGCGCGCCAGCCGCCAGCCGCGCCGCCGCTCCCGCCGCGCTGACGGCCGCGTCCGCGCCATCGCGGGCAGCCGGGCTGAGGCCTGGCAAACTCATCCTGCCTCCCGGAATGTGATCGGTCCTGGCCAACACGGCCGCACCTGCCGGGCGCAGCCACCGCCGGCCGACTCTTCGAGCATAACCAGCACGCCAGCTTCATGATCGCGAAGGTCTTCTGTCGCTGCCGGGGCAATCCGCCGCGATCGCACCGGCACAGCTTCCGTCCTGCCCGCCCTCGGCTCCTCAGGCCGGCGCTGTGCCCATTCGCGCCCAGGCAGCCCACTCCGGATCGCGTTTGCGCTGGTCAGGGCTGTACGAAGCAACACTCTCCGGAGCCGTTTGCGCAGGTTGGGTTCCAACCTGCGCAGACCATCTCATCGCGGAGCCCGGCCGCTCGCAGCATCGCGGTCGTGTCGCGCCGCCGCGCGGCTGGCCTGGTCAAGCTGGCGATTCGCCGCCCTGAGCGCGCGAGCCGCCGCGTCGCGGCGCTGCTCGGATTCCCTGGCCGTGCGCGCGAGCTCCGCGTCCTCACGGCTAGCTTCGCCAAGCTCGCGCTCGAGGTGCTCGATCCTGCGCCGAAGGAACTGCCGCTGTTCGGCAACGCCGGCAAGCTGATGCTCAGCAGCCTGCAGCGCGCGCCCCGCCTCGGCCGCGCGGTTGATGGCCGCCTGCACGGCTTCCGCGGCGCGCTCGGCCGTTGCTGCCGCCGGCTCCGGCTCTGTGGCGGCACCGGAAGGTGCCACGCCGGACGCGCGGTGGCGGGCGGCCGCCGGGCGGCCAGGTCCGGTTCGGGGACCGGGCTTGAGCTGGGGGCCGGCCTGCAGCGCGCGGCCCGCCCGGCTTTCCCCGCCGGGCAGCGCTAGCGCCGCGGCCAGATCGACCTCGCCAAGCCCGGCGTACGCCAGCGGCTTCGTCAGCCGCCCGGCATGCACGGCGGCCCTGGCGACCGCATCGGCGAGAGCGGCCTCGAGCGTGGCCCTGACTTCGCCCATCACCACAGCGCTGGCCGGCTGGCCGGCCCGGCTCGCAATGTCCGCCGCGCACGGCAGCAAGTCATTGATGACGCCCCTGCGCTGTCCGGACAGTTCCCGCAGCCGGCCGCCGGCGAGGGTGCGCTGTGCCTCCTCCAGCGCCTCGGCAACCTCGATGAGCCGCCCGAGCTGTTCGGGAGCCTGACGCGACAGCTGATTGACAAGCCAGGCGCTCGTGGTTGGCCGGGCCAGCTTCTTGATGGCAGCCGCGTCGTCCCGCTGACCCGCCTGCCGGGCCTCGCGGGCACGCGCGTCGCGGGCCGCGGTGAACTCCGCCGGGGTAAGCGCGTAGAGCTCGCCGGCAACCTCGGTCACTGGCTGCACAGATCATCATCGTAATACTGCTGCCCCGGCAGCGGCTGCGCCGCGATCGATCCAGGCGCGGCGCCCGCGCCCCGGCCGGCCGCTGGTGCAGTATCCCGGCCGCCGGCTCAGCGCGGCGGCTGCACGATGAGCGTGACGCCCGCCCGCACCCGGCCGGCCAGCCGGGCCATCGCGGCTTCGGCGATCTGGCTTGCCGCCAGCTCGGGAACCGGCCGGGAAGCGCCGGCCGGCGGGGCTAGCTCGAGCGTGAAGTCCAGGCCGTCAGGCGCGGGGCCGAGCCGGATCCGGATGCCCGGCGCGACTGCGGCTGCCGCGGCCGCTACCTCCTGCCAGACGTCTGGATCCTCGTGCATCGCCGGCGCCGTGCCCCCGGCCATGGCTGCCAGCCGCGCGCCGTCGATGGACAGCGGGACGGGGCCGGCAATGTCGATCACTACCGCGCTGGACTCTGCCACGGCCGACTGCCAGACGCCGATGGCCGGCACCGGCACCGGCCGTGCTGCGGGCCGCCAGCGCCGGAGCGCGTCGAGGCAGGTAAAGGCAGGCAGGGCCGGGCGCCCGTCCCGGCCGATGATCGACGGCATCGCTACCTCGCTGGCCTTCTCGCCCTGGAGCGGCAGGCCTCCGGCGCCGGAAGCCTCCCCGCCGGGCAGGCCGGCAGGGCCACGGCTGCGCCCGCCGTCCACCGGGGCCTCTCCGGCCGGTTCGTCAGCGAGCACCGCGACCACGGGAATCAGCAGCCGACTTGCGGCCAGCGCGACCAGCACGGCGTGCTCCCCGCCTGTTCCGGCCGCGTAAGCTGCCAGCGCCGCGGCGACGGCAGGGTCGGCATCCCCGCGATCACCGCGGTAACGCTCGTCACCGGCAGTCAGCTCAGCCATCGGGCTCACTGTAATCTCCGCCCGCGAGCATCCGGCACCCGGCGCGCTTGGCCGGCACCCGGCGCGCTTGGCCGGCACGCAAGCCCGCTCCGGCGTTCAAGCCGGGACCGGGCCGGGTAGCCTTGCGTTAAGGACAAATCAGCCGGGCCAGGCACTTCCGGACCCATACCGTGATAACCAGAGTGCTGTGAATTCGCCCGGAAAGCATGGCACAGTAGACCGAAGTACAGCAGGTCAGGAGCACAGGGGACAGCGAGCACAGGGGACAGCGTGAGCCAGGTCAGTCAGCGGTCCGGGTCGGTGGCACCGGGCACGCTCCTGCACAAGGCAATCCCGCCGCGAATGGTTGAGCCATACTTGACCGGCCGCCGCTCGGTGATCTCCGGCTTCGTGCACCGCGTGGCGGATGCGCCCGTTTCCGGTCCTGAAGATCTCTACCGGCTTTTCGGGCTCGGGTACCGGGGGTCGGACTTCAGCCCCGGTGCGGACGAGATCTACGTGCTGCGGTGGCGGGCGGTCGGCACGGAGCACTACAAGGTGCCCTACTCCGCCGAGCATGGCGGCGACTGGGTGCTGGAGCCACCGTTCACCGGCAACGGCCTTGCCGCCAGTGGCGGCCAGCCGATTGCCGAGTACTTCACCGACCCGATCCCCGTTCCCGTAGGCGCCGAGATCCACCGGATCGCCAGGGACCGGTCAGACTTCATTGCCCGTTATGACGGCCAGGTGTGGCTCCGTCCGGCAGAAGGGTCGCAGCTGTGCGCTACCGGCTGATGGCTACGTACCGCGGCTCGCCGTTCGAGGCGGGGGTCGGCCCGAGTGACGACGACATCGTCCTTTTTGCCGCCTGCCCGCCTCCCGAGGAACTCGGCTTCGAGCCTGCGACCGGCCACTGGCGCAAGCAGTTGCGCTTCTCCGACGTGCAGGCGGTCTGGGAGTCCAAGCCGGTGGGCGTGTTCCGGGGCGAGCGGTGCATCGTGCTGGACGACCTTGGCGACCGGCTGCATGTCGGCTACCTGGGCCACGACGGGTACAAGGCGGCCGAACTCGGCTACTGGCAGGTGGATCGCGGCGTGTTCGAGCTGGTCGCGCCTAGGTCCGAGGTTAGCGACATCCTGGAAGAGCGCACCGAGTACGCGCGGCCGGGCGGCCCGGCAGACGCATCCGGCACCGTGCCAACGTCTGGACCGGCTACCCGGTCAGGACCGGCTACCCAGCCAGGGCAGGCTACCCAGCCAGGGCAGGACTGGCCCAGCTCGCCCGTTTATCCGATCGAGCGGCGGCCGGACTCGGCCGCGTACACGATCCCGGCCGGGCTGGGCAGAGCGGCCGGGCCGGCCGTGGCACCCGTTCCGGCCGCCGCCACTCCGGCTGCCTACCGTGGCTTCGGCCCGGCCATCGGCAGCGAGCCAGCGCCTTACCGCAACAGGCCGGCACCAGATGACACCACTGGGGTCGCCCTGCCGATCCCGGCGGAGGCACCGCTGCCGCTTGAGGCCGAAGCGCTCCGGGCCGCCTCCGCGGCCAGGCGGCCGCGACAGCCGGCCGCGCCGCCCCGCGCTGCCGCGCCGCCGGACCACCGCGTCGCGGCAGCACCGTCCGGCCCGCGCCGTGCGGCACGCGCCCCGATGGCGACCGAACGGCTGCTTGCTGAACTCGCCAGCCTGGCCGGCATCCCGGCCGACAGCTACGCGGTCGGCGAGGAAGTCGCGGGATCCATCTGCCTGCTGCAGGGCGACCGCGGGTTCGAAGTCTTCCATTCCTCCGGCGGTGCCCGGCGCGATGTTCAGCTGTTCGCCACCGAAGAGTCGGCTTGCTTCTACCTGTTCGGGCGGCTGGCAGCCGAAGCCGTCCGCAACGGCACTCTTGCGCGCGCTCCCGCCAGCCGCCCGGCGTAGCGCCCGGTTGGCTGGCGACGCCGGCGGCACCGAGGCAGGCCAGTCACGGCGTGCCCTGAGGCGCGTGCCGCGGCTGCTGCCTGGCTGGCCAGAACTAGCTGCGGGGTTGGCGAACTTCGCACCGATCTGCAGCTTCGGCGGCTAGGGTTCGTTGTGCTGGCGGGGCTGACGGTCCCCCCGCTCCCCAAGCAGCCCCGCCGGCATTTTCCTTGCTGGTCGCCAGCCCGCAACCGCGATTCGGGCGAGCCGTCATCCGCGCTCGGCCGGCGGATGCCAGAGTTGGTTCCATGCCAGAGTCGACTCTTCCGCTCACCGGTGCGCAATACGACATCGCCGCTGGCGAGTACCGGGCCACTGTTACCGAACTAGGTGCCGGGCTGCGTTCCCTGAGTCTCGGCGGCCAGCCGGTCATCAGCGAGCATGCCGCCGACGAGGTGCCGCCGGCGGGCGCCGGCCAGCTGCTAGCGCCATGGCCGAACCGGGTCGACCACGGCACCTATTCCTTCGGCGGCCGCAGCTACCAGCTTGACCTGTCCGAGCCTGCGCACGATAACGCCATCCATGGCCTCACCAGGTTCGCCAGCTGGAGCGTCTGCCGCTCACAGCCCGATCTCGTGGAGCTTAGGCTGCAGCTGCTTGGACGGCCCGGCTACCCTTTCTGCCTGGCGCTGAGCGCGCAGTACCGGCTCAGCGCGCAGGGCGGGCTCGAGGTCACCGTGACGGCGCGCAACACCGGCAGCCGCCCAGCTCCGTTCGGCACCGGCTCGCACCCTTATCTGCTGGCCGGCACCGGCACGCTCGACAGCTGGCAGCTGCAGCTGCCTGCATCGCGCTGGCAGCCCGCTGACGACCGCGGCATCCCCGTCGGCCGGCCGCGGGAGGTGGCAGGCTCGCAGTACGACTTCCGGGAGCGCCGCCCGATCGGCAGCACGTCGCTGGACACCGCCTTCACCGGCCTGTACACCGACGATGACGGCCGCGCCTGGGCACGGCTGACCGGTCCTGACACCGAGATCGCGCTCTGGGCCGGGGCCGGCTACCGCTGGCTGCAGGTGTTCACCGGGGATGCGCTCGCCCCGGACGCGCGGCGTCGGGCACTGGCTATCGAGCCGATGACCTGCCCGCCCAATGCCTTCGTGACCGGGATCGACCTGCTGACGATCGAGCCAGGCGGCAGCACCGCGCAGCAATGGGGCATCCGGGCAGCAAAAGTCAGTTAGGAACGAAAGCCCAGTTAGGAAACGGGCAGTCCTGGTCAGCCCCGGTCAGCCGGGTCGGCCCGCGACAGCCCGGCGAGCAGCGCCTCGACCCGGGCCAGGTCTTCGGGCGAGTCAACATCATCCGGTCGGCCGGTGTCAGCACACTCGACCTCGGTCACCAGGCCCGGGTGCGCGCGCAGGAACGGGCGGGCCCCCACGTCGCCGGCGGCGAGCGCGATTACCTCCGGCCAGTGCTCCCGGCTGATCAGCACGGGGTTGCGAGGCCGGCCGTGATAGCACGCGACCGCCACGCTTGCCCCGGCTGCGTGCGCGGCCAGCAGCCTGCGCACCGCCTCGGGTCCGACCAGCGGCTGATCGGCGAGCGCGAGCACCGCCGCCGGGCAGTCCGGCGGCACCACGCGCAGGCCGGCGGCCAGCGACGAGCCCATGCCGGTCTGCCAGTCCGGGTTGTGCACGCTGATCACGCCGCGGCTGTCTCGCGGCGGGCCCTCAGCGGCCGGGCCATCAGCGGCCAGTCCGGCACCAGCCGGGCGGGTGCTGACGCCGGCCTGCGCGTCGCCGGCGTCCGGAACCGGTCCTGTCGCCCCGGTAACGACGATGACGGGGTCGGTGCCGCCGTCGTGCAGCAGCGTGATGCCCCGGCGCACCAGCGACTGACCGTCAACGATGACCAGCGCCTTGGGGCGTCCTAGCCGGCTGCCAGCGCCGGCGGCAAGCAGCACGCCAGCCACGGCATGCGGCGGCACTTACAAACTCCGCTCGTCCGCCACCCCGGCGGGTGCCTGCCGGTCACCTGGCACGCTGCCATGGTGGATGCGGCCCGTCGTCGCGGTGAGCGGCCGCCCGGTGCCGCCCCAGCGCAGCTGGATGAGCTCGGCCGCGATCGCTACCGCAGTCTCCTCGGGCGTCCGGGCTCCGAGGTCGAGCCCGATCGGCGAGCGGAGCCTGCCTAGCTCGGCCTCGGTCAGGCCGGCCTCGCGCAACCGCGCCAGCCGGTCCTCGTGGGTGCGCCTGCTGCCCATCGCGCCGATATAGGCGGCCGGCCGCCGCAGTGCTATCTCGAGTAGCGGGACGTCGAACTTCGGGTCGTGGGTCAGGACGCAGATGACCGAGCGATCGTCGGTGGTGCTGCCGGACAGGTACCGATGCGGCCAGTCGGTGATGACCTCGTCCGCGTCCGGGAACCGGGATTGCGTGGCAAACACCGGGCGGGCGTCGCACACAGTGACCCGGTAGCCAAGGAACTTGCCCGCCTTAGCCACCGCCGCGGCGAAGTCGATCGCGCCGAAGACCAGCATCCGCGGCGCGGGCGCGAACGACTGAACGAAGATCGCCAGCTCGTCCCGGCGGCGCTCACCGTCCGGGCCGTACCGGCGTACCCCGGTCAGGCCCTGGGCGAGCATGCCGCGGGCGTCGTCATCGACGGCCGCATCGAGGCGGTCCCCCGCGCCGAGCGAGCCTGCCGTGCGCTCGCCTTCCCAGATGATCCGTCGGGCGCCGACGATGCCCGGCCCCTCGATCACGGTAGCGACGGCCACCGGGATGCCCTGCCGGACGTCCTCGGCGATCTCGCCGAGGTAAGCGAACCGCTGCCGACTGGCGGGCTCCACGAAGATGTCGATGATTCCGCCGCAGGTGAGACCGACAGCGAACGCGTCGTCGTCGCTGATCCCGTAGCGGCGCAGCACCGGCTGGCCGCTCGCGGTGACCTCGGTAGCGAGCTCGTAGACAGCGCCTTCGACGCACCCGCCGGATACACTGCCGACCACCTCGCCGGCCGCAGAAACCGCCATCGCGGCCCCCGGCTCCCGTGGTGCGCTGCTGTAGGTGCGGACAACCGTGGCAAGCCCGAACGTGTCGTTCGCCTCCCACCACTTCGTGATGGGATCAAGAATGTCGCGCACTCAGGTCACCTCGGTGCTGTCTGCCGGGCCGCGTGTCCAGCCCGGCACTCGGCCCAACAATTGCGGCAGTCGCCATCTTCCTTAGCCTAGGCCCGGCAGCGCATGGCGGGCCTGAGGCCGGCTGCCGCGATCCGCTAGCGCTGGTTGCTGTAGATCCTCGTCGGAGTGACCAGCACGACGGCCCGCCGTTCGGCCGCCATCACGCGGTCGTACTCATCCCAGTCGTCGTGACTGCCGCCCGCTGCGGTGAACACATCCCGGCGCAGCAGGCGCAGGCGGTCGGCTTCCAGTCCTGCCGCCGGGCCGTCGGGCCCGATGATCCTGGCTCTGCCTTCGACCGCGGCCCATTCCCAGCCGGCCCGGAATGTCACCGTGACCTGCGGCCGGGCCCTCAGGTTGCCGAGCTTGGCCCGGCCATAGGTGACGAACCCCACCACCCGCCGCCCGGTCTCAGGGTCCGCCAGTACGCCGGCATTGACCAGGGACGTTTGGATCGTCCCGTCGGCGCGTGCGGTGGAGATCACCGCCAGGAACTTGTCGCGGCCGCCGATCGCCTCGGCGTCAGCCAACGTCGTCATGGGCTGGTCCTGTCTGGAGGTAACGTCCGGTCAGCCGGTCTAACCGAGTGCGGCGGCCAGCTAATCCTGGCACGCTGAGTCCGGTGACAATCTCGATCGACGACCTTGAGCACGCCGCTGCGGCGGGCTGGCGGGCCCGCCTGCCTGCCGTGGCTAGAACCACAACGGCAGGGCTACTGCAGTGGTACGCGAGTGAGCCAGCGGCTCAGCATGCTTACCTCCTCGCCTGCGTATACTAGGTTTACGCTGCTCTATGTACAGAGCCTGGGAGGATCGATGTCCACAACTCAGATCGACCTCGACCAGCACTTGCTAACGAAGGCCGCGGAGGTGCTGGGCACCAAGACTAAGAAGGACACGGTGAATGAGGCTCTCCGTCGCGTAGTAGAGCAGGAAGCCCGTCGCCGTCACGTCGACGAGCTGGCTGGCGGCGCGCTGCCGGACCTCGCCGACCCGGACATAATGGCCGGGGCATGGCGGTAGCTCGCTACCTGGCCGACAAGAGCGTCTGGGCTCGGCTCGCGCAGCCGACCGTGAGGGCAGTTGTCGCACCGCGGGTAGACCGAGGACTCGTCGGAACCTGCCCGATCATCGACCTCGAGATCCTGTACAGCGCCAGGACCGGCGGTGAGCATGACCACTTCCGGGCTCAGCGCGCCGCTTTCGAGTACTTCCCGATGACTGATGAGATTGCGCAGCGCGCCGTCGATGTGCAGGGCCTGCTGGCGCAGCATGCTCAGCACAGATCGGTTTCGATTCCGGACCTATTGATTGCCGCGACAGCTGAGCGGTTCGAGCTGACGATCCTGCACTACGACGGCGGTTACGACCGCATCGCGGCAATCACCGGCCAGGCGACTGAATGGGTTGTCCCGCCGGGCACGGCGGACTAGGAAACCGGCTGGCCCGGCCGTGCGCTTAGGCCCGCAGCGACCTGAGCACCAGCGCCGTTTCCAGGGCCGCCACTACCGCGTCCCAGCCCTTGTCCTCGGCGCTGCCGTCAGCGCCACTGCGGTCCCGCGCCTGATCGAGGGTGTCGCACGTCAGCACGCCGTTACCGACCGGAGTGCCCGCGTCAAGCGCCACCCGCGTCAGGCCATAGGTCACCGCATCACACACGTAATCGAAGTGCGGAGTCCCGCCCCGGATGACCGCACCCAGGCAGGCCACCGCGTCATGGCGGCGGGCCAGCTCAGCGGCCACCACCGGCAGCTCCACCGCGCCGGGCACGCGCACCACCCGCGGGCCGGGAATCCCGCACGCTCGGGCAGCGGCGACCGCGCGGTCCACCAGTTGATCGCTGACCTCGGCGTGCCAGCGGGTCGCAGCGATCGCGAGGCTGAGGCCTGCGGCGTCGACGACCTGGCCGCCAGGGCGGCCCGCACCGCTCACCGCACGCCCGCGGCTGGCGCGGGCGAGCCCGCGGACGCAGCCGAGCCCGGCTCGGAAGCGGCCGGCGCAGGCGAAGCGGCGGGCGCGTGGCCGATGCCGCCGGATCCGCCGTTGACCGGCTGGCCAATGGCCGTGAGCCCCACCGCGCCAAGATCACCGACAACCGGCAGGTTCTCGATCTGGTGGCCGAGCCGGTCTCGCTTCACCGTCAGGTAGCGCAGGTTGTGCGGCGTCGGCACGGACGACAGCGCGACCCGGCCGGTCACCGCCAGGCCGAATCCGGCCAGCCCGCTGACCTTTGCCGGATTGTTGGTCAGCAGCCGCAGCGACAGCACTCCGATGTCGGTCAGCATCTGCGCGCCGGTCGAGTACTCCCGCGCATCGACCGGGAACCCGAGCTCGGTGTTGGCGTCCACAGTGTCTGCCCCGTGGTCTTGCAGCTGGTAGGCGCGCAGCTTCGCGAGCAGCCCGATCCCCCGGCCCTCGTGCCCCCGCAGGTACAGCACGACGCCACGGCCCTCAGCGGCAATGGCGGCCATGGCCGCGTCGAGCTGAGCACCGCAGTCGCACCGGCGGGACCCGAATACGTCGCCGGTCAGGCACTCGGAGTGCATCCGGACCAGCACGTCAGGGCCGGGCTCAGCCAAGTCACCGAGCACCAGCGCCAGGTGCTCGGTGCCGTCGACCGCATTCAGGTAGCCGATCGCACGCCACTCGCCGAACTGGTTCGGCAGCCGGGTCTCGACTACTCGGCTCACCACCCGCTCGTGCTGGCGCCGGTAGGAGATCAGCTGCTCGATCGAGATCAGGGCCAGGCCGTGCTCGTCGGCAAACGTCCGCAGCTCGGGCAGCCGGGCCATCGTCCCGTCGTCGTTGACGATCTCGGCAAGCACGCCCGCCGGGGTCAGCCCGGCGAGCCTGGCCAGGTCGACGGCGGCCTCGGTGTGCCCACGCCGCCGCAGCACACCGCCGGGCGCGTACCGCAACGGGAACACATGGCCGGGCCGGATGATCTCGTACGGCTCGGTCGCCGAGTCCGCCAGCGTGCGTATGGTCCTGGCCCGGTCAGCAGCGGAGATCCCGGTCGTCACGCCATCGCGGGCGTCCACGCTGACGGTGTACGCGGTCCGCATCCGCTCGGCATTCTGCGTCGTCATCAGCGGCAGCTGGAGCCTGTCCAGCATCTCCCCCGGCATCGGCACGCAGATCACGCCGCTGGTGTAGCGGATCATGAAGGTCAGCAGCTCTGGGGTCGCCTTGCCGGCGGCGAAGATGATGTCGCCCTCATTCTCCCGGTCGGCGTCGTCGATGACGACCACGGCCCGGCCGACCGCGATATCGGCGATCGCCCGCTGAACGTCATCAAGCTGGCTGCCGCCCGCCCGCACCGGGCCATCCCGCCGGATCACCGTGTCCACCCGGCCAGCAGGCGTTCCACGTACTTGGCGATCATGTCGACTTCGAGGTTCACCACTCCGCCCGGCTGCTCTCGGCCGAGCGTGGTCCGCTCCAGCGTCGCCGGGATCAGGCTCACCTCGAACCAGTGCCCGCCGCCGGTCTCGCCGAGTGCCGATATCGTCAGGCTGATGCCGTCAACCGCCACCGAACCCTTCTCCACCAGGTAACGGGCTAGTACCGCGGGAACCGAGATCCGCAGCACCTCAGAATTGCCGGCCGGCCGGCGCGCCAGCAGGATGCCGGTGCCGTCCACATGACCCTGCACGATGTGCCCGCCCAGGCGGCCGTCGGGCCGCAGCGGACGCTCCAGGTTGACGACGGCGCCGGGAGCCAGGGCGCCCAGGCTCGACCGGCTGAGGGTCTCGCCCATCACGTCCGCGCTGAAGACGCCATCGGCCGACCGGGTCACCGTCAGGCAGACGCCATTGATCGCGATGGAATCACCGCTACTGGCATCGCCGGTTACCAGCGGCCCGCGCACGCTGAGCCGAGCCGACTCGCCGGTCGTCTCGATGCCGACGACCTCGCCGAGTTCTTCCACTATCCCGGTAAACACCGCGTCCTCCTCCGGAGCCTGCGACCCAGCGGGCCATGCATCCGACTCCGGGGGGAAATGCGCTAGCAGCGCAACCGCGGCGTCGCCGCCGACCCCGGGACCACCGGGCCGGCGCGCTGCCGCGCACGTGCTGCCTCCCATCCGGACTTTTACCGTCGGTCCCGGAATTTCACCGGGTCAGCCAGCCGATGGTTTCGGCCGGGTCGCGGACTATCACCGCCGGTTCGGAGTTTCACCGACCCCGGAGCACGTACTTCCGTGAACTAGTGTGCCATGTCAGGTATTCCGGTGTCGCCCGCGGATCTCCCGGGTACGGCTTGCGTTCGGGCTGCGCGGTGCCGCCGTGCTGCTGGCGACCGGCGCGCGCACCGTGTTGTCAGCATTCCGGATCCGCGGCCGGCTGGAAGCCGGTGAGGATATCGCCGCCCCGAGCCGGGCCCTCCGGACCCCGCCGATGGCGACCGCCTCCAGCGCGCTCACCATCGCCATGTGGGCCGAGGTCTTTGCCGCCGCATCCGCCGCCCGCATCGCCCGCATCACCCCGGCCGCGGTCATGCTGCTGGCCGGCATCGGCTGCGGATCGTCCGCGTGATTCGCCGCCCCGTCCGCCGCCGTCTCGATCGTGCACCGCCGCGTGGGCCAGCGCGGACTCCGCATCGCCGATGCCGTGCCGGACCCGGGCGTCATCGGGTTCGGCGGTCTTCTGGTCTGGCGCGCCGTCCGCCACCACTGACCAGGGTGTGCCCGGAGGCGACGCGACGCCGGTCGGCGATGTCCAGGTCGTCATCGGCCGATGGGCGGGGTTCTCCTGGACGGCGGCGATGCGGCCGTCGCGCATGACGCCGACCCGCTGCGCCCGCCGCGCCACGCTGCTGTCGTGCGTGACCAGGATCATGGTCAGCTCATTGGAGACCCACATCTCCTCCAGCAGGGTGACGATCTCGTCTCTGGTGTCCTCGTCGAGGTTGCCGGTGGGCTCGTCGGCGAGCAGCACGGCCGGCTGTTTTACCAGCGCGCGGGCGATGGCGACCCGCTGCTGCTGACCGCCCGACAGCTCCGACGGCAGGTGGGATGCCCGGTCCGCGAGGCCGACGCTGGCAAGTGCCAGGGCAGCCATCTCCGCACGCGCAGCGCTCGCGACGTGCTGCGGGACCAGTGCCGTCTCCACGTTCTCCTGCGCGCTGAGGGTGGGAATGAGGTTGAAGGTCTGGAAGACGAAGCCGATCGACTCCGCCCGGACCCTGGTGATGTCGCTGTCACGCATCCGGGCCAGGTCCTGTCCGTCGAGTTCGACCAGGCCGCTCGTCGGCCGGTCCAGGGCGCCGAGCATCTGCAGGAGCGTGGTCTTGCCGTGGCCTGTCGGCCCCTGGATGGCCAGCCACGCCCCGTCCTCGATGATCAGGTCCACTCCGGCCAGGGCGGTCACCGGCTCGCGGCCGCCAGGATAGGTCTTGGTCACTCCGGTTAGCTTGTACACGGCTTCCTCTCCGAACGGACGGGACGGGACGGACTGCCCGTCATGCGACCCTGGACAGCGCATCGGCGGGGCGCAGCCTGCTGGCCCGCCAGCCACCGAGCGAGCCGGCGACCAGGCCGCCCAGGATCGCCAGGCCCACCGCGAGCGCCACGGCGGTCAGCGTCACTGGCGCGCTCAGGTGCACGGTCACGGTGTGGCCGGCCGCCGCCAGGGCCCGGAACCCGCCGCCTCCGCGGCCGGCGTGCGGCCGGCCGCCGGCGAACGCGCGCGCGCCTCCCGGCGTCGCGGAGCCGGTGACCAGGCCAACCGAGGCGGACAGCGGCGGGGCGAGCGAGCCGACCAGAGCCGCTCCGGCCAGGCCGAGCCCGATTCCCGCCGCGCCGCCGATGGCCCCGACGGCCAGGGCTTCGCCGATGACCTGGCCGACGATGCGCCTGCTCCGCCAGCCAAGCGCTTTGAGCGTGCCGAACTCCCTGACCCGCCGCGAGACCGCGGACATAGTCAGCAGGCTTGCCAGGAGGAAGGCCGCCGCGAGTACCGCGATCGCCAGCCAGCGGCCCAGGCTGCCCGCCAGGCTGGCGGCGCTCGCAAGCGACCCGGTTACCTCGCCGGCTAGGTTGCCGGAATTGGTGACAGCGGCACCCGGCAGCAGGCGGGATATCTGCGCCGAGACCGGGCCGATCCCCGAAGCGCTGTCCGCCGCGACGAAGATCGTGTTGACCTTGCCAGACAGCCCGGGACTGGCCAGCGCCTGGGCACGGGCCAGCGGAATGTAGACGTCCGACGGGTTGTCCCCCTGCGGCTCGGCCACAATCCCGATGACCTTGAACCCCGTCCCGCCGACGGTGACAGCGGAGCCGACGCCGAGATTCTGCGCCGCCGCGAAGTTCGAGTCGATCACGGCGACATCGGAGTTCGAATCCGCGGCCGTGAAGGTGCGGCCGGCGACCAGCTTCCCGGAGCTGAGCGGCCCGAGCTCACCCTGACCGATCTCGACTCCCTCGACACCGAACGCCGCCGGGGTGAGATAGGCGCGCAGGCCGTGATGCCGCCCCGTCGCGCCGCCGCCCGATGCCGCGGAGACGCTCGGGATCGTGCCGCTCAGCGTCATGTCAGTGAGCGTCAGCCCGCCGGCGGCCGCGGTCACGCCTGGCAGCCGGGATACGGCGGCCACCGAGGACGACTCCAGGGTTCCCAGTCCGCGGCTGCGCAGCACGCTGACATCGATCCTGGTCCCCGCTGCGGGCCTGGTCCCGCCGAGTGCCTGGCGCAGCCCGAAGCCGAAGCCCTGGGCCGCACCGGAGCCGGGCACGGGGGGTTGGGTAACGGTGATGTCGGTGCCCACCCCGTACAGCGAGTGCAGTACCGTGCCCTGCGCGGCGGCGACCCCCGCCGACGCCGCAGTCACCGTGATGACCAGGCCGATTCCCAGAGCCAGGCCAAGCGAGATCAGGATGCTCTGCCGCATCCGCCGCCGCAGCTCACGGCGGAGGTAAATGAAGAACACGCGGATCCTCTCCGGACATCGGCGACTGTGCCGCAGCGGTGTACTTGGCAGCGCGAGCCGGCTCGGCGCTGGATCCCGATAATGCCGCCTCATCTTGTGCGAACCCTGGGACGGTCGTGAGAGAAGATGAAGGTCCCCTGCGAGAACCCTGCGCACGCAGGATCCGACGCAAGAAGGCGGCGCCAGGCTGGTCTGCCGCGCCACCACTCCCTAGCCCGGCCGCATCCGCGTGCCGCGTCCGCTCACTCGGTGGTCGGCATGGTCGGAGTCGGGGGAATATGCGCTAGCAGCGCAACCGCGGCGTCGCCGCCGACCCGGACCACCGGGCCGGCGCGCTGCCGCGCACGTGCTGCCTCCCATCCGGACTTTTACCGTCGGTCCCGGTACCGTCGGTCCCGGAATTTCACCGGGTCAGCCAGCCGGTGGTTTCGGCCGGGTCACGGACTATCACCGCCGGTTCGGAGTTTCACCGACCCCGGAGCACGTACGTCCGTGGACGAGTCAGCTTTACCTGGCAGTGCTGCCCCGGCGCGCCAGCGCGTCCAGGGCGACCGCTGCCAGCAGCACCAGGGCCGTCCAGATGTACTGGCCGGCCGCACCGAGGCCGAGCAGGTCGACGCCGTTGTAGATGACCGCGACGACGAACCCGCCGAGCACCGCGCCCAGCATCCGGCCCCGGCCGCCGAACAGGCTGACCCCGCCGATGACGCCGCCCGCGACCGAGTACAGCACGTACTGGCCGCCAGGGAAGTTCTCCGACATCGAGCCAAGGTAGGACGAGTACAGGATGCCGGTGATGCCGGCGAACAGGCCGGCCAGCGTGAACGCCAGCACCCTGATCCGGTTCAGGTTGATTCCGGCCCGCCTGGCCGCTTCGGCGTTCCCGCCGACCGCGTACATGTACCGGCCAAACTTCGTCCGCATCAGCAGCACAGTCGTCGCAAGCAGCAGCGCGAGCACGACCACGACGACCCACGGAACGCCTTCCAGCGTGCCGAGGGCGGCCCGGTTGAGGTTGAGCACGAAGACCAGCGCCGCGCCGATCACCGCCATCACGCCGAGCTTGAGCACGGTGACGCCCGCCGGCGGCGCGGCGAGGCCGTTGCGCACCCGGCGCCGGTCTCGCGTGATCATGAAAATGCCACCCAGCAGCACGGATGCGATCAGGACGATCCAGCCGGCGCTGGCGCTGAGGTTGCCGTTCACGATGTCGTTGATGAAGTTGTTGTGGTTGGCGATCGTGCCGCCGATGCTGACCGCGTGGGAGACGTCGAACAGCCAGATCAGCACGCCGTTCAGGCCGAGCAGGCCGGCCAGCGTCACCACGAACGACGGGATCTTCAGCCAGACGATGATCAGGCCCTCGATAGCGGCAATGGCCCCGCAGACGACCAGGCCCGCAAGGATGGCGATCGCCGTCGGCCACGGATGATTTATCGACACCAGCCACATGGTGATGGTGCCGCCGATGGCCGCGTTGAACCCGACCGACAGGTCGATCTCGCCGAGCAGCAAGATGAATGCCTGTGCCATGGCGATCGTGATGATCCAGCCGGCCTGGCCCATCAGGTTGGCGATATTGCTCGCCGACAGGAAAGTGCTCTGCGAGACCTGGAAGTAGATCACCAGCGCTATCAAGCCGATGATCACGGGCAGCGCGCCGCTCTCGCCGCTGCGCACGCGGCGCAGCCAGAGCCTGGCGTACTCGCCCAGCGAGTTGACCATCAGGTCCGGCGTGATCGCCGGGCCCGTGCCGACGGCCGCGATCTGCTCATCTGCTGCGCCGGCTACCGCCACCGGCCCCGCCGCCTGCGTGGCCGGTCCCTCGTGTCCTGTAGATGTCATGTCTGTCGGCCCTCCGAACCACTGCTGGCGCCAGTCGAGGCGGCTGACGCGGTGCCGCTTCCGTTGCCAAAGCGGCCAGCCGACCCGGTGGTCATGTACTCGACGACCGACTGCGAGTCGAATCCGGACGCCGGACCGACCGCGGCTAGCCTGCCGAGGTACAGGACCGCGATCCGGTCGGCGATCCGGAAGACGTCCGTCAGGTTGTGCGAGACGACGAGCACGGCGTGCCCTCGGCTAGCCAGCGTGGTGATCAGGTCCAGCACCAGTTCGGTCTGGGTGACGCCCAGCGCGGCGGTCGGCTCGTCCATGATCACGAGCCTGGCCTCCTGCATGACGGCCTTGGCCACGGCGACCGCCTGCCGCTGCCCGCCGGACAGCGAGCCGACCGGCTGCCTGATCGACCTGACGGTCGTCACCGAGAGATCCCTCAGCGTCTGCTTGGCGGTCAGCTCCATGGAGATCTCGTCAAGCAGGCCGAAGTGCGTCTTCTCGTGGCCGAGCAGCATGTTCTGCACGATGTCCAGGTTGTCGGCGAGCGCCAGGTCCTGGTAGACGGCGGCGATGCCGAGATTGGAAGCGTCCTTGGGCGAGTGCAGGTGCACCGGCCGGCCGTTCCAGATCAGCTGACCGCTGCTGGGCTCGTAGATGCCCGTGATGCACTTGATCAGCGTTGTCTTGCCGGCCCCGTTGTCGCCCACCAGTGCGGTAACCTGCCCGGCTGGTATGTCGAGCTCGATCCCGGCGAGTGCCTGCACCGGGCCGAATGCCTTGCCGACGCCTCGCAGTTGAAGCAGTGGGATGCCGGTCACTGCCGTGCCGGGCACGGACGGTGCCGCGCCCGCTGCTGCGGGCGTGGCACCGTCCCCGGCGCTGCTGGCTACCACCGGGCCGCCAGGGACCGGCCGTCAGCGCTTAGCTTCATTACGAGATCCCGTACTTCGTGCAGTCGGCCGCGTACGTTGGCTGCCCTGAGGCGGGCGACGCGCTCGTGCAGATCTGCGAGGCAGGCACGAAGTTGTCCTTCACCACCGTCGACTCCACGGTCTGCGGGGTGACCCATTCGGGGGTCAGCAGGATGGAAGGCACCGGGATGTTCTCCTGAATGTCCTTCACCGTTCCGTTGACCAGCGACGACGGCGGTGTGAGACCGGCCCGCAGGTACATGGCCAGCGCGACTGCCGCCTGTGCCTCCAGGTAGATCGGCTTGTACACGGTGCCGCACTGGTAACCGGAGATGATGTTCTGGATGCCGGTGAGGGTGGCGTCCTGGCCGGTGACCGGGAAGGTGTCCGGCTTGACGCCCTTGGTCTGCAGGTAGTGGATGATCGGCGCACCGTTCTCGTCGTTCGGGCTGAGCAGCGCGTTGGCATTCGGGTGCGTCGTGTAGGCGGCCTGGAACTCGGTCAGCGCGACGGTCGGTGTCCAGGTGCCGGCCGGGTTGGCCACGTCGGTGTAGGCCTTGCTGGCGAACTTCGGCGCCAGCACCGCATCGTAGCCGTCGGCGAACAGCGTCGCATTGTTGTCCGTCGGGTCGCCGCGCATCACGATGACCTTCGGGTTCTTGACGCCCCACGAGGTGATGCAGCTCTCCAGGCCCTGGCCGAGCAGCGTGCCAACGCGCACGTTGTTGAAGCTGACGTAGTACTTGCGGCTGCCGCCGAGGGTGATCCGGTCGTAGTCGATCACCGGAACGCCGTGCGACTTGGCGTAGGACTCGATCTTGGCACCGGTGGCCGGGTCGAGCGGGTCCATGATCAGGACCTTCGCGCCCTTGGTGATGTCAGCCTGCGCGTCTGCGTACTCGGTCGCGTCGCTGCCCTGCGCGTTCTGGATGATCTGGTCTGACTTCGGCAGGCCGGCGGCCGTCATCGCCTTGGCCAGGTACGGCGCGTCGAACTCGACGTACCGGGTCGATGACACGGTGTCGGGCAGGATGGCGGCGATCTTGCCCGAACCGTGCGAGGCGAGGATCTTGATCGCGGACATGGCCGAGAAGCTCAGGTTGAAGTCGCTGTAGCTGAGCTTCGGCACCTGCGATGCACTGAGCTTGCTCGTGGAGCCCGGTGAACTGCTGCCGCAGGCGGCGACGAGCAGCGCCGCGCTGCTGGCAATGGCCACAGTGGCCACGGCCTTGGAGACTGAGCGCAAGAAAACCACCTCGTCTGTTAGCGGGACGCCCGGAAAAGACGGGCTTTTCACAGCCCTGCGAGCACTCCCGCGTGGGGGTCAATTCGTCTTCCGCGGCAAACACTAGGCCGCGATCGATGAACGGCTCCGTTAACATCCGGGTAACC
The DNA here is from genome assembly GCA_027314515.1 of Actinomycetota bacterium. Lineage (GTDB taxonomy): Bacteria > Actinomycetota > Actinomycetes > Streptosporangiales > Streptosporangiaceae > JAJYUU01. The sequence goes on from DAHVAR010000073.1 coordinate 114,330, forward strand.
TCGTGAAAATACCGTAAACGAAAACCTGCAGGTCAGGCGATATATCGCGGTCCCGCGCGCTCGGCTTCTCGTCATCAGTCCGCGAGGATCCGGTAGCCGGCCCGCGGCTGGGTGACGATCAGCGGCGTGCTGCCGGATTCCAGCTTGGCCCGCAGCCGCCGGATGTAGACCCGGACGTACTCGGTCTCGGTCTCGTAGCCGTGGCCCCAGACTCGCCGCAGCAGGTGCGCGTGGCTCAGCAGCTTGCCCCGGTTGGTCGCGAGCTCGCGCAGCAAGGCGAACTCCGTCGGGGTCAGGTGTACCGGGACGCCCGCTCGGGTGACTAGCTGCCTGGCCAGGTCGATCTCCAGGTCGGCGACGTTAATGACAGCTGGCGCCGACTCCGCCGGCAGCCCGGCGGGCCGGGTCCGGCGGAGCGTGGCGTTGATCCGCGCGAGCAGTTCCTCGATGCTGAACGGCTTGGTCATGTAATCGTCGGCGCCGACATTCAGCGCGCTCACCTTGTCCCGTTCCCCGCCCCTGGCCGAGACGACGATGATCGCCACAGACGACCGCTCCCGGATCTGCCGGCACAGCTCGAAACCATCGATCTCGGGCAGCATCAGGTCCAGCAGCACGATGTCCGGGGACTCGGTCTCCAGCAGCCGCAGCGCGCGCAGGCCATCTGCGGACACCACCGTGTCGAAGCCGCGGACAGCGAGGTTCGACCTGATCAGATCGACGATGTTCGGGTCATCCTCGACCACGAGCGCACGCGTAGCCGCCTCAGTCATCGCCCTCGCCCACCGTCAGCTGAGCCTGCCTGGCCGCGGTCGCGGCCACGGTTCCGACGGCCGGCCCGGTTCCGACGGCCGGCCCGGGGCTGGCCGTAGCGAGGAGTGCCTGGCCATCCGGGTCGGGCTGGGCCGCCAGGCCGGCCTCCGCCTCGATCGGCAGGCAGATGCGGAAGCAGGTCCCGCGCGGCTGGGCAACTAGCTCAATCCGGCCACCGTGCGCGGTCACGATTCCCCTGGCGATGGACAGCCCCAGGCCCGCGCCGGCGGTCGGGCCACGCCACCGCCTTGCGGGCTCGAAGCGCGCCCTGGCCGTATCCGGGCCAAGGCCCCGTCCGTCGTCGGCCACCGTCACCTCCACGTACTCGGCCCTGGCGACAGCGCTGACCTGGACGTTCGTCCCGGCCGGATTATGGCCGACCGCGTTCGCCAGCAGGTTCACGAAGACTTGCTCCAGCCGGTCATGATCGGCCCAGATCACCGGCAGGTCCGGCGCGCAGGATACCTTCACCGGCGGTGAGACGTCCGGCGGCAGGCACGCGATCGCGGCTTCCAGCACGAGCGCCAGGTCGCACCAGTCACGTTGCAGCCGCAGGATGCCTGACTCGATCGCGGAGAAGTCGAGCAGGTCGTCGACGAGCCGGCCGAGCCGGGCTGACTCGGCCGCGATCCGGCGCAGGAACCGGTGCTGGGACTCGTTATCCCAGGTCACGTCCGGCTGCAGCAAGCTAGAGGCGTAGCCGCGGATCGCCGTCAGCGGTGTGCGCAGCTCATGGCTCAGCCTGGACAGGAAGCCACGCTGGAGTTCCTGCGACCTGCGCAGGGTAAGTGCCTCCTGATGGGCGACGGACGCCTCCTCGCGTTCCAGTGCCAGCTGCAGCGAGCGGGCGGCGTCTTCGGCCAGCGCCCCGGCGTCGGCCGGCTGCGCGGTAGTGCGCCAGCAGACCACCAGCGCTGCGCCGCCGCCAGGCGCCGCGAACGGCACCGTCACAATCCGGCCGCGGCTGCCGGGCGCGTGCACTGCGACGTCGTTCTTGCGCGCCCGGCTCAGCACCCCGGCCGCGGCTGCGACCAGGTCATCGTCGGCGCTAGCGGGCCGCAGGTCAGCCCGCCCGGCCGCGGCCCGCACCACCGGCTCCTGCCCGGCCCGGCGGACCACCAGTGCTGCCTGGTCAGCCTGCAAACCCCGGCACAGCGCCTGCAGCGCGACCCCGAGGCTCTGGCTCACCGGCAGCGGCCCGGCTAGCGTCTCCAGCATCTCCCTGATCGTCTCGAGCACCCGGTTCCTGGCGGTGACCTCGGCCAGCAGGCCATCCCGCTCGATCGCACTGGCCGCGTACCCGGCGTACAGCGTGACCAGGTCCAGGTCATCCCGCTTCGGCTTGCCGCGCATCGACCGGAACACCGTGATCACTCCGGCCAGCCCCTGCGGGCCGAGCACGGGCACCGACCACGAGCTGGCCACCCTGGCGGACCTGGCCAGGGTCGCGAACGGCGCCCAGCGGCCGTCGCTTCGCACGTCATCGGCGATGACCGGCTCGCCGGCCGCCGCCGCGATCCCGGCCGGCCCGCCAGCCGGGCCCTGCGGCAGCCGGGACCAGGCTGACAGCAGCGGGTCAGCGAGGCCGAGCGAGGCGGCGCAGGCCAGCTCGCTACCGGAGACCAGGTGGATGCACAGCCGCTCGCTGCCGAGCGCCGCGCCGAGCGCGGACAGGATCAGCGACAGGCTGGACGAGGGATCCGCGCTGACGAGCCGGCCGGTAAGCCCGTGCAGCCTGGTGAGCTGGCTGCGCGCGGAGGAGTCCGCGTCCTGCCCGGACAGCAGGGCGATCACGTCATCGGGGTGCACCTCGGTCGGCCTGACCTCGGCCACTACCCGGCCGTGCCGGAGCACCACGATCCGGTCAGCGAGCCGGAACATCATGTCGATGTCGTGGCAGGCGAGCAGGACCGAGGTGCCCTGCTGGCGCACACCGCTGATCAGGTCCTCGACCAGCTTCGACATGGTCACGCCGAGCGCCGTCGTTGGCTCGTCAAGCAGTAGCAGCCGGGGCCGGTGACTGATCGCCCGGCCAACGGCCACGAGCTGGCGCTGGCCGCCGGAGAGCGACCGGATGTCACGGGTGGTAGCAGGCAGGCTGATGCCCAGGTCCGCGAGCAGCCGTCTGGCCCCGGTGTGCAGCTTGACCTCGGACATCAGGTGCGTCCGCCGTTCCCGCCCCAGCATCAGGTTCGCTGCGATATCGAGGTTGTCGCACAGCGCCAGGTCCTGCCAGAGCACGCTGACGCCCTGGCGGGCCAGCGCGCCGGGGTCGGGCTGCAGCGGCATGCCGCCGAGCTTGATCTCACCCGCATGCGGAGCCATGTCGCCGCCGATGCAGCGCATCAGCGTGGTCTTCCCGGCCCCGTTCTCCCCGGCGAGGGCGACCACCTCGCCCTCCCGCACGGTCAGGCCCACGCCGAGGAGCGCCTGCACGGGACCGAAGTTGACCGCAAGATCGCGGACCTCCAGCAGCGGGGACACGGCAGGCGGTTCCCGGCCGTCAGCGCTCCGGTCGCCCGGGCCGGGTTCGCCGCCCCGGCCATCCGCGCCGCCATGCGCAGCGCGCCTGCCGGCACCGGGTCCTTTCGCCGCCGTCATGAGCACACTCTGAGCCCAGCGCGTCATCGGTCGCCCGCAAAGCCGGCATCCGGCGCCAGGCGGTCACCAGGGGCAGCAGCCAGTCCCGATGACAGGGGAACTCGCATCCATGTCATTGCTGCCACTGACCGTAGTATCCGCGATCGCGGGGTGCAACCGGGCTGTTCAGGTCGAGCGAGAGACCTGGACAGCCGGGAAAGTCCGGCGCTACGCCGGCACGCTCTTCTGCACGAACGGCGCCTGTCCCGGCCGCACCCTGATCAGGTCGCGGATCTCGCCGAGGTAGTCGATCAGATCCCGCTTGGTGGCCTGCGCACCCTCAAACAGCGCGGAGTCGAGACTGGTGAGGGCGGCGGCTGCCCGTTCCCCGCTGTTATGGGTCTTGGCGCTCACCGGCCGCCGCCGATCAGCCAGCGGGACGGCCGCCGGAATGCGCTGCCGAGGCGGCCACGGCGAGGCCGCGCAGCGCCTGCACCGCGCCGGCCGGGTCCGCTGACCCGTACACCGCAGAGCCGGCCACGAACATGTCAGCGCCTGCCGCCGCGCACCGCTCGATTGTCTGCTCGCTCACGCCGCCGTCAACCTGCAGCCAGACCTCGCCGCCGTGAGCGCTGATCAGCTCCCTGGCACGCCGGATCTTCGGCAGCACCAGGTCCAGGAACGGCTGGCCGCCGAATCCGGGTTCGACGGTCATCAGCAGCAGCATGTCGATCTCGGGCAGCAGGTCCGCGTGCCCTTGCACCGGGGTGCCCGGGTTGAACGCCAGCCCAGCCCGCGCGCCCTCGGCCCTGATCGCGCGCAGCGTCCGGACCGGGGCGCTCGCCGCCTCGGCGTGAATGGTGACGCTGCGCGCGCCGGCCTCGGCGTAACCGGGCGCCCACCGGTCCGGGTCCTCGATCATCAGGTGGCAGTCAAGGGGCAGCCGGGCATGCCGCCGCAGCGCTTCGACTACCGGCAGGCCGATCGTGAGGTTCGGGACAAAATGCCCGTCCATGACGTCCACGTGCAGCCAGTCGGCGACGTCGCGGACCGCATCGGCCTCGTCGGCGAGCCTGGCAAAGTCCGCCGCCAGCAGGCTCGGCGCTATCTGCACGCTCATCACGGCCGATTGTAGGCACGGACCGTCAGGTTCTCGCATCCTCCTGCCGGGAACGGGCATCGGCACAGCCGGCCGGCTGGCCGGGCCGCGGCCCGCAACGGCCGGGGCAAGCCGGGAAGTGCGGCGGCGGACTGTCGGAGCGTTCGGCTAAGTTCGGACGCGCAGCCAACGCAGCGATCGCCCTGGAGGCAGCCGATGAGCACGTCCGTGGCCGATGAGGCACCCGACCGCCTGCTCGACCGGGTCCGCAAGCTGCTCGCCAAGGCCGAGGCCGAGGGAGTCACGGCCGCCGAGGCGCAGGCGCTGACGGCAAAGGCCGCCGAACTGATGGCCAAGTACGGCATCGACCGGGCACTGCTGGCCGCGGCACGCCCGGAGACCGACAGGCCGGATAACCGGATCGTGGAGATCTGGAACCCGTGGGCCCGGGTTCAGGCCCACCTGCTGTGCGGGCTGGCCGCCGCGCTGCGCTGCCAGTGCATCCTGCTGCCCGCCGGGTCCGGTCAGCGGGTCCACGTCTTCGGCTATGCCTCCGACATCGAGCGGGCTGACGTCCTGTACACCTCGGTGCTGATCCAGATGTGGCACGGGCTGGCCGGCGCCGAGGTACCCGCGGGCGCCTACAGCGTGCGCGCCTGGCGGCGAAGCTGGCTGCTCGGCTTCGCGACGGCGGTGATCGCCAGGGTACGGTCCGCAGAGCAGCGCGCCGAGCGGACGGCAGCACAAACGGCCGACGGCCAGTCCTCGCGCGCCGCGCTGGTGCTGGCGGACCGGTCCATGGTGATCCGGCTGAACGTCGCGCAGGCGTACCCGCGGACCAGGGCGGCACGGGTTACCTACACCGGCAGCGGCTACTCGGACGGCTACGAGCAGGGCAAGCGCGCGGACATCGGCACTGGCAGGGTGGGCGGCAAGCACCCTCGTGCCCTGGCGCGCTGACACCTTCGCAGCCCGCGCGCTGACGCCCCGGCGCGCTGACACCTTGGCGCGCTGACGCGCGAGCTGAGCTGGCGGGCGACCGGCGCTGCTCTGGCTATCACTGCTCTGGCTATCACTGCTCTGGCCGGCACCGCTGCCAGCCCATCGCCGGACTCGCGCCCCGGTCGCCGTTACCGCCGCCTGAGCAGCGCCAGGAAGATCGCGTCCGTGCCGTGCCGGTGCGGCCAGAACTGCGCGTACTGGCCGCCGTCTCCGCAGCGCAGCCGCGGCACTTCGGCGAGCACGGCGGGCGCGTCGAGCACCGCCACGTCGCCCCGCTCGGACAGCACGTCGCTAAGGACGTCCCTGGTCTCCGCCAGATGCGGCGAGCAGGTCACGTAGGCGATGACCCCGCCGGGCCTGGCCGCGTCCAGCGCCGTGCGGAGCAGGTCGCGCTGGAGCCCGCCGATCGCGGCGATGTCGGCCGCCGTTCGCCGCCACCGTGCCTCGGGCCGGCGCCGCAGCGCGCCGAGACCGGAACATGGCACGTCTGCGATGACCCGGTCGAATCCGCCTGGCCGCCACGGCGGCACGGTGCCGTCGGCGATGACGACCCGGCATGACCCGGCGGGCTGGACCGCCGCGGCGACCAGGCGCGCCCTGTGCTCCCGGATCTCGACCGCGGTGAGCCTGGCCCCGGCGCGGGCAGCCAGGCCAGCCAGCAGCCGTGCCTTACCGCCCGGCCCCGCGCAGACATCCAGCCAGCTGCCGTCCGGCCCGTTGACCGGCACCCGGGTCAGCGCGGCCGCCGCGAGCTGGCTGGCTTCATCCTGAACGCCCGCCCGGCCCTCAGCGACAGCGCGGACAGCCGCCGGGTCGCCGTGGCCGAGGTAGCCTCCGAATGCCGACCAGCGGGCCGGCTCACAGCCGGCCGCGACAAGCTCCTGCTGGTCCGCAAGGCCCGGCGCGGCGCACAACTGGACCGCGGGACGCTCATTGTCCGCGGCGAGCACCGCCGCTGTCTCGGTGAGATCGGCCGAGGAGAGGCCGGCGCCTGACGATTCACCCAGCGCGGCCGCGAACGCCTCGGCGATCCACCGCGGGTGGCTGAACCGGACGGCAAGATGACCCATCGGGTCCGCATCCCTGGCCGGCGCGGCGATCTCCAGCCAGCCGGCCATGTCCCTGGTAGCCACCCGCCGCAAGATCGCGTTGACGAAGCCGGCCGGCCGCTGGCCGGCGTGCTCCTTGATCAGGTTGACGGAGGTTGCGACGGCCGCATGCGGCTGGATCCTGGTGGCCAGCAGCTGATGCGTGCCGAGCCTGAGCACCTCGCGGACTGCCGGGTCGAGTGTGCTCAGGTCCCGGTCGCAGCAGATGCCCAGCACGGCGTCGTAGCTGCCCCGGCCGCGAAGCGTTCCGTAGCTCAGCTCGGTGGCCAGCGCGGCGTCCCGGCCAGCCAGGTGGTGTTGCGCGATCAGCCGCGGAAGCAGCAGGTTAGCGTAGGCGTCCCGGTCGTCGACCGCGAGCAGCAGTTCGAGTGCCACCCGCCGGGCCGGATCACGCGGTGCTGGCCCCGGGCCGCGCGGGCGGCTGGCGGCCTGGCGCGCGCCCGGCCGCTTCGGATGTCCGGGCACGTCAGCCGAGCACAGCTGATCGGCCGTCCAGGTGCAGCCCCCTGGCCCAGTCGGCAGCAGGCATCCGGCGCTTGCCGTGCGCCTGCACCTCGCCCAGCACCACCGGCGTAGTGCCGGTGCCCGCGAGCACGCAGCGGCCCGCTACCCGGAGCTCGCCGGGCGTCAGCGGCCCGGATCCGGCCGTCCGCGAACCGGCGGCCGGCGAACCGGAGGCCGGCGAACCGGAGCCCGGCACCGGTGCCGCTGGTTCCACCGGCCAGAGCTTGATCCGGACGCCGTCCAGCTCCGTCCAGGCGCCGGGCTCTGGCGTGCAGGCCCGGACCTGCCGTCCGATCGCGACCGCCGGCTTCCGCCAGTCGACGCGGGCATCGGCCGCAGTGATCTTCGGTGCCAGGCTGACGCCGTCGGCCGGCTGCTCACGCGGCTCCAGCTCACCGGACTCGATCCCGTCCAGCGTGGCGACCAGCAGGTCGGCGCCGGCCGTACTCAGCCGTTCCAGCAGGTCACCGGCTGTGTCGGCAGGCCTGATGGCCTCGGTGAGGTAGCCGTAGACCGGCCCTGCGTCGAGTTCGGCCACGATGCGGAAGGTCGTCGCGCCGGTGATGTCATCTCCGTGCAGGATCGCGTGCTGCACCGGTGCCGCGCCGCGCCAGGCTGGCAGGACCGAGAAGTGGAGGTTGACCCAGCCGTACCGGGGGATGTCGAGCGCGGCCCGCGGAAGCAGCGCACCGTAGGCAGTCACCGGGCAGCAGTCAGGCCCGATCTCGCGGAGCCTGGCGAGGAAGTCCGGCTCGGACGGCTTGGCCGGTGCCAGCACCTCGATGCCGGCTTCGGCAGCCCGATCGGCGACCGGCCGTGGGCCGGGCTTCAGGCCGCGCCCGGCTCTGGCCGCGGGCCTGGTGACGACTGCCGCGACCTGGTGCCGGGACTTCAGCAGCGCTTCCAGGGCAGGCACGGCCGCCGCCGGGGTGCCCGCGAAGATCAGGCGCATGCGCTAGAAGGCCTTGCCTTGCGTCGGATGGGGCGACACCTTGACCAGCGGGACCGGCTCACCCCACCATTCCGAAGCCCGGATCTCCTTCATCGCGAGCTTGCGCTGCGCTGGATCGAGCCGGTCGATGAACAGCACGCCGTCCAGGTGATCGGTCTCATGCTGAACGCACCGGGCTAGCTGGCCGCTGCCCTCGACCGTGACGGGCTCGCCATGCATGTCGAAGCCGGTCGCCACGGCGCGCCGCGACCTGCTTGTCGGGTACGCCAGGCCGGGGAAGGACAGGCAGCCCTCGCCATCGACCTCCAGTTCTTCTGACAGCTGCAGCGACGGGTTGATCAGGTGCCCCGCCACGTCGTCGACGTAGTAGGTGAAAACCCGCAGTCCGACGCCGATCTGAGGCGCAGCCAGTCCGACACCGGGCGCGTCCATCATCGTGTCGGTGAGGTCCTTCACGAGCTTGCGCAGCTCGGCGTCGAAGGACGTCACCGGATCGGCCGGGGTGCGCAGCACCGGATCGCCGAACAACCGGATGGGCCTGATACTCACGACACTCCTCTGGGCACGAGCGCTGCCGCCGACCGCGTCCCGCAGCGGGCGAGGCAGCTGTGATCAAGTCTACGAACGGCGCGGGCCACCGCCGACACCTGGCGACCGGGCCTTGAACGCGGCCTTGCGCGCGGCCCTGGCGACGCCGGGATCGGGATGATACTCGCTCAGCGTTGTCAGCAGGTCAATCACTCCGGGATGACGCACCTGCCATAGCCCGGCGACGATTTCTGCCTGCGCGTCGGGCGCGACCTCCGGCAGCAACTCGGCCACCACGTCCCGCGGGTCGGCCTCCTCGAGCAGTCCGGCGCCCAGGTCTACCAGCAGCCACGCGCGCTCCGCCGGGCCTAGCTCGGCCTGCTCGCCGTGCTCGTGCAGCCAGACGGCGGCGTGCGCGCGCAGCAGCGGCTCGCCGATCGCGGCACGCACCTGTTCGGTGGCCGCCTGGCCGACCCGGTCAAGCACCGCGAAAGCCGCACCGCGCAGGCCCGGCGTACCCGCCGCCGCGGCGGCAATCAGGTCAGTCGCAGCCTGCGCCGCGGACCGGCCGGCCAGCCAGTCGTTGATCTTGGACTCCCCGTCCTCGGCGTCGCAGCTGGCCAGCGTCGTCAGCAAGCCCACGGCGCTGTCGGCCTCGACTGCGCCCAGTACCGGGACGTGCCAGCCCTGCGCGAGCAGCCGCCGGTGCACGCCCCACACTCCGAGCGGTGAGAGCACAACAGTCAGGCTCCCCGCGGTCTCCTCCGTACCTAGTTCGACCACCCCGAGGTCCGCGAGCGTCTCGAGTGCATGCGACAGCGCCGCCGCCTCATCGGCATCCGGGGTCCGGCGGGCTGGCTGGCTTGCCCCCGCCTCTGTCAGCTGACCGCCGCCTGCCGCAGCTGAGTAGGCCTCGAACAGGGCGTCGATCCGCACCGGGGCGCCGACGGTATACAACGCGGTGGCCAGCCCGTCCAGCTCCTCAGCTGCCAGCAGCGCGGCCAGCGCGGCATCCCACTCCCTGAGCACGTCCTCGGCGCTTGCGGTAGCCAGCGGCTCGGCAGCCGGTCGCGGCTCGCCGTCGCCGTCGCCGTCGCCGTCGCCGGCAACCTGCTCGCTGACGGCCGCCGCGACCTGCCAGGCAGCATCCAGCTCATCTGGTGTCAGTTCGAGCGCCTCGGCTGCCACGAGGGCAGCGCTGCCGTCGAGGACCTGGCTGGGCGGCACCTCCGGGTGCTCGGCAGCCCAGGCCCGGAGCTCCCGCGCCGCGCGCAGCAACGGCACCACCCTGGCCGCCGCGGCGAGCTCCTCGCGGGGTGCGAGCCGCACCGGGGGCATCCGCACGCGGTCCCGCTGGGCGCCGGCTGAGCCGCCGGTCCCCGGCGCGGGCTGCGCTCGCTGGCCACCGAGTGAGTTGGTCACCCAAGTACCCTACGGCCTCAACGGTCCGTAGTCAGATCAGCGCGGCGGGGTCAAGCTGGACGTGGATCACCCCCGGTTCCTTCGCCGCACTCCTGACGGCCTGCCCGGCACGCAGCGCCAGCGCCAGCGATGTGCCTTCTGACCTGGGCACCCGCACCAGGTAACGAACGGTTTCCGGCTCCGGCCCGGCCGAGCCCGCCCGGTTTCCGGCAGCGGGAAACGGCCCGAGGAGCTCAGCGTCGGGTGGCAGCGTCAGCCCGTCCAGGAAGGCGCTGGCAGCTCGCTCCGGCCCGGTCACCGCCGCCATCCGCGCGGTCGGCGGGAACCTCAGCTCAGCTCTGTCGGTTAGCTCTCGATCGGCATGGGTGGCCGGGTCCCAGCGAACGAGTGCCTGTACCGCCGGCTGTGCGCCGTCAGCCACGACGACGACGCTCCCCCCGGCGGCCGCCGGCCGGACCAGCGCGGCGGCATTCATCCACCGCCGCAAGGCTTCCTCGGCGGCCCGCAGGCTGGCCAGCCCGAGCATGGCCCAGCCGTCCAGCAGGATCGCTCCGGCATATCCGCTGCCGGCCACTGGCTCGGCACCCGGCGTCGCGACCACGACGGCAGGATCCTCGCCCACGGTGACGAGTACCTGGCTGCCGCCCGAGGTCAGCACGGGTACTCCCGCGAACGCGCGGCCCAGCTCCTCAGCGGTCCGGCGGGCACCGGTCACCAGAGCGCGCAGCCCCTGGTGACCGCACCGGCGGCAGCTTCGGCCGATCGCCGATCCGCACCATCCGCACCGCAGTGGCGCCTGCGCGCCGGGCAGCTCGGCCGGCCCGCCGCACTCGCACCGGGCCGGGGAATGGCAGCGCTCGCAGGCTACCGCGGCGAGATAGCCGCGCCGTGGCACCTGGAACAGCACGGGCCCGAAGGCCAGCGCCGCCCGTGCGGTCCGCAGCGCAAGGCCCGGCAGCCGGGCGTACCGCGCGGCCTCATCCCTGGTCAGCTCGGCATCCGCGCCGGCCGCTTGCACGGCGGGCGCGCACCGGCGGACTACCGGGCGGCTGGCCTGCAGCGGGCGCGCCCAGCCGGACGCGATGAGCTGCGCGGCCTCAGCCGTCCGGGCAAACCCCCCGATGAGCGCGGCGCAGCGAGCCCGGTGCGCTCGCAGCGCCAGGACCTCTCTCGCATGCGGATACGGCGCCCGCGGCTCGGCGTGCAAGTCGTCGCCCTCGTCCCAGAGCACGACCAGGCCAAGGTCGCGCACCGGCGCGAACATGACCGACCGCGTGCCCGCCACCACGGCGACCTCACCGCGCGCTGCCGCCAGCCAGCGCCGGTAGCGCTCGGCCGGCCCGAGGCTGGCCATCAGCGCCACGTGCCGGCCAGGCCCGAGCGCCGCGCACAGGGCCGAGTCGACGAGAGTCAGGTCGCGGGAGTCGGGGACGACCACAACGGCTCCGCGGCCCGATCCGGCAGCCGCGGCAACCGCTCGCGCGATCTCGGCCGGCCAGTCGCGGCCGGGTAGCGCGGACCAGACGGCACGCGGACTGCGGCCGTCAGCCAGTGCCGCGAGAAAGGACGGCCCGTCCGGATAGCGGCCCCACAGCAGGTCTGGCGCCTGGCCCGCCGCCGCCCCGCCCGGCCCAACCTGCCCCGCCGGCCCAACCTGCCCCGCCGCCCCGCCATAGCCAGCCCGGCTCGCCGCCGCGTGCCGCGGCGGTATCGCCAACCGCAGCACGTCGGCCATCGTGCCGCCATACCGGTCGGCCACCGCCCTAGCCAGCCCGGCTATCTCCGGCGTGAGGACTGGCTCGGGCGACACGACGCGCTCCAGGTACCCGAGCTTGCCCTGATGGTCGGTCGCGGATCGTCGTTCGAGCAGGAAACCGCCGGTCAGCTGGCCTGCGAACCGGACCCGCAGCTGGCACCCGGCGACCGCCGACGCGGCCAAGGATTCCGGTACCAGATAGTCGAACGGGCGGTCCAGGTGCGGCAGGGAGATGTCAACGGCGACCCTGGCCACGGGCAGCTCGGCAGCCGGCTGACGCACCGTCCGGCTGCCGCGCGTCTTCCGGCGCACCGCCTGCGCGACCTGACCCGGCACGCCTCAGTCCTATCAGAACGGTCGGACTAACGGCCCGGCCGCGAACACGGCGGGCGGTAACTGCTCGCTCAGGACCGGCAGGCTGTCGTCAGCGCTTCGCCGTCGGCAGCGAGCCGACCGCTGAGGCCGGCTGGCACAGCCCGGCTCGCGGTGGCGTCGGCTCGCGCCTGCTGCAAGTCTCCTGCCAGCGCGGACAGGGGGGTGCGCACCCGGAGCTGGCCAGCCGCGGCAGCGGCCGAGTTCGCCTGGCCCGCCGCCCGGCCCAGATCTGCTGCCTGTAGCGCAGCGGGGGAACCGGCGCGCAGGTCGGCCATCGCCCTGTCATACGACAGGCGCACGGCCGCAGGGTAGCTGCAGCCTCCGCCCGAGCCGCCGGTGCTGGCCGCGATCAGCACCACGATGACCACGGCCCAGGCCAGCGACGCGGCGACTGCCAGCCAGCACGCCCGTCGGATGGCCTCGCCGGCGTGGCTCCCGCGCAGGCCGAGCAATCCGGCGACCAGGCCGGGGATCACCAGCGGCAACAGGCCCGTTACCAGCACAGTGCGGGGCGTCCATGACCTGGTGGCCTGATCCGGCCGCACCGCACGCTCCGGCGGCGGGGTCGGTGACACGGCTGCCGGGAGAGACATGCCGGGCGCGCCCGGGCCAGGCCACGGCCCGTTCTCCCACGGCGGCGGCTCTCCCCGCGCGAGTCCTGGCTCTTCCGCGGCCCACGGCGGTGCGCCGGCCGCCGCGGCCCGGGCAGCGGCGCGGAGGGACTCCCCGGAACCGGCCTGGTCAAAGGACACGGTCATCGAGCCGGGCAGCAGGCCAGCCCGCCCGCTCGGCAGGAACCAGTCAGCCTGAGCGGCGACCGGAGCCGGTCCTGCTGCCCCCTGAGCGGCGGCCTGGACAGCTACGTCCGCCCGCGGTACCCCGGCCACGGGCCGGCCGGTGCCGCCAGACCACGGGTCGGCCTGCTCAGGGGCCCCGGCCGAGGATCGATCATGCACTACCGAGTACCGGTCATGCACTGCGGCGCCCGCGGCAAGGCTGTCAGTGTCCGTACTGACGGCAGCCTCGCCAGCCACGCCACGCCCATCAGGCGCCGACATCCATCACCACACCAGCATCGAGATCGGCATAGCTAAGGCAACCGATGGTAGCGCAATAACGCACAAGTGCGGTGATATCTACAAAGCAGCTAATACCGAAGGCGCTGCGCCAGGTGATCGCCCGTGGGCGCCATTGCGACTTCAACGACGCTCTACGTCATGCGTACGCGGAGCGGAGTGCCCATGGATCACCGCCCACCAGGGTGCGATTCCTGCTTGGCGCGCACGACATCGACGCGTTCTCAGCCGAGATGGCCAGTCTGGACTTAGTCTGGACTGGGTGCTGGACGCTGCTCGCTCGTCCACCTGACGTGCGTTCGCGCTGACCGTTGCCAGCGGGGACAGCGACGCCACGGCCGGCGCACGGTACCTGGTCGAATTCGAGCTGCCGACCGGGCAGGTGGACGAGCGTTTGGGGGCGGCCGCCGCGCGCATAGTCCGCTAGGTCATCGACCCTCGGGGCCGGGATCATGAAGACGAAATGCAGTTGACGGCCCTGCTCAACATGCTTTCGCCGATCTGGAGCACACCTCGTCATTCAGCCGGTGGGGAGTCCAGCCATTCGCGCTGCCTTGCTTACGCTTCACATGAGCCTCGTCGCCATGATGAGGGCTCGCCAGCATGAACTCTGACCCCTCGCCAAGATCTTCAACGTCCTCAACGGTTATCGCCCCGGCGTGGGCCGCCGCCCGGTCGGATGATGCGCCGACCGAAGATCAGTCCGACCTGGTCGGGCCGGTCGTGACAGTAGAAGTACCACTGGGTGACCACCGGCTGGCCCGGGTGATCCACGAGTAGGACTTGCGCGGCATCGCGGCGCCTGGTGGTGGCGAACACGCTCACTTTCTCCTGGGCCCGGCCGATGAACACCACCCCGTCATCCCGGCCGGAGGCAAGGAACCCGGCCAGCCGCTCGCGCATCACACCGTCCTTGCGCTGCCCGGACGCGAACTCCACGATCTCGACCCGGTGCCGGGCCGCCAACGCCCTGACCTCGGCATAAAACGCCTCGGTCCGGTCGGCCAGCACCGCCGTGGAGGCCACCTTCCTGCCCAGGTGCTCACGGATGAAACCGACCACCCCCAGCTCGCGCTGCAGCTTCGGCACATACAGGTTGCAGTACATCCGGTCGATGCACTCCAGCT